>DATFXL010000030.1:0-26641 GCA_035316025.1 Acidimicrobiia bacterium
GCACTCACGGTGGCCGGTTGGTTCGAGCTGGCAGACACCATCACCGCGGCAAGCAACGATCCAAGTGTTCGTGTCGTCGTGCTCCGCGCCGAGGGCCGCGGGTTCAACGCCGGCGTCGACATCAAGGAGATGCAGAACACCGAAGGCTTCGACGCTCTGATCGGAGCCAACCGTGGCTGCTTCGCCGCGTTCGCCGCTGTCTACGAGTGCGCCGTCCCCGTCATCGCCGCTGTGCACGGCTACTGCCTCGGCGGCGGGATCGGCCTCGCCGGCAACGCCGACATCGTCCTGGCCTCGACGGACGCCACGTTCGGGCTTCCCGAGGTGGACCGGGGCGCGCTCGGCGCCGCCACGCACCTGGCTCGCCTCGTCCCGCAGCAACGGATGCGCGAGATGGTCTACACGTCGGCGACGGCCACCGCCGACGAGCTCCACGACTACGGCACGGTGCTCGCGGTCGTGGAGCCGGACCGGCTCCAGGACGCCGCGTACGCGCTCGCCCGCCGCATCGCCGAGAAGAGCCCCGTGGTGATCCGCGCCGCCAAGGAATCTCTGAACGGCATCGACCCGGTCGACGTCAAGCGCTCGTACCGGTACGAGCAGGGCTACACCTTCGAGCTCAACCTGTCCGGTGTCGCTGACGAAGCTAGAGACGCGTTCGTCGACAAGCGCGATCCCGAGTTCGGCGAGTAGCCGGGAGCCTCCGTGCCCGACAAGCGGACGTCCGAGGACGAGGTCGCGGCGGAGCTGCGCGACGGCATGACGATCGGGATCGGCGGCTGGGGATCGCGGCGCAAGCCCATGTCGCTCGTCCGAGCCATCGCCCGCACGCCGGTCAAGGACCTCACGCTCGTGAGCTACGGCGGTCCCGACGTTGGGCTGCTGTGCCGCCTCGGCAAGGTGAAGCGGGCGGTGTTCGCGTTCGTGTCGCTCGACACGATCCCACTGGAGCCGCACTTCCGCGCCGCCCGCCAGGCGGGCACCGTGGAGACCCGTGAGCTCGACGAGGGGATGTTTCTCCTGGGGCTGCAGGCGGCGGCATGGCGCGTGCCGTTCCTGCCGACTCGGGCCGGTCTCGGCTCCGACGTGTTCCGCCTCTATCCGGAGCTGCGCACAGTGCAGTCGCCGTACCGTCTGCCGGATGACGAGGGCGAGGAGCTCGTCGCCGTGCCTGCGCTCGAGCTCGACGTCGCGCTCGTCCACATGAACCGCGGCGACGCCGGTGGGAACGGCCAGTACCTCGGCGTCGACCCGTACTTCGACGATCTGTTCTGCCTGGCGGCGACGCGGCGGTTCATGTCGGTCGAGCAGGTCGTCCCGACCGAGGATCTCGCCGCGCAGGGACCCGTGCAAACAATGCGCATCAACCGTCTGATGGTCGACGGCGTGGTCGAGGCCCCGTTCGGCGCCCATTTCACGTCGTGCGCGCCCGACTACGACCGCGACGAGGCCTTCCAGCGCGAGTACGCGGCGACCGCGCGTGACGACGACGCCTGGAACGCGTTCCGCCACCGCTACCTCGACGTCGACGGCCACGACGAGTACCTCAAGGCAGTCGGGCTGTGAGACAGCCGTGACGGACGCGACCCGGGCCGACGTCTGCGTCGTCGCCGTCGCCGAGGTGTTCCGCGGTGACCGCGAGATCCTCGCCAACCCGATCGGGAACGTCCCGATGATCGGCGGACGCCTCGCGCGCGCCACCTTCGAGCCCGACCTGGTGGTGACGGACGGCGAGGCACTCCTCGTCGGCAACGTGCTCCCGGTCGGCGACGACGACGCGCCCAAGGTGGTCGAGTCTTGGAACCCGTACCGGGCCATGTTCGACGTCGTTTGGTCGGGCCGGCGGCACGTGATGATGGGCGCGAGCCAGATCGACCCGTACGGCAACCAGAACTTCGCACTCATCGGTGATCCCGCGCACCCCAAGGCGCAGCTCCTCGGCTTGCGGGGCGCGCCGGGGAACACCATCAACGACACCACCAGCTACTGGATCCCGAGCCACTCCCCCAAGGTGTTCGTCGAGCAGGTCGACGTCGTGTGCGGCGTCGGCTACGACCGGGCGCAGAAGCTCGGCTCCGCCGAGCGGAGCTTCCACCACTTGAAGCGGGTGGTCACCAACCTCGGCGTGCTCGACTTCGAGAGCCCCGAGCACCGCATGCGGCTGCTCTCGGTCCACCCCGGCGTCACCGTCGACGAGGTCGTCGCCGCCACCGGCTTCGGGCTCGTGATCCCCGACGAGGTGCCCGAGTCGCGGCCGCCCACCGACGACGAGCTCCGGCTCATCAGGGACGTGATCGATCCCCACGACCTTCGCACGAAGGAGGTGCCCGGGTGACACATCCGGCGCTCCACACCCGGGCGTGCGACCTGTTCGGCGTGAGGTACCCGATCGTCCAGACGGGCATGGGCTGGGTGGCCGGCGCCCGGCTCACGTCGGCGACGAGCGAGGCGGGCGGCCTCGGCATCCTGGCGTCGGCGACGATGACGTACGACCAGCTCGTCCGGGCCGTGCACGAGGTGCAGGACCGCACCGACCATCCCTTCGGCGTGAACCTGCGGGCCGACCAGGACGACGTCGACCGGCGCATCGAGCTGCTCATCCGCGAACGCGTTCGGGTGGCGAGCTTCGCCCAGGCACCGGGTGAACGCCTCGTCAAGCGACTGCGTGACGCCGGTGTCGTCACGATGCCGACCGTGGGCGCGCCGCGGCACGCCGAGAAGGTCGCGGCGTGGGGGGTCGAAGCGGTGATCGCGCAGGGCGCCGAGGGCGGCGGGCACACGGGCACCATTCCTACGTCGTTGCTGCTCCCCCAAGTCGTGGACGCCGTCGACCTTCCCGTCATTGCGGCCGGCGGATTTACCGACGGGCGCGGGCTGACAGCGGCGCTGGCCTGGGGCGCGGCGGGCGTTGCGATGGGCACACGGTTCCTGCTCACGAAGGAGAGCACCGTGCCCGACACCGTGAAGGACGTCTACCTCGGCACGCCCGTGACCGGCACCGTGGTCACGAAGCGCATCGACGGCTACCCGCAGCGCGTCATCCGCACCGAGGTGGTCGACCACCTCGAGCACTCGGGTCGGCTGACGTCGCTCCCCCGCGCGCTTCGCAACGCGCTCGTCTTCCGCAAGCTCACGGGGACGTCGCTGCGAGCGCTGGCGCGAGAGGGCCTGGCCATGAAGCGCAAGGAGGGACTGACGTGGTCGCAGGTGGCGATGGCCGCCAACGCGCCGATGCTCACGAAGGCAACGATGGTGGACGGGCGGCTCGAGACGGGCATCCTGCCGACCGGCCAGGGCGTGGGCGTCATCGACGAGCTGCCCAGCGTCAACGAGCTGGTCGCGAGGATCGTGGACGAGGCGGAGCAGACCCTGACCCGCCTCGAGAAGGAGGGCGCATGAGCACGAAGGAGCGAGTGGCGGCCGTGGAGGGCTGGTTCACACTCGACGATGCCGACCCGCGGCTGCTCGGCAACCGGTGCACACGCTGCGGCAGCTACTTCTTCCCGAAGGCGTCGGAGTTTTGTCGCAACCCGAGTTGCGACGGCACCGACTTCGAGGAGGCGCCGTTGTCGACCCGGGGCACGGTCTGGTCGTTCACGACGAACCACTACGCGCCGCCGGCGCCGTTCGTCGCGGGCGACCCCTTCGAGCCGTTCTCCGTCGCCGCCGTCGAACTCCCCCGCGAGAAGATGGTCGTGCTCGGGCAGGTCGCCGACGCCGTCGACCCGGCCACGCTGCGGGTCGGCGACGAGGTCGAGCTCGTCCTCGCCACGTTGTTCGAGGACGACGACCACGAGTACGTCGTCTGGAAGTGGAAGCCGACCGGGGGAGCAGGCTCCGATGGGTGATCACGACATCGCCGTCCTCGGCGTGGGCATGCATCCGTGGGGGAAGTGGGGTCGGAGCTTCGTCGAGTACGGCATCGCCGCCGCCCGCGCCGCCCTCGAAGACGCCGGGCTCGAGTGGAGCGACGTCCAGTTCGTGTCCGGCGCCGACACCATCCGGAACGGTTACCCGGGGTATGTCTCGGGCGCGACGTTCGCGCAGGCGCTCGGATGGCAGGGCGCGCCAGTGGCGAGCAACTACTCCGCGTGCGCGTCCGGCGCCACCGCGCTGAACGCCGCCCGCGCGCAGATCCTCGGCGGCCTGTGCGACGTGGCCCTCGTCGTCGGCGCCGACACGACCCCAAAAGGCTTCCTTGCGCCGACCGCGGGCGAGCGGGGCGACGATCCGGACTGGCTCCGGTTCCGGCTGCTCGGGGCCACCAATCCGACGTACTTCGCGCTGTACGCCCGCCGGCGCATGGAGCTTTTCGGGGCGACACCGGTCGACTTCGCGAAGGTGAAAGTGAAGAACGCCGCCCACGGTCTCGCGAACCCAAATGCGCGCTACCGCAAGGCGGTCACCGAGGACGAAGTGATGGGCTCCCCCGTCGTCGCCGAGCCGCTCCGCCTGCTCGACATCTGCGCGACCAGCGACGGGGCTGCCGCCGTCGTCGTGTCCAGCGTCGAGTACGCAGGCACGCGCGGCGCCACGGGCCCGGTGCGCGTCGCCGCCGTCTCGACGGTGACGCCGTCGTTCCCGAACACCGTGATCGAGATGCCGGACTTCGCCACCGATTCGGCGGCGGCGGTGCCGCCGGGGCCGGTGACGTTCCGCGACGCCATCGCGCAGCGCGCCTACGCCGAGGCCGGCCTCGGCCCCGACGACCTCGACGTCGCCGAGGTCTACGACCTGTCGACCGCGCTCGAGCTCGACTGGTACGAGAACATCGGGCTGTGCGGTCCCGGCGAGGCCGAGAAGCTCGTGCACGACGGCGCGACGACGATCGGCGGCCGGATCCCTGTGAACCCGAGCGGCGGCCTGGCGTGTTTCGGCGAGGCCGTTCCCGCCCAGGCGCTGGCGCAGGTGTGCGAGATCGTATGGCAGCTGCGGGGCGAGGCGGGCGAGCGCCAGGTCGAGGGCGCGCACGTCGGGCTCACGGTCAACCAGGGACTCTTCGGGCACGGGTCGTCGGTGATCCTCGTCCGCTGACGCGTTCGTGGACCTCACCTTCACCGAGCCGGAAGAGGCCTTCCGCGCCGAGGCACGCTCGTGGCTGGAGGCGAACGTGCCGCGCCCGGCGCTGCCGTCCGGGGACACGCGGGAGGGCTTCGCGCTCCACAAGGAGTGGGAGCGCGCCTTGTTCGACGCGGGCTGGGCAGTGGTGTCCTGGCCGCAGGAGTACGGGGGGCGCGACGCGTCGCTCATGGAGTGGCTGATTTTCGAGGAGGAGTACTACCGCGCCGGCGCGCCGCAACGCGTCACCCAGAACGGCATCTTCCTGCTGGCGCCGACACTGTTCGAGCTCGGCACCAAAGAGCAGCAGGACCGCATCCTCCGGAAGATGGCGTCCGGAGAAGAGACGTGGTGCCAGGGTTGGTCGGAGCCGAATGCGGGTAGCGACCTCGCCGGGATCAGCTCACGCGCAGCCCGCGACGACGCGAACGACGGTTGGCGACTTTCGGGTCAGAAGACGTGGACGACCCGAGGCGCGTTCTGCGACCGGATGTTCGGCCTGTTCCGTAGTGATCCCGAGGCGGAGCGGCACCGAGGCTTGACGTACTTCCTGGTCGACCTGCACGCCGAGGGGGTGACGGTTCGGCCCGTCGAGCGGCTCGACGGCGACGAGGGCTTCGCCGAGGTCTTCCTCGAGGACGTATTCGTGCCCGATCGGGACGTCCTCGGCGCCGTGCACGAGGGGTGGCGCGTCGCCATGGCGACCACGGGCTCGGAGCGGGGCCTGACGTTGCGCAGCCCGGGCCGGTTCTTGGCAGCGGCGGAGCGGCTGGTCGACTTGTACCGAGCGCATGCGGACGACGCCGACCCGACCGTCCGCGACGCCGTCCTGCGCGCGTGGGTCGACGCCGACGCGTACCGGTGGCAGACCTTCTGGACCGTCACCCGCCTGATGGACGGCGGCCGCACCGGGCCCGAGGCCAGTCTCGTGAAGATCTTCTGGTCGGAGCTCGACGTGCGTCTCCACGAGACCGCCTTGCGTCTGTTGGGCCCGCGGGCCGAGCTCGTCGACGGCGACGACGCCGTCTGGATGAAGGGCTGGCAGTTCTCGCTCTCGGGGCCGATCTACGCGGGGACGAACGAGATCCAGCGCAACGTCGTCGCCGAGCGCGTGCTCGGTCTCCCCCGGCGGTGATCGCGTGAGGTTCGCGTTCTCGGACGAGCAGCTCGCAATGCGCGACGCGGTCCGCTCCTTCCTCGAGAACGAATGCCCGCCGAAGGTCGTACGCGACGCGTGGACGAACGACACAGGCCGCTCGGGGCTGTGGCCGCGCCTGGGCGAGATGGGCGTGCTCGGCGTGCTCGCGCCGGAGGAATGCGGCGGGCTCGGCGGCGACTTCCGCGACCTCGTGCTGCTGCTCGAGGAGTCGGGCCGGGCCGCGCTCCCCGAACCGATCGTCGAGCATGCCGCCGTGGCGGTTCCGCTGCTCGAGGGCGATCGGGCCCCGGCGGCGGCCGCCGGCGGTGTGACGATCACGGTCGCGCCGCCGTCGGGCCTCTTGCCCTACGGCGCCGACGCCGACCTCGTGCTGGTGGGCGATGCGTTCCTCGAACCGCGCGCGCTCTCGCTGCGGCCGCACGAATCGGTCGACGGCTCGCGGCGGCCGCTCGCGATGACCACGCCGCCCAACTCGATCAGCCACGCGGTCACGGAACAAGCCGCGCTCGGTGTAGCCGCTCAGCTGATCGGCTTGACCGACCGCATGCTCACGATGACCGTCGACTACGCGAAGGAACGCCACCAGTTCGGAGTACCGATCGGTTCCTTCCAGGCCGTCAAGCACCACCTCGCGAACGTCGCGTTGGCGCTGGAGTTCGCCCGACCGCTCGTGTACCGAGCAGCGTGGTCGATGGCGCACGGGGACAACGCCCGGTTCGTGCACGTCGGCATGGCCAAGGCACGCGCGTCCGAGGCCGCGCTCCTCGCCGCTCGCGCCGCGCTCCAGGTGCACGGCGCGCTCGGGTACACGACCGAATACGACCTGCACCTCTGGATGAAGCGGGCGTGGGCGCTGGCCGCGTCGTGGGGCGACGCCGCCTGGCACGGCGACCAGGTGGGACGCGCGATCCTGGACGGCGAGACGACGCCCGAGGAGCAGTGATGGCCGAGGCCTACATCGTCGACGCGGTGCGAACACCGGTGGGTAAGAAGGGCGGCGGGCTCGCCGCCGTGCACCCGGCCGACCTCGGCGCCCACGTGATTACAGGCCTGGTCGACCGGACCGGGATCGATCCGGCCGTCGTCGAGGACGTCGTGTTCGGCTGTGTGGACACGATCGGGCCCCAGGCCGGTGACATCGCGCGGACCTGTTGGCTCGCCGCGGGCTTGCCCGACGAGGTGCCGGGGACGACGGTCGACCGGCAGTGCGGGTCGTCGCAACAGGCGCTGCACTTCGCCGCCCAGGCCGTCCTCAGCGGCACGAACGACGTCGTGGTCGCCGGCGGCGTGCAGAACATGAGCATGATCCCGATCGCGTCGGCGATGACGGTCGCCCAGCCCATGGGATTCGACGATCCGTTCACCGGCTCAGAAGGGTGGCGGGCCCGGTACGGCACTCAGGAGGTAACGCAATTCCGGAGCGCGGAGATGATCGCCGAGAAATGGGGCATCTCCCGTGACGACATGGAAGCCTTCGCCCTCGAGAGCCACCGCCGCGCCGTCACCGCCATCGACGAGGCGCGCTTCGAGCGCGAGATCCTCCCCTACGAAGGTGCCGCGACCGACGAAGGGCCGCGCCGTGACACGTCACTCGAGCGCATGGCATCGCTGCCGCCCCTCACCGAGGGCGGGCGTGTCACCGCCGCCGTCTCGAGCCAGATCTCGGACGCCGCTGCCGCGATGCTCGTCGTGTCGGAGCGCGGGCTCCGGCAGCATGGCTTGACCCCGCGGGCACGCGTCCACCACCTGAGCGTGCGAGGCGCCGACCCGATCTTCATGCTCACCGCGCCGATCCCGGCCACCGCGTACGCGCTCGAGCGCACCGGCATGTCGCTCGACGACCTGGATCTGGTCGAGATCAACGAGGCGTTCGCATCGGTCGTGCTGGCCTGGCAACACGAGACGGGCGCCGACCTCAGCAAGGTGAACGTGAACGGCGGCGCCATCGCCCTCGGCCACCCGCTGGGCGCGACCGGCGCCCGACTCATGACGACGCTGCTCCACGAGCTCGACCGCACCGACGGCCGCTGGGGGATGCAGACCATGTGCGAAGGCGGCGGCCAGGCGAACGTCACGATCGTCGAGCGCCTGAGCTGATCAGGCCACCGCCTCGCCCCGGATGGGGAGGCCGGCAGCGCGGTAGACGGCGTCGATGACGCGCATGTTCTCCACGGAGTCGGCCGGTGGTGTGAGGATGGGCGTGCCGTGCAACACGGCGCTCGTGAATGCCTCGAGCTGGTAGGCGTAGGTCGGCTTGCGCGGGAACTTCTCACGCTCCTTCTTCCCGTCCTGCATCACCGTGAACCGGGAGAAGAACTGCGGGCCGGTCTGGTTGAAGACGCGGAGCTCACCCCGACTCCCCGACGCCCGGATCGACAGCTTGAGCGGCGTGCTCGACCACAACGAGCACGTCATGCGACCCGTGTGACCTTCCGGCCAGCGCATGTCGGCTTGCATCCAGCGGTCGACGCGGGGCGACTGGAGGCGAGCGTGGGCATTGACGACCTCGGGGTCGTCCCCGCCGAGCAGTCGCAGCTGGTGCACGGTGTACGCGCCGACGTCCATGGTCGCTCCGCCGCCGAGGTCGTACTGGTAGCGGATGTCCCTGAAGAGTGGCAACGGAATGCACATGGTCGTCTCGACGCGTTCGAGCCGACCGAGCTCGCCGCCCGCCACGACGTCGTGCATCCGTTGCGCCAGCGGGTGGTAGCGGTAGTGGAATGCCTCCATCACGACCAGCCCCGTACTTTCGGCGGCCGTCGCCACCTCCTCGGCTTCGGCGGCGTTCGAGGTGAACGGCTTCTCGCACAGGACGTGCTTGCCGGCTGCGATCGCCTTCAGCGTCCACTCGGCGTGCAGGCCGTTCGGTAGCGGGTTGTAGATCGCGTCGATGTCCGGGGCGGCGATGACGTCGTCGTACGTCGCGTACACGGTCGGGATCTTGTGCTTGCGGGCGAACCGCTCGGCTCGGTCGGGGTCACGCGCCGCGACCGCGACGACCTCGGCCTCGCCCACGCTTCGTGCCGGCTTGACCAACGCGCCCGGTGTGATGCGCGCCGCCCCGAGGGTCCCGATCCGGACCGTCCCCCCTGCATTCATGCATCCACCAACTTCGCGTAGTCGTCCAGGACGGGCAGAACGACGCCGGCGTCGCCGAGCGGGACACGCAGGACCACCTCGTCGATGCCGAACGACTCGTAGTACTCGAGCTTCCCGGGTTCGGGGATCGACCCGAACGGCACGACCCGCACGTCGGCGGGATCGCGACCGGCATGCTCCATCGCGCGGAGCAGATCGGGCCACGCCTCCCGGATGCCGGAGCCACCGATCGGAATCCAGCCGTTCGCGTACTCGGCGATGTGGGCGAACAAGGTCGGGCCGGCCGCGCCGCCGACGAGGATCGGCGGCCACGGCTTCTGCACGGGCTTGGGCCACGACCAGCTCGGTGGGAGCCGCACGAACTCGCCGTCGAAGCTCGCTTCGTCGTCGTCCCAGAGGCGCTGCATCGCCAGCACGTGCTCGCGCGCGATATCGCGGCGACGCCGAGTCTCGACGCCGTGGTTCTCGATCTCGTCCGCGTTCCACCCGAAGCCGATGCCGAAGACGAACCGGCCACCCGACAAGTGATCGAGGCTCGCCACCGACTTCGCCGTGACGATCGGGTCGCGCTGGGCGACGAGGCAGATGCCCGTCCCGACGCGCAGCCGATCGGTCACCGCCGCTGCCATCGTGAGCCCGACGAAGGGGTCGAACGCACGCTTGTAGTGATCGGGCAGCTCGGCGTCGCCCGTCGGCGGCGGCGTTCGCCGGCTGGTGGGGATGTGCGTGTGCTCGGGGACGTACAGCGACGTGAACCCCCGCTCCTCGGCCGCGAGCGCGAGGTCGTCGGGACGCATCCCCAGGTCGGTCGAGAACATCGTCACGCCGAACTGCATCGCGCTCCTCGGTCACGGCGGCGGGCCGTACCGTACCGACCCGAACCGGGTGATACTGGAACCGTGCGGTGCCGTGAATGCGGGGCCGAGCTCGCCGCCGACGTGCGGGCCTGCCCGGCCTGCGACGCCGACGCCGGTGAAGCGCTCCCCGTCGTCGACCCGGACGACGCCGAGCTCGCGATCCGGACCGAGGACCGGTACGCGTCCGTCCCGCCCGGTCTGCGCTGGATCCGGTCCCGCGTGCACGACATGTCGAAGCAGCTTTCCATCACGATCCTCATCGGGCTCGGGCTGCTCTTCGCGCTCGGGGTGCTGCTGCAGCGTTCGACGAGCGAGCGAGCGGAGCCGCCGCCGCAGGTGACGGCGCAGAGCCTGCCGAGCCTGCACCGCTCGACCAGCGCGTCGCTCCTCATGCTCGCGCCGGACGGCCTGCACACCCTCGACGTCGACGGCCGGCGATTCAGGACCAGTGCGATTGCCGAGCTTCCGCCGGGGCCCGTCACGGCGGCGGCGACGGATGGGAACGACGCCGTGGTCGTCGTCGGCCATCGCGCCTACGTCGTGCCGCCGGCGCTCGATCGCGCCGTCGGCATCGGGCCGGCGGTCGAGGTGTATCCGTCGCATCGCGAGGGGCGCGTCTGGCTGCTGACGTACCCCGCCGACGGCAGCGTCGTCGCACGGGAGGTCGATCTCGACGGGGTCGAGACCACCCCACCGGCGGTGCTGGGCGGCAGTACCACGGTTCGGGGCGCCGTCGGTGACGTCGTGGTCGTCGATCGGCTGGGCGCCGACGGCACTCGTCTGCTCGCGACCTGGGATCCCACCCGGCCTGCCGACGCCCCGGCCCCGTTCCGAACCGACGCGCTGTTCGTCGCCGCCAGTCGGGACGTCGTCGCCAGCCGTCCGTCGCGGTGCTCTGCCGCGCGATGTGACCTCTACCTCGACGCGCCCGCGACCGGGGAACGCCGGGTCATCGAGAACGCACTCGGTGGTGGAGGCGTCACGGCGGCTGCCTTCACGGACAGCGGCCGTCGGCTCGCTGTCGTCGAGACCGACGGGGACCGTTCGCGCGGCACCATCGTCGACACGACGACGGGTGCCGTGAGCCGGTTCACCGCCGACCCCACGACGCAGGCACGGCCGGCGCTGGCGTGGAATCGCAACAGCTCCTGGTTGTTCCTCGCCACGAGCAGCGGGACAGTCGACGCCGTCGACCGCAACGGCCACTCGTACGCCGTGCCCGTAGCGCGCATCGAAGAGGGTACCGGTCTCCTTCCGCGTTCGGCGGCCTTGCCCCACCGGCACACCGCATCCACCCCACCGAACGGCGGCTCGCGGCATCGCACGTGAACCTCGTCGCGAACGAGTCGCCCGCCATGCAGGAATTACCGGGTCAACGACGACGGGTGGCGCGAACTCACACGCCCGGACACTCTCGACGCCGAACTGTTCGAATGCCGCCATAACTCTCGGCGGTCAGGCCCGCGAGTCCTGTAGGCCGAGATTGTCTCACGGCTCTACCTGCGCGAGCATCACGACGCCTTGCGTGCCGACTCGTACCGGCGCCTCGGGAGGCGGCGATGAAACTCGTGGGCATCGCGGTCATCGCGTTCATCGCGTTCCCGACCGCATCGCCCGCGCCCGTTCTCGGGACCATCGGTGCAGCTCTGCAAGCGCACGGCATAACGGCATGCGAGACACCTGACTGGAGCACTTTCAGCCACGCGCAGGACAGCAGACCCTTCCGCGACGAGCGGACACGGCGGGCGCGCATCGTCGTCGTCGCCCCGCAAGCGTGCCCAACGGTTGATCCTCACACGGGCGACGTGTACGGGGTCGACGCCAACAAGGTCAGCGTCATCGAAACCTTCGTGTTCAAGTCGCCCTCTGCACTGAGGCGTCACGCGCCGAGCTACATGGACTACGAAGAAGCGTTTTCCGAGCTTCGGAAGGGTGCCAAGCACGCTCTCTATCGCGGGATCGGGTATGTCCTGAACCGACAAACCTTGATCACGATGAAGGAGTTGCCGCCGCCGGGAATGGAGGAAGCGTTCAGCGGGGCGATGAGCGATCTGGGCGCGCGCCAGCAGTATGTGTCGACGCTCTGGCGGGACATGCACGCGAACCTTTGACGGCGACCTGCCTTACCGGAAACCGAGCGCAATACTCCAGTCGACCAGACGAGGCAGACATTGGAGATTCGATGGTCTTGGCGATCATCACGGTTGTCGTGTGCGTGCTCGGCTTCCCGCTCGCGATGGCGATGGCTTACCTCATCGAACCAACGCCGCCGAAGGGCTGATCAACAAACTTCCGCGTTAGGCGGGCATGATCGAGCCGCCGTCGACGCACAGCACCTGACCGGTGACGAGCGCGGCGTCGTCGCTCGCGAAGAACACCGCTGTGCCGGCCAGGTCATCGGGCTCGAGCTTGCGTTTCATCGCGCTCATCGCCGGGAGCATGTCGATGATGCCCTCGGGGACGATCTTCTTCGTCGCCTCGGTCATCGTCACGCCGGGCGCGATGCAGTTCACCGTGATGTTGTACTGACCGAGTTGACCGGCGAGGAACTTCGTGAGGCCGACGACGCCCCACTTCGTCTGGCTGTAAGTGAACGCGCCGACTTCGTGGAACTCGGCGACGGGCGCGATGTTGTACAGGTAGGCGGCACCCGACGACTGATTGATGATGCGGCCCCACTGCTGCTCGACCATCGTCGGCGCGCAGGCCTTCGCCATGAGCCAGGCCCCGTGCAGGTTCACGCCGAAGACCTTCTGGAGGTACTCGTAGTCGTTCCGCTCGTTGTCGATGTCGTAATAGAGCGCGGCGTTGTTGACGAGAATGTCGATCCCGCCGAACTGCTCCCTGGTCGCAGCCGCGCACGCCAGCGTCGACTGCTCGTCGGAGATGTCGGTCTGCACGAAGGCGGCGTCGCCGAGCTTCTCGAGCTGGTCCATCGCCGATGCCGCCCGATCCTCGTTGATCTCGGCGACGACGACCTGCGCGCTCTCCTCGAGGAACCGCTTTGCGTACGCGAGGCCGATGCCCTGCCCGGCGCCCGTGATGACGGCGACCCTGCCGTCGAGCCGACCCATGCCGAAGCCCCTGCGCGCTGCTAGGAGCGGTGGATGAGGTTGAAGCGCTCCGTCACCACCGGGGTGTTGCGCTTCTCGTCGCGCCACACGGTCTCGGTCACGACGAACGTCATCGTGCGGCCCTTGCTCTCCTTCTCGTAGATGTCGACGATGCGGCCCTCGCCCAGCAGCACGTCGCCGACGACGATCGGCCGGTGGTAGTCGAACTCCTGCTCGCCATGGAGGACGAGGCCACCACGGGAGAACAGCTCGCCCATCACCTTGTGCATCGGGTTCTCGCCGCCGGTCGGGTCCTCGGGTTGCTGCTCTGCGAATCGGCCCCAGTACTGCATGGCGAACGACCACGTGGGCGGGGCGGGGATGTCGTCGAACCCGGCCGCCTTGGCCGCGGCCGGGTCGTGGTACACGCGGTTCTCGTCCTTGATCGCGCTGGCGAAGTTCGAGACCGGGCCGCGCTCGACGACGACGCGGTGTGCTCCCGTCGGCTTGCCGATGACGCTCGTGTCGAGGGCCATGCTTTCCTTTCCCATGTGGTGTGCGCGGTCCCGCGCTTTGACGGACGCGTGAACGACCGCGATACGGTGACGCCGACGTCAGTTTTCAACGCGGGGAGAAGGGCGCGCAAATGGGGTTGTTGGACGGCAAGGTCGCGATCGTCACCGGCGCCGGTAACGGCGTCGGGCGGGGCGAGGCCATCGAGCTGGCCGACCAGGGCGGGAAGGTCGTCGTCAACGACCTCGGCGTCTCGGTGACGGGGGAAGGCGCCGACAAGCGCACCGCCGACGAGGTCGTCGACGTCATCAAGGGCCGGGGCGGAGAAGCAGTTGCAAACTACGACGACGTCGCCGACTTCAACGGCGCCAAGAACATCATCGGCACCGCGGTGGACGCATTTGGCGCGCTCGACATTCTCGTCAACAACGCCGGAATCCTGCGGGACAAGATGCTCTTCACGATGGCTGAGGACGACTTCGACTCCGTCATTCGCGTGCACCTGAAGGGCACGTGGAACACGATGCACCATGCATCGTCGTACTGGCGGGCGGAGTCCAAGGAAGGCCGCCAGCCCAGCGCGTCGATCGTCAACACGGTTTCGAGCGCCGGGCTCCAGGGCCAGGCGAGCCAGTCGAACTACGGCGCAGCGAAGGCAGGCATCGCCGCGATGACGATCATCGCCAGCCTCGAGCTCACGAGATACGGCGTGCGGGCCAACTGCATCGGCCCCGGCGGCTTCACCCGGATGGTCGGTCAGGCCCGCCAGGACATCACGATCAAGAACCCCGAGGAGTACACGGAGTTCGACGGCATGAACCCCGGGAACTCGGCGCCGGCGGTGGCGTGGCTCGCCTCCGACGAGTCGAAGCCGACGACGGGTCAGGTGCTGCGCATGGTCGGCAACTCGCTGTGCGTATACGAGCCGTGGCAGATGGGCGAGGAGTTCTTCGCGACGGATGGCGAAGGGAAGCCGGCCCGCTGGGATGCCGCCGACGTGGGCAGCATCCTGAACAAGTACGTCTTCCACACGGTCAACCCCGGTATCGCCGCACAACAGCGTCGGTAGCCTGGCGCCGTGGACACCGACTTCGAGACGCTCCTCTACGAGGAGCGTGACGGCGTCGCCTGGGTCACGCTCAACCGGCCGGACCGCCTCAACGCCTTCAACTCTCTCATGCAGCGCGAGCTCCACGCGCTGTGGCGCGGTCTCCGGCGCGACGATGACGTGCGTTGCGTGGTCCTGACGGGCGCGGGCGAGAAGGCCTTCTGCACCGGCATCGACCGGATGGAGCAGATGGGCGGCGAGGGCGACGACACGACCGATCCCGACGTGGTCGGCGCCGGGAGCACGCCGTTCATGTTCAACGACCCCGGCGACAACATCGGCCCCAAAAGCTCCGACCTGTGGAAGCCGGTGATCGCGGCCGTCAACGGCATGGCCTGCGGCGGCGCTTTCTACATGCTCGGCGAGGTCGAGTTCATCATCGCCGCCGAGCACGCCACCTTCTTCGACCCGCACGTCACGTACGGGATGACCGCCGCCTTCGAGCCCATTCACATGTCGGGGATCATGCCGTTCGGTGAGATCATGCGGCTGTCCCTGCTCGGGAACTACGAGCGCCTGTCCGCCAGACGCGCCTACGAGATCGGCCTCGTATCGGAGGTCGCGCCCAAGGAGGAGCTGCGCGAGCGCACCACGTGGGCCGCGAACGCCATCGCGTCCCAACCGCCGCTCGCGATCGAGGGCACCGTGCGCGCCATCTGGAGCGCACGCGAGCTCGGACAGCGTCAGGCCCTCCGGCTGGGGTACGCCTATGTCGGTCTGGGGACGAACCAGGAATCCATCGCGCAAGGGCAGAAGCTCTTCGAGTCGGGCACGCGCATCGACTGGCGTTCGAGATAGCACGCGATGGGTCGGCGCGTCGCGATCGTCGGTGCCGCCTTGTCGGACTGCGGGCGCGTCGACAACAAGTCACCGTTCGAGCTCCACTACCAGGCCGCGAGCCGGGCGCTGGCCGATGCCGGACTCGAGAAGGGTGACGTCGACGGGTTCGCGTCCAGCGGCACCGGGCTGCTCATGCCCATCGAAGTCGCCGAGTACCTGGGCTTGCGCCCGACCTGGGTCGACGGTACCGGGGTGGGCGGGAGCACGTGGGAGTTCATGGTCGAGCACGCGACGGCGGCGATCGCCGAAGGGCACGCCGAAGTCGTGGTGCTCGCGTACGGCTCGACCGCGCGGGCGGACCTCAAAAGACGCGACCGCCGGGCCAATCTCTCGTTCGGGAGCCGGGGCCCGGTGCAGTTCGACGCGCCGTTCGGTCACACACTGATCGCGAAGTACGCGATGGCCGCCCGCCGGCACATGCACGAGTTCGGCACGACGATCGAGCAACTAGCCGAGATCGCCGTCTCCACGCGCTACAACGCCTCGTTCAATCCTGAGGCGTACTACCGCGAGCCGATCACGATCGATGACGTAGGCAACTCGCCGCTGATCGCCGATCCGCTCACCACGTTGCACTGCTGCATCCGGTCCGACGGCGGCGGCTCGATCGTCCTCACCTCGGAGGACCGCGCCCGCGATCTCGCCGCGCGCCCGGTTTGGGTGCTCGGCACCGGCGAGGCGGTCTCGCACACGACGATGAGCGAATGGGAGGACTTCACCGAGTCGCCGGCGGCACGTTCGGGCGCGCTCGCGTTCGAGCGCGCCGGCGTCACCCCGGACGAGATCGACGTGTGCGAGATCTACGACGCGTTCACGCCGATGGTGCTGCTCACCCTCGAAGGACTCGGCTTCTGCAAGAAGGGTGAAGGAGGCCCGTTCGTCGAGGACGGAACCCTGCGGCTCGATGGCTCCCTGCCGACGAACACCGACGGCGGTGGCCTGTCGGCCTGCCACCCCGGGATGCGCGGGATCTTCCTGCTCGTGGAAGCCGTCCGACAGCTGCGCGGCGACGCTCCCGGCGGGCAGGTGCCGGATGCTCGCCTCGCATGTGTGAACGGCACCGGGGGCTGGTTCTCCTCGGCGAGCACGGCGATCCTCGGGGTGGAGTAGGAATAGGGCGTGGGCAGTCGGCCGGCCGTCTGGATCGGGCACGCGGTTCTGACCGTCCGCGATGTCGACCGCTCCGCCGACTATTGGCAGAGCCTCGGCATGCGGGAGGTCGAGCGCAACGAAGACGTCGCCGTGCTGGAGCTGCGTGGCGGCACGCACCTCGTGCTGGTCCCGGGGACGCCGCCCGGCGACGCCGACACGCCGTTCGACCTCATGGTCGACGACCTCGACGCCACCCGGGCCGATTGGGCCGGGCGCGGCCTCGACCCTTCGCCGATCGAGCGCGGCCGCATCCACGCCGGCTTCACGATCCGCGATCCGGACGGCTACCGCGTCACCGTCAACAGCTCGCATGTCGTCGGGGAGGTCTGAGCGATGAGCCCGTTGATCTCGCGTGGCTTCGGCGGACGGCGCCGGCGTGATGTCGACCCGAGCCGGATCCCGCCTGGCCAGTACGTGGTGGACGACTTCCCCGTGTTGTCGGCGGGTCCGACGCCGACGGTCGATCTCGCCGACTGGACGTTCACGATCACCGGCGCCGTCGACGAGCCGGCGAAGTGGACGTGGGAGGAGTTCCTCTCGCTGCCCAGCGAGGAGATCACAACGGATATCCACTGCGTCACGAAATGGTCCAAGCTCGACACGCCGTGGCGAGGCGTATCGGTCGACGTCCTGCTGGAACGCGTCGACACCGCAGCCGACTTCGTGCTGGCCGTCTGCGACGGCGGCTACACCACGAACCTCCCGCTCGCCGACGTGACCGACGGTCAGGCCTGGGTCGCGTACGAATACGACGGCCAGCCGCTCGAGCCGGTGCACGGTGGTCCCGCCCGGCTGCTCGTCCCGCACCTCTACTTCTGGAAGAGCGCCAAGTGGGTTCGCGGGCTGCAGCTCCTCGACCACGACGAGCCCGGGTTCTGGGAGACCAACGGCTACCACAACCGCGGTGATCCGTGGAAGGAACAGCGGTATTGGAGCGACTAGCGCCGCGGAGGCGGCGGCTTCGCCGACCGCCGGAGCAGGAGCCCGAGCTCGCCAGGGCGGCAGTTTGAAACAGCCGGCACCGTTGACATGGCGCGTCGCGACCGTCGCCGAGAAGCGGCCTGAGACATCCAGCGCCACGACGCTCGTGTTCGACGTCCCCGATTGGCCCGGGCACCTCGCTGGACAGCACGTCGACGTGCGCCTCACGGCCGAGGACGGCTATCAGGCGGAGCGGTCGTACTCGATCGCGTCGCCACCGGACGATCCGAGACTGTCGCTCACGATCGAACGCATCGACGACGGGGAGGTCTCCCCGTACCTCACCGACGAGCTGCGCGCCGGCGACCAGCTGGAGCTGCGCGGCCCGATCGGCGGCTACTTCACGTGGGACACCGCCGACGGCGGCCCCCTCGTGCTCCTGGCGGGCGGCTCCGGGCTCGTCCCGCTCATGGCGATGCTGCGTCACCGCGCGGTGGTGATGAGCACAGTAGAGGCCACGGTGCTCGTGTCGGCGCGCGCGTGGGACGACGTGTTGTATCGCGACGAGCTCGCGGTGCTCGATGACGACGGGGTCACCGTTCGGTACACGCTCACGCGCCGACAGCCGCCCGGCTGGAGCGGATGGTCGGGCCGGGTGAATGCCGAGATGCTGCGCGATCTGGGCGCCGAGCGAGCCGGCCAACTGCGCGTGTTCGTCTGCGGTCCGACCGGGTTCGTCGAGCACGTCGCCGACCTGCTCGTGCAACTCGGACACGACCCGCACAGCATCAAGACCGAACGCTTCGGCCCGACGGGAGGTTGATCATGGACGAGGACGACATGCATATGGACGGCAACGCGATCGCCGGGCTCCTCCAGGAGGTCTTCGTCGCCGAGTTCACGACCATGGAGCACAAGTGTCAGTCGTGCGGGGATCGCAACCCCGCCGGTGCTCATCGCAGCTACCAAGGCGCCGGCATCGTATTGCGCTGTCCCTCGTGCGACGACGTCGGGCTCCGGATCGCCGAGCTGCCCGACAGGCTCGTCTTCGAGATGCGCGGCGCGTGGAGTCGACCACGCACCGCGTGAGGCTCGGGCGTACCGGATGCCTTCCCCTTCCCGGAAGACCGAGCGAGTTGGGAGTTGGCGCCGAGGCCGGGGAGAGGGTGCGATCGCTCGGGCTCTCGGACTCGACCCGGCAGCTCGAGGACACGGTCAGCGCGCGGGCGCCCCGAAGAAGCCTCGGTGGATGATGTGCCCGAGCGTGTCGAGCACGGCGTCGTCGTCGAGGATCAACCGACGTGACGCGAGCGCGTAACTGAAGCGCTCGAGCATCGCCATGAGCGCCCCGACCGCCGCCGCCTCGTGGTCGGCGTCGACGGCGCCAGCCTCACGCATGCGCTCCCCCAACCGGGCACCGATGCTCGTGAACGCCTTGACCCCGACGCGGTCGATCTCGGGGTCCGCGACCTGGTCCTCCATCCAGGCACGGATCACCGGTCCGTACCGTCGGTACGTCGCGAGGAAATCGGCGAGGAAGGAGCGGAGCTCCCGGAACCCCTGCTCGTCGGGCGAGATGGGCCCGATGCGGTCGGCGAGCTGGGCGAGATCCCCGGCGCAATCGATCGCCAGCGCCCGCAGCAGATCTTCCTTGTTCGCGAAATAGAGATAGAACGTCCCGTGCGAGGTTCGGGCGGCGCGCACGATGTCGTCCACCCGGGCGGCGTGGTACCCGCGCTCGGCGAAGACGCGCATGCCGGCGTCGAACAGCTTGCGCATGGTGCGACGCCCTTGCGCGCGCAACTCGCGGTCTTGCGCGGGAATGCCCGACGAGCCCCGACGGCTCGCGTTGGACCGACCGCCATCCTGAGACTTGTACGATCTCGCCACGATGCTCCCCGCGATTGCTCACGAAGCTGCCAAACGGTTCGCGGATGCTACCGCCTACGTCGCTCCCGGCGGCTGGACGCTGACGTATCGCGAGCTGGATCGCATGTCCGACGAGGTCGCAGCCGGCCTCGCCCGGCGCGGCCTCGCTGCCGGCGACGTCCTCGCGCTCGCGCTGCCGCCGTCACCGGAGTACCCCGTCGCCTACCTCGCGGCGGCCAAGCTCGGTGCGATCACCACGGGTGTCAACGACCGCCTAACCCCAACCGAGCGCGCCGCTGTCTGCGCGACGGCCGCGCCGCGTCTGGTGCTCGCCGCGCCCGGCCTCGAGCCGAACGGGTCGACGGACGTCGACGTCGAGACGATGCAACCAGCCGACAGCGCCGAAGCCGTCTTGCAATCGCTGCGCGCGCCCGGCGAGGGACCGCCCGCGCTCCCTGACGACCCCGATCGGCCCGTCGCCATCGTGTTCACCTCCGGAACGACCGGTCTGCCCAAGGGCGCGTTGTACTGCAACCGGCAGCTCGCGTTCATCACACGCACCGACGTCGGCGACAACTGGGGCGGCGGGGGGCGCGGCGCGATCGGCACGCCTATGGCACACCTCGGGTTCATGACGAAGCTGCCCGGCAACCTCCGACGCGGCGCGACGAGCTTCATCATGCGTCGCTGGCGCGCCGCCGACGCCCTCCGGCTCGCGGCCGAGCAGCACATGATGACCCTCGCCGGCGTTCCCACGCAGTTGGCCTTGATGCTCCGGGAGCCCGACTTCGACGCCTACGATCTCGAAAGCGTCCGGTTCCTCGTCATCGGAGGCGGCCCGGTCACCCCCGGCCTCGCGCGTGAGGCACGCGCCCGGTTCCGCGCCGCGCTCGCCACGCGGTACTCCTGCACCGAGGCCGGCATCGGGCTCGGCACCGCGTTCGACGACCCCGAGGAGGACGCCGTCGTCAGCGTCGGCCGACCGCATCCCGCCGTCGAGCTCGCGGTGCTCGACGACGACGACCAGCCGGTCGCGTCCGGCGACATCGGTCAGGTGTGCCTGCGCTCTCCGGCGGTGATGAACGGGTACTGGCGCGATGCCGACGCGACACGGGCCGCATTCACGGCCGATGGGTTCGTCCGCACCGGCGATCTGGGCTGGGTCGACGACCGCGGGCGGCTGCGCCTGGTCGGCCGTACCAAGGAGATGTACGTGCGCGGCGGGTACAACGTGTTCCCGGTCGAGGTCGAGGCGGTGCTCTCGAGCCACCCGGCGGTGGCGGCCCTCGCCGTCACCTCGATCGCCGACCCGGTCATGGGCGAGATCGGCGTAGCCGTCGTGGTCACGCGCGACGGCGCGGCACCTCCCTCGCTCACCGACCTGCGCGAGTTCGCCGCGCCTCACGTCGCGTCGTACAAGCTCCCCGAGGGCGTGCGCATCGTCGACACGCTGCCACTCACCGCCATGGAGAAGGTCGATCGCCGCGCCCTGCGCGAGGTTGTGACGGATTCCGACCGGCCGATACGGTGACACGCCCGTCAGGTTTCTGAGAGAGCGCGGTCGCCGTGCACCTGGAGTTCACCACCGAGCAAGACGAGCTGCGCGACGGCGTCCGGGCGATGCTGGCGCGTGAATGTCCCATCGCCCTCGTGCGTGAGGTCGTCGAGAAGGGCGCCGCTCCCGAAGCGCTGTGGGCCCACATGGTCGAACTGGGTTGGCCGGCGCTCACCGTCCCGGAGCAGGCGGGTGGCCTCGGCATGGGCGCGGTGGAGCTGGCGGTCGTGGTCGAGGAGCTGGGGCGGGTCCTGGCGCCCGGGCCGTTCGTGCCCACCGTCACCCAGTTCGCGCCGGTCGTCGCCGAGGCCGGCTCGCCCGAGCAGCGGGCGCGCTTCCTCGGCGGGATCGCCGCCGGCGAGATCACCGGCGCACTGGCCTTCGTCGAGGACAACGGCAGCATCGACGCCGGCCACCTTTCCTCGACGGCGACCCCCGACGGCGACGGCTTCGTGCTCGACGGCACGAAGGCGGCGGTCCTCGAGGCGGCGACGGCCGAAGAGATCGCGGTCGTCGCCCGCACGGGCACCGACGGCGACGGTGACGTCGGCGCGTTCGTCGTGCCCCGCGCCGACGCGCGCGTCGACGCGGTCGAAGCGCTCGATGCCAGTCGGCCCTTGGCGCGGGTCACCCTCGACAGTGTCCACGTGGATGTCGACCGAGTCCTCGGCGAACCTGGGCCGGCCACGACGGCGGCGGTCGGACGCGCCGTCGACGTGGCGACCACGGCGCTGGCAGTCGAGACGGTCGGAGCAGCGCAGGCAATCTTCGACATCACCCTGGCGTACGCCAAGCATCGCGAGCAGTTCGGCGTGCCGATCGGCTCGTTCCAGGCGATCAAGCACAAGTTCGCTGACATGCTCGTCGCACTCGAGCGGGCCCGCGCCACCAGCTACTTCGCCGCGCTCACGATCGCCGAGGACGATGACCGCCGGACGCTGGCGGCGTCGATCGCCAAGGCGGCCGCGGGCGACTGCGCGGCGTTGCTCGCCAAAGAGGGCATCCAGATCCACGGCGGCATCGGCTACACGTGGGAGCACGACATGCACCTGTACGTCCGCCGCGTGAAGTCGAACTCGTATCTGCTCGGGAACGCCAGACAGCACCGGGCGCGCGTCGCCGACCTCATCGGCCTCTGACGGGCGCGTTCTAACTCGTCAAGATGTACGCGAAGAGGATGAGAGCGACAGCGGAATAGACGAATCCGGCGATGATCGCATTGCGGTGCGTGTCGTAGATAACGCGTAGGCCGCCCGGGCTCGTGCCTCCCAAAAGGCCGAGCGCGTTCAACTCGAGCAGGCCCCAGATGATGACCCAGATGATCCAGAACACCGCTCGTTTGCTTCCTGAGGTGAGGTCGCTCTCGTACGGGAAGTGCGACGTACCCACCATGAAGATCAGCATCGGAAGTGAGTAGATCGTGTTCTGGCGCGAAGCCAGGGCTCCCTTACGCGCGGCCTTCGCGGCAGCCGGGTCGGCCTCCCCGCCGGCCTGGACGTTGCGGGCGTTCGCGATGACGACCTTCTGGTTCGGCCAGATGACGAGCCAGACGTTCAGGAACATCGTCACCGCAAGGAGGACTCCTGCATAGATGCTGATGCCATGCAGGCTCTTCGCATAATCGGAGCTGAACAACTGGGTCTTGCCTGCCGCGTCGACCTGGAACAACAGGAGCAAGATGCCGCTGACCAGGGTGGCGGCAGCGGCCCATCGGAACCACCACAGCGCCCGGGACGTGAGCTTGTCGATGGCATTGTTGCGGGCCGCCGGCTCCATCTCGGCGTAGGCAGGGACCTGCACGAAGTTGAAGAAGTACAGGAGCCCGATCCACGTGATGCCGACGAAGACGTGCGTCCACCGGGATAGGTAGGAGAACCCCGACCGGGAGAAGATGTCGAGCGCCGAGCCCAGGACCATGCCGAACCCCCCTCGTTGAGACCGCCGGGGAACGTAGCACGGAGAGCTAGCGTGCACGCGTGATCCTCACGCAGCTCGACCTGGCTCCCGATGAGCTCCGCCGGCATACCGGCTGGGAGCTCAAGCCCGAAGGCCTGTGCAAGGACGAACGCTGTGTGCTGCTCCCCTCCGATGCCCGCACCGACGGTCGACTCGACATGACGGTGGTCGCCGACTGTCTCGGCATGCCGCTGGTGCACGACGAACGCCACGAAATCTGGTCCCTGGGGCCGGAGTGTGGAGATCACGTGCTCACCTCGGCCGAGCTGCCGGCGATCGTGCTCGAGGACGTCGACGGGCGGCCGTTCGACCTCGCCTCCCTGCGCGGCGAGAAGGTGCTGATCGCGGCGTGGGCTTCGTGGTGAGGCTGCCGCATGGCGCTGCCCGTGTGGCGGCAACTGCGAACTGAGCTCCACCCCGAAGGTCTCGAGATCGTCACCGTCGCCCTCGACCTCGAGGTCGACGCGGCCCGTTCGTGGATCGAGCGGTCCAGCGCCGAGCATCCCCAGCTCGTGGACACGGCCCACAAGCTCGACGAGATGCTGGGCATCCTCAACGTCCCCACCGCCTTGTGGGTCGACGAGGACGGGATGATCGTCCGGCCCCCGCACACGGCGGCGGTCGAGCGCTACGACTTCAGCAAGCTCAAAGCGCCGGAGGGCCTCCCCGACGACCTCGAAGCTCACATCCGGGACATGCTCGAGCAGGTCAAGCGCATCCCGCGCTTCGACGCCGACCACTACGTGGCGGCGTTACGCGACTGGGTCCGGCACGGAGCGAGCAGCCGGTACTCGCTCGCGCCGGAGGACGTGCTCCGGCGGTCGGCGCCGCGTTCACGTGCGGTCGCGGAGGCGGCGGCCGAGTTCGACCTCGGGCAGCATCTCCATCACGCCGGGTACGTCGAGGACGCGCGCACGCACTTCCGTGCCGCCCACCGGCTCCAGCCGGAGAACTGGACCTACAAGCGCAACGCCTGGGAGCTCGTCTCCCCCGGCCTCCAGGGCCCGACCGCGTTCTACGACGGCGACTGGCTCGCCGACATCAAGGCCGCCGGTCCCGAGAACTACTACGCGGCGCCGGACTTTTGAGCGTATGCCGGTCTTGCTGAGACAAGTTGACGTGATCTGAGGCATTGACACGCCTTTCGGCATGCTATTACCGTGCCGGCATGGAGCACGGTCCGAAGGCGCGCCGGGTGTTCGTGCTCGTCGTCGCCGCCGAGGTCGGTGCGGTCGTCGGACTGCATCGCCTGGGCGGCGTCGACGGTTTCGCGATTCCCCGGCACGACCTCAGCCGGTGGCTGCAGCAGACGCCGAGCGAGGACGTGCTGCTCGCGGGTGTGCGGCTGGCTGCGCTCGTCGCCGCCTGGTGGCTTCTCGCCACCACGGTTCTCTACCTCGTCGCCCGCGCCGCGCGCCTGCACCGCACCGCGCGCTCGCTCGAGTGGGCGACGCTCCCCGCTGTGCGCCGCTGGGCGGACCGGGCGGTCGCCGTGTCGATCGTCGCCGCCAGCGCACTCGGCGCCGCCCGTCCCGCGGGCGCCGATCCGCCGCCGACCACGACCGCGCCGGCTCCCGTCGTTCTCGAGATCGATCACCGCGGCCACTCGTCGCGCCCCGATCTTCCGTCGGTGACGACCGCACCGTCGCCTTCTCGTCCGCTGCCACCGGTGACGCCCCCAGTGCCGGTCACACCGCCACCGGGGTCGCCCGCACCGACCTCCGAGGTGACGCACAGGGTCACACCGGGCGAGCACCTGTGGGCGATCGCGGCCGCCACCCTCGCGACCCGCACAAGCCGTCCCGTCGCGGCCCTCTCCCCCGCCGACATCGCCCCCTTCTGGACGCGCCTCGTCGAACGCAACCGGGCCCGCGTGCGGTCCGGGAACCCGAGCCTCGTGTACCCGGGCGAGGTGCTGGAGGTGCCACCGGGCTGACGTCTACGGGTCGCGCGGCAGCCCGAGCAGCCGTTCGGCGATGACGTTGCGCTGCACCTCGCTGGTGCCGCCGGCGATCGTCAGGCACCGGTTGAACAGGAAGCCGCGCACCCACATCGCCGCCTCACCATCCGTGACCGTGCCTTCGCCCCGCAGGAGCTCGAGACCGACTTCCTGCACCCGCTGGTCGTGCTCGACGCCCAGCAGCTTGCGCACCGCCGCCTCCGACCCGCTGGGATCGGCGCCGCCCAGGGCCTGCAATGTGAGGCGGAACCCGAGGACGCTCAGCGCGTGCTCCTCGGCGACGAGGCTCCCGGCGTCGTCGAGGGCGACAGGGTCGGAGGCGAGGCCCGCCGCGTCCAGGAGACCGAGCACACCCTGCACGCCGTAGCCGATCGACGACCCGCCACCCATGTACACCCGCTCGTTGGCGAGCGTCGTGCGGGCGGCGCGCCAGCCGTCGTTGGGTGCACCGACGAGGCAGTCGTCAGGCACGAACACGTCGTTGAAGAACACCTCGTTGAACCACGCGTCGCCGGTGAGCTCGCGCAGCGGACGGATGTCGATCCCGGGCGTCTTCATGTCGAGCATGAAGTAGCTGATGCCGTCGTGCTTCGGCGCGTCGGGATCCGTCCGCGCGATCAGGATCCCCCAGTCGGCATCCTGCGCCATCGAGGTCCAGACCTTCTGACCGTTGACGACCCAGCCGCCGTTGTCGCGCGTCGCCCGTGTCGTGAGCGCGGCGAGGTCGGATCCTGCACCGGGCTCGCTGAACAGCTGGCACCACGAGATCTCTCCCCGGAGCGTGGCGGGGATCCACCGTTCCTGCTGCTCGTCGGTGCCGTAGACCATCAGCGGCGGCAGCGCCCACGCGCCGACGCTCAGGTTGGGACGCCGCACCTTCGCCTTCCGGAACTCGTCGTCGATGACGAGCTGCTCGAGGGCGCCGGCGTCACGACCCCACGGTTTGGGCCACTGCGGGGCGAGATACCCCGCGTCGGCGAGGCGGCGCCGCTGCTCGGCCGCGTCGAGCGTCTTCACGTCGGCGGCGAACGCACCGACCTCGTCACGCAAGGCCTCGGCTTCCGGGGGCAGGTCCACCGCGAGCCGGCGGCGGGCACCGCCGCGCGCGGCCTCCGTGGCGCGCACGCGCCACGCCGAGGTGGGACCGATCAGTTGACGAGTCGCGGTCGCACGTTTGAGGTACAGGTGCGCGTCGTGCTCCCACGTGAAGCCGATGCCGCCGTGCACTTGGATGTTGTCGCGCGCGGCCTTGAAGAACGCATCGGCCGCGTACGCCTTCGCCATCGGCGCAACCACCGGCAGCTCGGGATCGTCGGCCGCCGTGACCCACAGCGCGTAGTACATCGCCGTCTTCGCGGATTCGATCTCGAGCAGCATGTCGGCGCACTTGTGCTTGATCGCCTGGAAGGAGCCGATCGGCCGCCCGAACTGCACGCGGTCCTTCGCGTACTGGACGGCCATGTCGAGGCATCGCTGCGCGCCGCCGCACATCTCGGCCGCCAGCGCGACCGCGGCGTGGTTCAGCGTGCGCTCCAACGCCG
>DATFXL010000031.1:0-33575 GCA_035316025.1 Acidimicrobiia bacterium
CGTGAAAGCTCGAGCTCCAGGTGGAGCGGCCCCTCGCTCGTCGCAGTGATGAACGGCAGGTTGATCGTCGTCTGCTGCGCCGAGGAGAGCTCGATCTTCGCCTTCTCGGCCGCCTCCTTCAGACGCTGCAATGCCATCTTGTCGTTCGACAGGTCGACGCCGTGCGCGTTCTTGAACTCGGTGACCATCCAATCGATGACGCGCTGGTCCCAGTCGTCACCCCCGAGGTGCGTGTTGCCGGCGGTCGCCTTGACCTCGAACACGCCCTCGCCGATGTCGAGCAGCGACACGTCGTAGGTGCCGCCGCCGAGGTCGAAGACGAGGATCGTCTGGTCGTGCTCCTTGTCGAGCCCATAGGCCAGGGCGGCCGCGGTCGGCTCGTTGATGATGCGGAGCACCTCGAGGCCGGCGATCTGGCCCGCTTCCTTGGTCGCCTGACGCTGGGCGTCGTCGAAGTAGGCGGGGACCGTGATGACCGCCTGGTTCACCGTGTCGCCCAGGTACGCCTCGGCGTCCCGCTTCAGCTTCTGCAGGATGCGGGCCGAGATCTCCTGGGCCGAGTAGTTCTTGCCATCGATGTCGATCTTCCAGTCGGTGCCGATGTGGCGCTTGACCGATCGCACCGTCCGGTCCGGGTTCGTGATGGCCTGGCGCTTTGCGACCTCGCCGACGAGCACCTCGCCCGTCTTCGAGAACGCCACCACCGAGGGGGTGGTCCGGGCGCCTTCCGAGTTGGGAATGACGGCGGGCTCGCCCGCCTCCAGGGTCGACACCACGGAGTTGGTGGTGCCGAGGTCGATTCCGACGGCCTTGCTCATCAGCGGATCCTCCGGGAAGTTGAGTCCTCGAGTATCAAGTTAGTTTAGGCAACGAGGCAGCGAACCCGTCAATTCCCTGCTGCCGCACTTTCCGGCCGGACAGCCGATGAAGGCGGGACCACAGGAACCAGCACCGGGTGACCTCCGGAGGGCGCCGCCGCCCGGTCCCGGGCCACACCGGCGACGTCGTTGACACTCGGAGTAGGTTCCCTCCGTGGCTCGGCTGCGCCGCGATGCGTTCATCGACCATCTGGCCGACGTCCCCCTCTTCTCGGCCCTCCCGAAGAAGGACCTCCAGCTGATTTCTCGGCGGGCGGAGGACGTGAGGGTCGACGCCGGGAAGGTGCTGGTCACCGAGGGGAGCGCCGGCTCCGAGTTCTTCATCATCGTGGAGGGCAAGGCCCGCGTGACCAGACGGGGCAAGAAAGTCGCCGGGCTCGGGGCGGGCCAGTTCTTCGGCGACCTCGCGCTCCTCGACCGCGCGCCGCGCAACGCCACCGTGGTGGCCGAGACGCCCATGGAGCTCCTCGTGCTGGGTCAGCGGGAGTTCTCTGCCCTCATCGACGAGGTGCCGGGCTTCTCCCACAAGTTGCTCGCCGGCCTCGCCCGGCGGCTTCGGGAGCAGGACGCCAAGGGCGTCCAGTAGTGCTTGGCCGCCGGGAGGCGGCCGAGCGCGATGCGGGCGGCATCCTCTTTCTTCTGCAGGAGCTGCTGCTGGGTGAGGGTTCGCGATCCCGGTAGTTGTGCGATTCCCAACCATGGCCGTGCTGCCGGAGAGAACCGCCCGGTCGAGATCCCGATTGCAGGCCGCGTCGCTGACCCGGGACACCGGCTGCTCGTCGTCGCGCTCCCTTGCTGTCGCGACGCGATGCGATTGCGGTTCCTCACGGGGCGGAGAGCGGAGTTGGAGGGCATCACCACTAGATTCCGGCTAGTGACGCGGATCTCACTTCCCAAACCACACCAGATCGTGCTCGGCGTCGGCGTGCTCGCGTCGCTTGGCGCGCTGGCGTCGGGCGTCGTCCCCCGCCTCACTGGCTGGGAGGACGACTCCCCCGTGAGCCGGCGGGTGTTCGACAACGTGCCCGACCCGCTCTACTGGGCGTTCTACACCATCGTGGCCGTGATGCTGCTGGTGGTGGCGTGGCTCATCTCGCAGCGCGTGCAGAACTACGAGCGCGGGCTGCCCGATGATCGGCGCACCACCCGGAAGAACGTCGAGCGGCGACTCGCGGGCTTTCGGTCCGGCGTGTGGATGCAGACGCTGCTGCGCGACCCGGCGGCCGGCGTCATGCACTCGATGATCTATTTCGGGTTCCTCGTCCTCTTCGTGGCGACGGTCGTGCTCGAGATCGACCACCAGCTGCCGGACTCGGCGAAGTTCTTGCACGGGCGCGTGTACGAGGCCTACGCCGCGACCGCCGATTTCTTCGGTGCCGTCTTCGTCGTCGGAATCGTATGGGCCTTGGCCCGGCGCTACATCCAACGCCCGTATCGCATCCGCATCAAGACCAAGCCCGAGGACGCGGCGATTCTGGGAACCTTCCTTGTCATCGGCCTGACGGGATTCGCCACCGAAGGACTGCGAATCGCCCTGAACGGCATGCCGGCGTTCGAGAAGTGGTCGATCATCGGCTACCCGATCGCGACCATGTTCGACTCCCTCTCGCACGGGACGCTACGGGACGCGCACCGCTGGCTCTGGGGCATCCACTTCGCATCGTTCGTCGCGTTCCTCATCATCCTGCCGACCACGAAGCTCCGGCACATGATCACGTCGCCGATGAACATGTACCTCGGCGACCGCGAGCGGCCGAAGGGCGCGATGCGTCCGCTTCCGAACCTGATGGAGACCGAGCTCGACACGTTCGGCGCATCGACCGTGGAGGACTTCACGTGGAAGCAGCTGTTCGACACCGACGCCTGCACCATCTGCGGACGCTGCACGTCGGTGTGCCCCGCCCACGCGACCGGGAAGCCGCTCGACCCCCGCGAGATCGTGCTGAAGGTCGGTGAGGTCATGGCCGCAACGGGCGACCCGCAAGTGTCGCCGCCGGTCGGCGTCGACCGCGACATCACCATCGGCGCCGACTCGCTCTTCGAGCGCATCACGGCCGAGGAGCTGTGGGCGTGCACGTCGTGCAAGGCGTGCGACGAGATCTGCCCCGTCGACATCGAGATCCTCGACAAGATCCTCGACATGCGGCGCTACCTCTCGCTGATGGAGAGCAACTTCCCCCCCGAGCTCGGGAACACCTACCGCTCGATGGAGAACTCCTCGAACGTGTACGGCATGAACCAGGGCGACCGGGCCAGTTGGGCCCGGGACCTCGAGGGCATCCCGATCATCGACGGCTCAGGTCCGTTCGAGCACGAGTATTTGATGTGGGTCGGATGCGCGGGCTCGTTCGACGACCGCAACAAGAAGACGAGCCGCGCCGTCGCCAAGCTGCTGCAACGGGCGGGCGTCGACTTCGCCATCCTTGGCCCGAGCGAGCTGTGCACGGGCGATCCCGCTCGCCGCTCCGGGAACGAGTACATCTTCCAGATGCTGGCCATGCAGAACGTCGAGACCTTGAACGGGCTCGGTGTCAAGAAGGTCATCGCCCAGTGCCCCCACTGCTTCAACACCCTGAAGAACGAGTACCCGCAGCTCGGCGGCGACTACGAGGTCCTGCACCACTCGCAGTTCCTCATGGAGCTCATCGCCGGCGGGCGTCTCGATCTCGAGGAGGCGTCGCTCGAGGAGAGGGTCACGTACCACGACTCCTGTTACCTGGGGCGCCACAACGATGTGTACCTCGCGCCTCGCAAGGTCATCGGGTCGCTCGGCGGCATCGACGTAGTCGAGATGCCGCGCAACGGCACCCGCGGGTTGTGTTGTGGCGCCGGTGGCGCGCGCATGTGGATGGAGGAGCACACCGGGAAGAAGGTGAACATCGAACGCACCGAGGAGGCACTCGCCACCGGCGCGAGCCGGATCGCGGTCGCGTGTCCATTCTGCTACGTGATGATGGATGACGGCGTGAAGGAGAAACAGCGCGACGAGGACGTCCGGGTGCAGGACATCTCGGAGGTGTTGCTCGAAGCGGTCGAGCACGCCGAGGAGCCACAGGCACCCGAGACCTTGACGGCGCGATTCGAGCCTGGCATCTAGCCACGCGGCCGGTCGTCAGGATATGGACGCCTTCATCGAGTTCTTCGACCCGCTGTCGATGCCCTTGCTCTTCCTTGTGTGGGGCGCGGCAGGCCTGGCGTTCGTCTTCGGCATCGAGCTGATCGTCCGCCGTCGGCTGCAGCCGGACCTGCGGGAGCAGATCAGCACGAGTACCGGCGTCATGATCCAGGTGCTGGCGGTCTTCTACTCCGTCCTCGTCGCGTTCGTGATCGTCGGCGAGCGCAATGCGATCAGCGATGCCAACGACAACATCTCGAACGAGGGTGGCGCGCTGACTGGCCTGTACCACGACGTTGGCGGCTTCCCACAGCCGGTCCGCGGCGACATCCGGCGCGCCACCCTCGCCTACGCGCAATCGGTGATCGCCCGAGACTTCCGCACCGCCGACCAGACGGGCGGTCCCAACCCGGACACCAGCATGAAGATCGACGATCTCTACCGCACCGTCGAGGCCGCGGAGCCGGTCGTCGGGAGCAGCAAGTTCTACGCGCAGGCCGTCAGCGATCTCAGTGACGTCAACAAAGCGCGGCGTGGCCGCATCGCGGACGCCAGCGACACGATACCCGGACCGTTGTTCTTCCTCGTCGTCTTGGTGAGCGTGCTCGTGCTCGTCGTTGCGACGCTGCTGAACACGCGGGCGCGCCGGGCGCACATGGCGCTCCTCGCGGGACTTGCGATCGTCGTGTCATTCAACCTCGCCTTGATCGTCGCGCTCGAGCATCCCTTCGGTGGTGCGATCGCCATCAGCGACAAGCCGATTCGCACCGTCGTCGTCGCTCCGGGGCAACGCTGACCGCACCGCCGACGGCGACCGCGTCCGGTTCCCGCGAATATTCAGTCGTCGTCGCGGAAGTTCAGGTAGTAGCGGCTCGGCGTCGGGCCCCGTTGGCCCTGGTACTTCGAACCCGTGGCGCCACTCCCGTACGGCTGGTCTGCTGCCGTAGTCATCCGGAAGAAGGAGATCTGGCCGATCTTCATCCCGGGATAGATCGCGATCGGCAGCGTGGCGACATTCGACAGCTCGAGGGTGAGGTGCCCGTCCCAGCCGGCGTCCACGAACCCGGCCGTGGCGTGGGTCAGCAGACCGAGCCGGCCCAGACTCGACTTGCCGTCGAGGCGGGCGGCCAGGTCGTCCGGGAGCCCGACCCGCTCCAGGGTCGAAGCAAGCGCGAACTCGGCGGGGTGGAGGATGAAGGCCCGGCCGTCGTCGACCTCGACGAGCTCCGTGAGGTCCTCCTGGGGCTCCTTGGGATCGATGAACGGCGTCGTGTCGTTCCGGAAGACGCGGAAGTACCGGTCGACGTGCATATCGACCGACGACGGCTGCACATCGGCGTCGTCGAACGGCTCGATCACGATGCGCCCCGCCTTGAGCTGCTCGCGGATCGTCGCGTCCGACAAGATCACACGCGGGAGCCTACCGGCGGCAGTTGGTATCTTCGTCGCTCCTCGCGGGTGTAGTTCAGAGGCAGAACATCAGCTTCCCAAGCTGAGAACGCGGGTTCGATTCCCGTCACCCGCTCGCTGTTCACGAGTGTTCGCCTGGCCACAGGCTCAACGCGACACCCGTGAAATTTCGCACAAGGGTTCGCGGCTTCGCTCTTTTTTGCGGTCTCGCGGCCTCGCCCGCGGCCTGGCGTCGTCGTGTCCCCCGACCACCGCCGGCCAGCGAGACATGACGCGCGCCGCCGGACTGCTATCCGGCTCGATGCACGCGTGTACGGCTCAGTGTTGCTACGGCTCTTCTGTTCTCGCCACCGATGCGGCTACGAGCCAAGCGGGCGTCGTTATGCTCGCTTCCCATGGGGTCGGGACCGCGGGGGTCCACGGCGACGCTGTCGGGGCAAACGCATACGTTTCTGTTCACCGACGTGGAGGGCAGCACGCGTCGCTGGCGGTCGGACGCCGAGGAGATGGCGGCTGCGCTGGCGAGTGATGACCGGGTCCTGCACGCTGCGATGGAGACACACGGCGGCGCTGTCTTCAAGAGCGTGGGGGACGGAATCTGCGCGGTGTTCCCCTCCGTGGTCGAAGCCGTCCGTGCCGCGGTGGATGCGCAGTGTGAGCTCACTCTCCCGGTGCGTGTGGCGGTTCACACCGGCGAGGCGGTCGAGCGCGACGGGGACTTCTTCGGCGTGACCCTGAGCCACTGCGCGCGTCTCCTGGAGGCGGGTCACGGCGGTCAGGTGCTGGTGTCGGCAAGCGCCGTCTCGGTGGCCGGCGATGGGTGGGGGCCCAACATCGGATTGCGGGACCTCGGCGAGCATCGTCTGCGCGACTTGGGCGAGCCCGAGCGGGTGTTCCAGGTCGTCGCGCCCGGCCTTGAGCGCGACTTCCCTCCGCTTCGTTCCCTCGAAGCGGTGCGCCACAACCTGCCGGTTCAGCGGTCCTCGTTCGTCGGCCGCCACGACGAGCTCACCGAGGTGTGCGAGCGCCTTCTCGCGCGCCAGTTGGTGACCCTGACCGGCATCGGAGGGTGCGGCAAGACCCGGCTCGCCCTCGAGGCCGCCGTTCGCCTGGTGGAGGACTTCCCCGAAGGTGTCTTCTTTGTTGATCTGGCTCCGCTCTCGGATTCCGAGCTGCTCGGCCAGGCTGTCGCTGCTGGCCTCGGGCTCCACCTCTTGGATACAAGCGTCGAAGGTCTGGTGGGCTACCTCGCTCAGCGGCGCGTGCTCGTTCTACTCGACAATTGCGAACACCTCCTCGACGCTTGCGCCGCGCTCGTCGACGCCTTGCTCGCGCGATGCCTTGATGTGCGTGTGCTGGCTACGAGCCGGGAGCCGCTGGGCGTCGAAGGTGAACAAGTGTTCCGCGTGCCCTCGCTCAGCATCGAGACGGAGGCGATGTCGCTCTTTGTCGATCGGGCGCGTGGGGTCCGCCCCGACCTCCGGACCGACCCGGAAACGGAGGGAGCCATCCTTGAGATCTGCCGCCGACTCGACGGGATCCCGCTGGCGATCGAGCTGGCTGCGGCACGAACCGCGCACCTGGCGCCCGCCGAGATCCTCGAGCGCCTCTCGGACCGCTTCCGCCTCCTTACTGGGGGGCGCCGGAGGGTCGAGCGCCAACAGACCCTCGCTGCTGCCATCGACTGGAGCCACTCCCTCCTCAGCGAGGACGAGAAGACGCTCTTCCGGCGCTTGGCCGTGTTTCGGGGGTCGTTCTCGCTGCGAGCCGCCGAAGGGATCTGTCACGAAGACGCGCTCGAGCTGCTGGGATCCCTCGTCGCCAAGTCGCTCGTCAACCTCGAGGACCAGGACGCGCAAACTCGCTACCGGCTCCTCGAGACCGTGCGCCTATACGCCGAGGAGCGCCTCGTCGAAGCGGGCGAAGCAGAGCAGTTCCGCTCCAGCCATCGCGATTGGTTCCTCGGATGGATCGAGTCCTTTCCCGTCGGACAGCTGGTTGCACTCAGTGGAGGCCACCAGCTGACGGCGGAGGCCGACAACCTCACGGCTGCCCTCGAGTGGTGCCGACAGCAGAGACGTCCAGACCTCCTGGTCCGCATCGCGTCTCGTATGACCACCTACTGGTGGGATTACGTGCGCGTCGCGGAGATGGCGGCGTGGTGGGATGAGCTCGTCGGCGCCCTCCTAGACCTGGCGCCGGATCTTCGGGCGGCCGCGCTGGTCCTCGGCGTGCAACACGCCATGGCCATCGGGGCGTTCGAAGAGATGGACAAGCTCAGCGCCGACGCGCTGAAGATCGCCGCTCCAGACAGCTGGGTCGCGGCCTGGGCGTGGTCCATCCAGGCCCTCTACTGGACCTATGCCGACCCGGAACGCGGCAGGCACTGCATCGAGGAGGGCCGTACGGCTGCTGCGGCTGCGGGCACCCCCGAGATCGAGCAGATGACCGCCCTCTGGTCCGCCAACTTGATCACCGGACGAGAAGACGCTGACGAGGGCCTCAAGGTCCTCGAGGCACTGCCCCCAGCAGCCGTAGACAGCGAATTTGCTCTGAACGAAATCGTGATCGGGCTGCTCGCGACCTTCGGCCAGCCGGAGCAGGCGGCGGCGCGACTCGCGGCTGCACCCCCGCCACGCACCCCGCTGCGGCGCTTCGCCTGGACGTTCACCGCCGCGTTGATCGCCTCAAGCGAAGGCCAACGGAACGAAATGGCGGAGCACCTCCGCGCGCTAGCCGCCATCGTGCGCGAATACGCCATCCCGCTCGGAGAGGAGTCTTGCCTCATCGGGTTCGCCGCGCTCGCCGTCGACGAAGGCGACTACGCGAGGGCCTCCCACCTCCTAGCCACCGTCCAGGGAGCAGCACCCTTCCCATTTCGAACACCCCTACAGGTGGCCGTCTACCGCCGCTGCGCCGGCATGGTCCGCGCCGCGCTGGACCCCGCAACCGCACGACGGTGCCGCGCCCGGGGAGCAGCAACCCCCGTCAACGAGGCCCTTGACACCGAACTCCAAAGGCTTCGCCCTGATGAAATGTTGCCAAACGAGCATTGACCCATCGACGCTGTCTCGCTTCGTCGTTCGGTTTCCCAAGCTGAGAACGCGGGTTCGATTCCCGTCACCCGCTCCACGAATTCCAGCCGCGGGTCAGTCGCTCTGGGGTCGGACCCGGCCGCCGAAGAAGACCTGGGTCTCGGCGACTCGGCCGTCTCGCAAGGTGAGCAGCTCCACGTTGCGGTGACGCTCTCCGGTTTCCTTCAGCTCGTACTCGTACATCGCGAAGAGGTCGTCGCCACCGGCCGGCACGACGTAGATCATTTCCTGTGTCGTGACGCGATCCGCGGTCGGGAAGCAGCGTTCGAAGAACGTGGCCTTGTCGATGTGGTCGTCCTGGGGGCTCGTGAACACGAAGTCCTCGGCGAGCAACCGATCCTCGGCATCGCGATCCTGATGCAGGTAGGCATCGAACGTGGCTCGGACGGTCTCGACATTGGTCAGGGGCAGCCTCCCTTCGTCACGCGCACCGTTTCTGCGATCCCGTGCGTAGGACGACGACGGGGGGCCGAACTCATCGGCGCGCCGCCTGCAACTCCTCGTACCGGAAGCAGGTCGTCGTGTGGTCGTTCACCATGCCCACGGCCTGCATGAAGGCATAGCAGACGGTCGGGCCGACGAAGCGGAAGCCGCGGCGCTTCAGGTCCTTGCTCATCGCCTTGGACCGGGCGGTCTCGGCGGGAATCTCGGCAGTGGAACGCCACTTGCCGACGATCGGCGTCCCGTCGACGAACTGCCAGAGGTACCCGGCGAGATCGCCCGTTCGCTCCACCTCTCGGACGCAGCGGGCGTTGTTCACCGTCGACTCGACCTTCAAGCGGTTGCGCACGATGCCGGGGTCGCGCAGAAGCCGCTCGATGCGTCGCCGGTCGAAGCGGGCTACGCGCGCCGCATCGAAATCGGCGAAGGCGGCGCGGTAACCCTCACGCTTCCCCAGGATCGTGGACCACGACAAGCCCGCTTGCGCGCCCTCCAACGTCAGCATCTCGAAGAGATGACGGCCGTCGTACGACGGCACCCCCCACTCGAGATCGTGATAGGCGACGTATGCCGGGTCCCCCTCTGGGACCCACTCGCAGCGTCGCGGCACGGCGACACGGTACTTGCCGCGGGCCGCCTCTCTTATGCTGAGCGCGCATGGCCATCCCCAGAGCCGTCGCCCGGATCAACCGCGACGTGACGAACCACGTGTCGCGGCCGCTCGCCCGCCATCTTCCGGGCTTCGCGGTCGTGACGCACGTCGGTCGCCGGTCCGGACGCACGTACCGGACACCAGTCAACATGTTCCGGGACGGCGAGCGGTACGTGTTCGCCCTGACGTACGGCGCCGACAGCCAGTGGGTCAAGAACGTGATGGCCGCCGGAAGCTGCGAGGTGCGAACGCAAGGCACCACGGTGCGTCTGTGCGAGCCGCGGATCTTCACGGATCCGGATCGCCGGCTCGTCCCCGCACCGGTCCGGCTCGTCCTGCGGATCCTCGACGTCAGCGACTTCCTGTCGATGCGCCCCGCACCCGCGCAGTGACCGAGCCGCGGGACGGGCGGCGACCCGTCGTGGTGGTGATGGGCGTCGAAGGCGCCGGCAAGACCACGGTGGGACGACGGCTCGCCGGCGATCTGGGCGTCGACTTCGTCGACGGGGACAACGAGCACTCGCCCGAGGCCAAGGCGCGCATGGCGGCCGGGATCCCGCTCGACGACGCGGCGCGGGCGCCGTGGCTCGACCGCCTGGACGCCGTCCTCCGCCAACACGAGCGCAGCGGCGTCGTGCTCGCCTGCTCCGCCCTGACGCACGCGTACCGGGAGCGCCTCAGCCGGGGCGTCGCCGACGTCGGCTTCGTGGCGCTCGTCGCACCCCGCGACGTGCTCATGGAGCGCATCGCCCATCGGGAGGGCCATTTCGCCGGCACCGATCTCCTCGACTCGCAGCTCGCCACGCTCCAGCTCGGCGACGACGTGAAGACCGTCGATGCGACGAAGCCTCTCGACGAGGTCGTTGCCGAAACGCGGCGCGCGATCGCCTGACGGAGAGCTCACGCCCCCGCGACCGGCGCCGTCTGCCGAACAACCGGTCCGCGCCCCCGGGGACGGCACCTCGCGTTCGGTTGCGGGCTCGGGACCGCGGTCGAGTCGCCGATCCGGGTGAGGCTACTTGGTCGCGATCGCAGCGATGCCGGCGACCATTACGACGAAACCGATGACGAGATAGACGACTGTCCGCGTGAGCGGCGCCTCCGGGAGGGTGTCGCGCCTTCGGGTAGCGGCCACCTCCGACCGCACCGGGCTGCCCGGTCTGCCCCGAGCCACGGCGCGCTGCGACGCCCGGCGGCGGTCCGAGCGACGGCGAATCAGCGCGACCAGGTTCCCGATGAAGAGAGCGGCGCCCACCGCGGTGACGATCTCCCGCAACACGTCGTCGTAGAAGCTCACGGTCGGATGGTACGCGTCAACTCTCGACGCGGCGGATCGGGGTCAGAAGCGCGGGCCCCACACCATGAGCATCAGGATGACGACGAGGTTGAGCTGCAGCACGGTGCTCACGATGCCGACCCTCCGGCCGCGCTCCTCGATCTCGACAACCTGCGGAGGGGGCTGACCGGCGGCCGCCCCGGCGGGCGGCGGGCCCATCGCGACCAGCTCCTCTTGGAGGGCGATGATCCTCCGCACGTTCGGCATCAACAGGCCGTGAGTGAGGCCGATGCCGATCACGTAGAGCACGATCGCGGTGGTGATCCAGGAGTCGCTGAAGCTCCACACTTTGTCGCTCAAGACCACGAGCAGAACACCGAACACGAACACGGCGTAGATGAAATAGAGGGCGATCCTCGACACGAGGAAGTTCGTCTGCGTGATCGCGAGCCCTTCCGGCCCTTGGCGGGCCCGCGCCTGTTGGCCGTAGATCCCGTTGAGGAGCACGGCGCCGAAGCCGACGATCGCCGACAGGATGTGGAGCACGAGGACGAACTTGTAGATGCCGGAGTTGATGCCCACGATGCGCGCCTCCTGGTTCGAATCGACGCGGAGCCTAGGTCGCGGTCATCCTGGGCTGTGGTACAACGCGGCGGTGCGCCTCGTCGTTGCGCAGTGCTCGGTCGAGTACGAAGGCCGGTTAGGCGCCCGCCTGCCACCGGCGCAGCGGTTGATCCTCCTCAAGGCTGACGGCTCGATCGCCATCCACGCCGACAGCAAGGCGTACAAGCCGCTGAATTGGATGAACCCCCCGTGCACGATCCGCGAGACGGAAGACGAGATCGTGGCGGCCACTCCGGGCGGGGAGCGGCTCACCATCACCTTGCACGAGGTGATGCTCGACCACGAGGTCGCGCTGGGCGACGACCCCGGACTCGCGAAGGACGGTGTGGAGGCCGAGCTGCAGGAACTCATCGCCGCCCGCGTGCGAGCGCTGCGCGACGATCTCCGCATCGTGCGGCGCGAGTACCCCACCGACATCGGGCCGGTGGACTTGCTGTGCCGCGACGGTGACGGGCGCGCGGTGGCGGTCGAGGTGAAGCGAGTCGGCGAGATCGCCGGCGTCGAGCAGCTGCTCCGTTACCAGGAACGACTCGACCGGGACCCGGCGCTGACGCCGACGAGCGGGCTCTTCGTCGCTACGCGCATCAAGCCGCAGGCACGCGTCTTCGCCGAGAGCCGCGGCGTGGAGTGCATCGAGGTCGATCTCGAAATGCTCCGGGCCGACGCACCACCCGATCTCAAGCTCTTCTAACGAGCCGCAACCGTCGACTACTCGTAGCGGGGCGGGCGCTTCTCGAGGAACGCCGCGAAGCCCTCTTGGGCGTCGGGCGCCTGGCTCGACTCCACCATCACGTCGAGCGCGTGGTCGTACGCCGGGCCCAGGTCGAGGCCGATCTGGGCGTAGAACGTCCGCTTTCCGAGCGCCTTCGACGCCGGGCTGCCTCGGGTCGCCCGTCGCAACAGGCTGACCGTCGCCTCGTCGAGCTCGTCGGCGGGCACGACCCGGTTCACCAACCCCCAGTCGAGCGCCGTCCGGGCGTCGATCGTGTCCCCGGTCAGGCCGAGCTCCAGGGCCCGCTTCCGGGACACGTTCCGCGCCACCGGCACCAGCGGCGTGTGGCAGAACCAACCGCCCTTGCCACCGGGCGTGCCGAACCCGGCGTCCTCGGAGGCCACCGCGAGGTCGGCGGTCGCGACGAGCTGACACCCGGCCGCGGTCGCAAGTCCGTGCACGCGCGCGACAACAGGTTGGGGGATGGACTGCATCGTGATCATGAGCTCGGTGCAGGTGTCGAGCAGCCTGCGGATCGACGCCGCATCGGCGCCGGCGACGTCATGGAAGTCGTGGCCGGAAGAGAACACGGGACCGTTGGCGGCGAGGATCACGCCGCGCGCCTCGCTCTCACCGGCGGCCCGGAACGCGGCGGCGAGGTCACCGAGCAGGTCGAGTGACAGGGCGTTGCGCCGCTCGGGCCGGTTCATCGTGATTGTCGTGACGTCGCCTTCGGCCTTCACCAGCACGGAGTCGGAGCTCAACGGCCACCCCCTCGGACGCCGAAGCAGGGTACCGCCTTCGCTTTCGGGAGTTCGCCGATCGCGCCTACCGGCAACTCGCTAGTCGCGGGCCATGTTGTCGAACTTCGTGAACCGCTCGTTGAAAGCGAGCCGGGCCATGCCGGTGGGCCCGTTCCGGTGCTTCGCCACATGGATCTCGGCCTGCCCGCGCTGGTCGGATTCGGTGTTGTACACCTCGTCCCGGTAGATGAAGCAGACCACGTCGGCGTCTTGCTCGAGCCCGCCCGACTCCCGGAGGTCGGCGAGCATCGGGCGCTTGTCCTGCCTGTACTCGAGCTGGCGGTTCAACTGCGACAGGGCCATGACCGGGCAGTCGAGCTCGCGGGCGAGGATCTTCAGGCCCCGGGACATCTCCGCCACCTCGACCTGACGGTTCTCGGCCTGGCGGCTGCCGCTCGAGCTCATGAGCTGGATGTAGTCGACGACGATCAGGCCGAGGTCGCCGTGACGGGCCCGCACCCGCCGGGCCTTCGCCCGCATCTCCATGACGGTGCAGTGCGGGTTGTCGTCGATGAACAGGGGCGCTTCGGCCAGTCGCCCGACCGCATGGCTCAACCTCGACCAGTCCGACTCGGGAATGTTGCCGGTCCAGAGCCGCTTGGCCTCGACGCGTGCCTCCGCCGCCAGCAGCCGTTTCGTGAGCTCGAGGTTGCCCATCTCCATGGAGAAGAACATCACCGGGCGCCGCACGGAGACGGCGACGTTGGCCGCGGCGCCCAACGCGAAGGACGTGTTGTGCACGAACATGTCGCCGGCGACGAAGTTGTGCACGTGGGGGACGGTGAGGTCGTACACCTGCTCGTCGCCGTCGTAGACGACCGACGCGATCTCGTCCCACCAGATGTCGGACGTAGCGAGGATCTCGAGATCACGCGCGTCGAGCACGTCGGCCAGTAGCGCCAGCGTCTCCCGTTGCGGCGAGCGGGTGCCGACGTGCCAGTTGTAGTTGGCGGGCTTTCCCGCCGCCTCCGACACGGACCGCCACGTGCGATCCCCCTTGGCCTTGAGGATCAGGGCCCAGAACGTGGCCGGGATCGTGTCGAGGTTCGAGTTGCGGCTGCGGGCCTCGAGCGCGTCGAGCACGCGCGCGATGGCGTGCTCCTTGCCGAGCATGCCGATGTCGGCCGCGAAGCGACGGATGGAGTCGGGATGACTCACCTCGATCTGCCACGAGGGGAAGCCGCGCCCGTTGTACAGCGCGGTCCGATGCCGCAGCTGCGCAGCAACGCCGAAGCGGAGCAAGAGGTGCTGCACGTCACGCGCGAGGCGCTCGGACCTCGATCCGAACCCGATCGACGCCTGCCCGCCCTTGTGCACGGACGCATAGCCGGTGGTCGCGAACAGGCGGTTCAGGAACAGTGCCAGCTGCGGTCGCGGCAGCCGGAACACCGCGTCCGGGATGTGGCTGGCGCGCGACGCCTGCTTCCAGAGCCCGTTCCTCCGGAGCAGGGTCGTGACCGGGCTCGGGCGCCCGAGCGGGGTGCACAGCCGGTGCTCGGTGGCCGACGAATGCCGGACCGTCACGCCGAGCTTGGCGGCGCACCGCTTCAGCTCGAGCAGGACCGTCGCCGATCCCGTCGTCATCGTCGGTGCACCATCGGCGAGGCAGCCGCTCCCGATGAGGAAGGAGAGCATGACAACCTCCGCCTCGGGCTGGCGCTCGTTCCCGAAGACGTCGATCGAGCGCGGGACTGCGACTCGGTCCCCGACGCAGATGTCGGCGAGCGGCTTCCACCCGTCGGCGGTGAGGAACGGGTGCGTGATCGTCGTGCGTACGACCCGACCGGTCCGGGTCGTGACTCGGTAGATGGGCTTCACCCCGTCGTCGACGAACGCCGACGGCGCCGCGCTGCGCATGCGGAGGTCGTCGTCGAGCGCGAGCACCTCTACCGGGCGACCGGCGCGCCCGCGCTCGTACACCTCGCGGGCCGTGCGGACCGCCCCCGTCCCGGGCTCGACGATCGGCGTGTCCCATGCGACGCACTTCCCCATCGAGGGCCGGGCGGCGACGATCACGAGGTTCGAGCGCTGCAGCCCGAGCAGCAGCGAATCGAGCTCGTGGTAGCCGCTCTCGACGCCCACGACCTCCGACTCCTGCCCGTACATCGACTCGAGCTGATCGAGCGTCGTCTGCAGGGAGTCGGAGATCCCGGCGAGCGACTCGCTGACGCGCCGTTCGGCGACCTCGAACACCATGGACTCGGCGAGGTCAAGCGTCTCGGTGACGTCGTCGGGGGTGTCGTATCCCATCTCGGCGATGTCGCCGGCGACCCCGATGAGTCGTCGCAGCAACGCCAGCTCGTTGACGATGCGCGCGTAGTGACCCGCATTCGCCGACGCCGGGGTCGCCGCTTGGATGCGCAACAGCGCGGCGCGTCCGCCGACGGCGTCGAGCAGCTCGGCGCGGCGCAGCTCCTCGGCGACGGTGACCGGATCGACCGGCTCGCCCTGCCCGTACAGCGCCATCACCGCTTCGTGAATGTGGACGTGCGCCGGCTTGTAGTAGTCGCTCGCCTCGACGTTTGCCTCGACGGCGGACGTGATCGCGTCGCGCGACAGGAGCATCGCTCCGAGGAGCGACTCCTCCGCTTCGAGGTTGTGCGGCGGGACGCGCCCCGCCCGCCGTCGCCGCGCGTCATCGATCGCCTGGACCACGCTGCTCCCTTCCTGCCACTCGTCCCGTCACTGCCCCGATCCCGTGCCCTCGTGCTGCCGATCCCAGGACGGCGTCCCACCCACGAGACGCCTGGTTCCGCATCCTCGTCGGGTCGGCCTGTGGATCGATAGAGCGATTTCCTTGTGGATTCAGGGCTTCGGCCTCCACAACCCCTGGGGACGAACGACCCTCATTCTCCGGGTGGGGTGTGACAGCTACGGCTGGGCGCGACGAAGTGCAGGTCGTGGCGGTGCAGGACGCGTGCGCGCCGACGCGCGCTTGGGGAAAGGCGGCTGGGGCGCTACTCGGGGATGACGTCGACGGTGAGCGTGACCTCGACGTCGGGGTGCAACGTCACCGGGACCTCGGCTTCGCCGAGCTCCTTCAGCGGGTCGGCGAGCCGGGCCTTGCGGCGGTCGAGCTCGACACCGGCTTGGGCGCGCACCGCGTCGACGACGTCGGCAGCCGTCACGGACCCGAACAAGCGACCGCCTTCGCCGGCGCGCGCCCGGATCTCGATCCGCCGGCCCGCGAGCTGATCGGCCACGGCCTGTGCCTCCTCGCGATCCCGCGCGTCGCGGGCACCACGGTTGCGACGCATGGCATCGGCTTGCTGGACGACGCCCTTGGTCGCCTTCATTGCGAGGCCGCGCGGCACGAGGTAGTTGCGCGCGAAGCCGTCGGTGACCTCGATCAGGTCACCCTTGCGGCCGACGTTCTCGACGTCGGAGCGCAGCACGACCCTCACGCTTGCTCCTCAGCGGCGGCGGGCTCGGCGGCCTCGGCGGCGGCCTCCGGCGCGGCCTCGGCGCCGTTCGTGTCCTCGGGCGGCGCGGAGTCGGCACCGTCGCGGGCCGTGTCGGGTGCTTCGCGTTCGAGCGCGGGCTCGGGGACGCGGTCGCGGTCGCGCCGGCCGCCCCGGCTGCGCTGCGTGACCTGGCGGACGCTGTAGGGCAGCAGGGCCATCTCGCGGGCGATGCGAATCGCGCGCGCTACCGCGCGTTGCTGCTGGGCGTTGTTGCCCGTGACACGCCGGGCCCGGATCTTCGCCCGCTCCGACATGAATCGCCGCAGGAGATTCACGTCCTTGTAGTCGACCCACTCGATGCTCTCCGAGGAGAGGATCGACGTCTTCTTCTTGACGGGGCGGCGACGGTCAGCCGCCTGGGACTTCTTCTTCTTGTCTCGCGCCATCGCGGGTCAGCTCACCTCGTTATCGTCAGCAGCTCAGAACGGTTCCTCGTCGAAATCACCCCCGGCGGGCGCGGGCTGGGGGCGCTCGCCCCCCCGCCCGCCGCGGCTTGCGCCGCCGCTGTCGCCGCCGTCTCCGAAGTCGCCGCCGCCCCGGCGGTCGTTCTTGGTGACCTGGGCGGTGGCGAAGCGGAGGCTGGGACCGACCTCGTCGGCGATGATCTCGACGACGTTGCGCCGGTTGCCGTCGCGGTCCTCGTAGCTGCGCTGCTCGAGCCGGCCGGTGACGACGACGCGGGAGCCCTTCGCGAGCGACTCGCTCACGTTCTCGGCCATCTCGCGCCAGCACACGACGTCGAAGAAACTCGTCGCCTCCTGCCACTCGTTGGTGTTGCGGTCCATCCACCGCCGGTTGACCGCCACGCCGAAGCGCGTGTTCGAAGCGCCGCTGGGCGTGTAACGGAGCTCGGGATCGCGGGTCAGGTTGCCCACGACCGTGACCGTGTTGCCGTTCGCCATGGTGGTTCCTCCCTATGCGTCCGCCGCAGCGGCGCCGGCGCTCTTGGGCGGCCCGTAGGCCTGCTCGGGGATGCGCAGCACCTTGTGGCGGAGTACCTCGTCAGCCAGGGAGAGCACCCGGTGCAATTCCTGCATCGGTGCAGGCTCGGCCATCGCCTGGAGGACCACGTAGTAGCCCTCCGTACGGTGGTTCACCTCGTAGGCGAATCGCCGCTTCCCCCAGGAATCGATGTGTCCGGGCTCGGCGCCCTTCGACTGGATGACCTGGAGGAACCGGTCGACCGCGGCCCGGATCGTCTCCTCTTCCAGGTCCGCGTCGAAGATGATCATGACCTCGTACGGCCGCAACGGCTCGTACCTCCTGTGGACCGTGACCCGCGTGCGGGCCGAACGGGCTCCCGGCTGCGCCCGGCGTGCCGGATGGCAGGGAGCAGGCTCAGTTGTGAACGGTTCAGGTTAGCAACCTCCGACGTGGCCTATCGACGCAGACCTTACCGACGGTGTACGACGCCTACGAGGACGACGTCACGGGCAGGCGCCGATCGCGCCGCTCGGGAGATCGCCACCGAGTGTCTCGAGCGCGTAGCGGTACGGCCCCTTCGATTGGTACACCGGGCACTCGGCCGGCGACCGTTGCGGGCACGGCTGCATCAGCGTGCGGTCGACGGGCTCGCCCGTCGCGTCGTACCAGCCGATGTCGAGCGGGACGGGGACGTCCGACATCGTGAAGAACGAGGTCGTGGGCCGGTCGAAGACGAAGAGCATCCCTGCGTAGGGGCCAAGGTCCCTCCGGCGCATGAGCCCGGTGGCGCGCACGTCGACGCTGTCGGCGACGACGACGCGGCGGCAGTCGCCACCGACATCGAGGCGCACCTCGGTGAGCCCTGCGAACGGCGCCGAGGCCGGCCGGGCGCCGGCGAGGACCGACGCGAGAGGACCGACGGGTGCGGCCGTCTCGTCGTCGCGTCGGAGCAGGAAGAGCAGCCCGCCTCCAACCAGCGCGACCACGAGGACTGCCAGCACCGCCGCCGCCACCGCCCGGCGACCGGGCGTCACGCGGGCGTCGTGCCGTATAGCCCGATGGCCTCGGCGACGTCGTCGGCGACGTGATAGGTCTCGTCACTCGCCGGGAATCGACCCGTCCGCACGTCCTGGGCGTAACGGGCGACGGCGGCAGTGGCATCAGCCTTCAGAGACGCGTACCGGCGTACGAACTTCGGCTTCATCCTGTCCTCGAGGCCGAGGAGGTCGTGGTAGACGAGGACCTGGCCATCGCAGTGACGCCCGGCGCCGATCCCGATGGTCGGCACCGCCACCGACTCGGTGACGAGCCGGGCGACCGCGTCGGGCACGCACTCGAGCACGATCGCGAAGCATCCGACGTCGGCGAGCGCCACGGCGTCGTCGACGATGGCGCGGGCGGCGTCGAGCTGCTTGCCCTGCACCTTGAAGCCACCGACGGCATGGATCGACTGGGGCGTGAGGCCCACGTGACCCATGACGGGGATCTCGGCGTCGAGGATCGCCTCGATCGCGCCCAGGCGCTTGCGGCCGCCTTCGAGCTTGACCGCGGCCGCCCCGGCGCGGACGAGGTGCGCCGCGTTGCGAACGGTCTCCCCGTCGGAGACGTGGTAGCTGAGCCACGGCAGGTCGCCGATGAGCAGGGCCCCGGGCCGGGCCCGAGCAGCGGCGGCGACGTGGTGGGCCATGTCGTCGATCGTGACGTGGAGGGTGTCCTCGTGGCCCAGCACGACCATGGCCAGGGTGTCGCCGACCAAGATCATGTCGACACCGGCGGCGTCGGCCACCCGGGCCGACGGGAAGTCGTAAGCGGTGACCATCACCAAGGGAGTTCCGTCGCCCTTGCGGGCCCTAATGTCGGGCGCGCTCAGCGGCACGCGTGCATCCGGGGGCGACGACGCGGTGGTCATCTCCGTTCCTCCACCGTCCGGGGCACCCACGGCTCCCGGCGGCACACCGAAGCGTAGCCTCACGGGCGGTGGACCGCGTCTGCGAGAACTGCGCCTTCCCGGACGAGGAGCTCGTGCTCGTTCGGCGCGTGTACGTGACCCCCGAGACCTGGGACACGCCGGCGTCACACCGAGTCGTCGACGAGCCGGAGCTGTGGTGCGTGTCGTGCCGGTCGCAGTACCCCCACGAGGACGTCGAGGACGAAGAACCCGAGTAGTCGGGAGCGGCTGGCGGCGAGCCGGCCGACGCTTACTGACCGGGCTCGATGAAGTTCTGGCGGGCCCGGCGGGCCGTCTCGAGAATCGTGCGGATGTCCTGGGTCGAGAACAGCTCGTGGGTCTCCGCGCGCACCGTCCCGGTGCTGCTGATCGCCGCGCTCACCGCAGCCATCGTGAGCGAGTCGGGCGCGTCCACGATCGCCACGCCGTCGTGCGCACCAAACATCCAGTAGAAGACCTCGAGCCGGGCGCCGACCGCTTCCAGGACCGCGCGCACTTCGGGCTCGCGGTCGGTCGGGTTGTCGATCATCGCCGCAAGGGAGCCCTCCGAGTAGGAGAACAGCGACAGGAACTTCGGCACGGGCCCCGGTGGTCAGCCGGCGTGGCGGCGGCCGAGCAGGTAGCGGCGGTCGAGGTGGTTCCAGCGGCAGTCGAGGCACACCTCGACGACGTAGCAGGCGAACTCGTCGAACGAGGCGTCGAGCTTGTCGAGTTCACCGGGATACGTGATGCATCGGCCGTTCGCCTGCTTGAGGGTGTCGCCATATACGTAGGACACGAAGCGCACGCGATCCGCCCCGCAGATCGGGCAGTCATGCGGCGCCGGCTCGCCGACGTTCCGAGCCGCCCGCAGCAACTCGGGATGCGCGTCGCACACGTCCCCTCGCGTCACCGCGCCCCGCCCGAGATCGCGTAGCACCGCCCGCCGGGCGAGCGCGTAGTCCACGTGTGACGGCACGGCTCGCAGCATACGAGCGCGTGCGGCCGGCCGCGGGCCAAAGCCGTCGGGCCGCGTCGCCCGACCGGTGCGCGCGCGATCGCCGCGTCACCCGGCGCCGGGACCCGTCCGCGCAGGTGAACAGCCGGTGACCGACGGATGTCCGACCGGCGGCTTGACGATGACCATCAGGCCGCCGATAATGGGTCCCCGATATATCGGGGCGATATATCCGCCTCGCCCAGCGTCAGGACGGAGCCGGTCGTGCTCGAACTCGCCATCCTCGGCTTGCTCAAGGAGCAGCCCCTGCACGGCTACGAGCTGAAGAAGCGCCTGGGCGAGACGCTCGGCTTCCTTTGGGGCGTCTCGTACGGGTCGCTGTATCCCGCGCTGCGGCGCCTCGAGCGAGCAGGCTCCATCGAGATCGTGGCGCCCAGAGCGGCGGCGCCGGCGCCGGTCGCGATGCCGGCGACGGGCTCGATCGACGGCGAGACCGCCGCAGCCCGGCTCCGGCGGCTGCCCAAGCCGACCCGGCGCACCCGCAAGCAGTACCGCCTGACCCCCCGCGGCGACGAGCTCTTCGCCGAGCTGCTCACCGGCGACGACGCGCCGGGCGCCGACGAGGAAAAGGCCTTCGCTCTCAAGTTCGCGTTCTGCCGGCACCTGGCGAGCGACGCTCGCCTCGCGCTCCTCGAGCGCCGCCGAGCGGGACTGCAGGAGCGCCTCGCCCGGGCCCGGGGCACGACCCCGCACCGGGGCGACCGCTACATCCGGTCCCTCGCGGACCACCGCACGGAATCCACCGCGCGCGACCTCGCTTGGCTGGACGAGCTCATCGCCGCCGAGCGGCGCGCGGCTCACCCCGAACCAACACAGGAAGGAGCGACGGCATCATGAGTCGTTCTATTCGTGTCGCCATCGCCGGCGTCGGCAACTGCGCCAGCAGCCTCGTGCAGGGCGTGGAGTACTACCGCCACGCCGAGCCGGACGAGACCATCCCCGGCCTCATGCACGTCGTGCTCGGCGGCTATCACGTGGGCGACGTCGAGTTCGTCGCCGCCTTCGACGTCGATGCGGCGAAGGTCGGGCTCGACGTCGGCAAGGCGATCTGCGCCGGCGCCAACAACACGATCCGCTTCGCCGACGTCCCGGAGCTGGGCGTGCTCGTCCAGCGCGCGCCCACGCTCGACGGGCTGGGCAAGTACTACCGCGGAACGGTCGAGGAGTCTCCCGCCGAGCCCGTCGACGTCGCCGAGACGCTACGCGCCGCGTGCGCCGACATTCTGGTGAGCTATCTGCCCGTTGGCTCGGAGCAGGCACAGAAGCACTACGCCCAAGCGTGCCTCGATGCCGGCGTCGCCTTCGTGAACGCCATCCCGGTCTTCATCGCCAGCAACCCGGAATGGGCGCAGAAGTTCGTCGACGCCGGCGTGCCCATCGTGGGCGACGACATCAAGAGCCAGGTCGGATCGACGATCGTGCACCGGATCCTGTCGCGCCTCTTCGAGGACCGTGGCGTAGCCCTCGATCGCACGTACCAGCTCAACTTCGGCGGAAACATGGACTTCAAGAACATGCTCGAGCGCGAGCGGCTGGAGTCGAAGAAGATCTCCAAGACGCAGTCCGTCACGAGCCAGATCGAGCATGGGCTCGAGGCCGACGCCGTCCACATCGGGCCGTCCGACCACGTGCCGTGGCTCGAGGACCGAAAGTGGGCGTACATCCGCCTGGAGGGCCGCAACTTCGGCGATGTGCCCCTGAACCTCGAGCTGAAGCTCGAGGTGTGGGACTCGCCCAACTCGGCGGGCGTCATCATCGACGTTTTGCGTTGCGCCAAGCTCGGGCTCGACCGCGGCGTCGGCGGTCCCCTGCTGGGCCCATCGGCCTACTTCATGAAGTCCCCGCCGGTGCAGTACCGCGACGCCGACGCGCGGGAGATGGTCGAGGCGTTTGCCCGGGGCGACTGACCTTCGGCGCGCAGTGCGCGGCCGACCGGGGGTCGCCACAATGAGCACGTGACGAACACCGAGAGCTGGGACCGCATCGCGGCCCAGCGAGCGGCGAGCGCCCCGTCCGAGGTCGTGCACTACGGGCCCGAGGGCCCGACCGAGGACGACCTCCGCCTCATCGGCGACGTCTCGGGGAAGCGGGTCCTCGACCTCGGGTGCGGTGACGGTCACGCGGCAGTCACGTTCGCCCGGAAGGGCGCCACGACGATCGCCGTGGACGCGTCCGTTCGGATGCTCGACCGCGCCCGAACGCTCGCCGAGCACGCCGCCGTGCGGGTGGAGTGGCACCAGGGAGACGTGGCCGACCTCGCGTTCCTCCGGGCGGAGTCGATCGACATCGTCTTCAGCGCATACTCACTGGGCGAGGTCGGCGATCTCCACCGCGTCTTCCGGCAGGCGCACCGCGTGCTCAAGAACCGCGGCGCGTTCATCTTCTCGTACGAACACCCGATCGGCCTGTGCGTCGGCCGCGAGCCGCCCGAGACGCCATCGACGCCGATCAGCCGGGTCGTCCGCATGTCGTACTTCACCGACGAACCCGTGACCGTCGAACGAGACGGCCAACCGATCCGGGTGTACGTGCGGACGGTCAGCGAGGTGTTTCACGCTCTGAGCCGGGGTGGGTTCCGCGTCGAGGTCGTCGCCGAGCCGCGTCCGGCCGGTTCGGACGCGCTCGTGCCCCGCACGATCGTCTGGCGCGGGCGCAAGGAGGGCCTCTGAGCGGAGTCGTCAGCGGGTTGGTTCGATGCCCCGCTCACGCGCCCACGCGGCGAGCCGGCGGTAGGCCTCGTCCTCGCCCATCGGGCCCTCGTCGAGGCGGATCTCGAGGAGGTGATCGAGCGCCTCGCCGACGAGCGGACCCGGCTCCATACCGAGGAACGCCATCACTTGCCGGCCGTCGAGCGGCGGCCGAATGCGATCGAGTTCCTCCTGCTCGCGCAGCTGCGCGACGCGCGCTTCGAGCTCGTCGATACGCCGGTTCAGCGCACGCGCCTTCGCCTTGTTGCGTGTGGTGCAGTCCTGTCGCACGAGGTGGTTGAGCGGCTCCAGCAGCGGACCGGCGTCGCGGACGTAGCGGCGCACGGCGCGGTCGGTCCATCCCATCGAATACGTGTGGACGCGCAGGTGGAGATAGACGAGACGGGCGACGTCCTCGACCACCTCGTTCGGGAAGTGCAGCGCGCGCAGTCGCTCCTCCGCCATGCGCGCGCCGACGACTTCGTGATGGTGGAAGCTGACACCACCGGGCCCGACCGAACGCGTCTTGGGCTTGCCGATGTCGTGGAGAAGGGCGGCGAGCCGCATGCGCAGCTCGGGGCGCGTCTTGCGCACCACCGCGATCGTGTGGGCGAGCACGTCCTTGTGTTGGTGGATGGGATCCTGCTCGAGCTGCATCGCATTCAGCTCCGGCAGGAACTCGTCGGAGAGGCCGGTTTGGCACAGGAACCACAAGCCCGCCGACGGGTCCGGCAGCAACAGCAGCTTGGTGAGCTCGTCGCGGATGCGCTCGGCGCTGACGATCTCCATGCGGCCGTGCAGCTCGTCGACGGCGGCGACGAGCTCCGGGACCGGCTCGAGCTCGAACGCGGCCAGGAACCGCGCCGCCCGCATCATGCGCAACGGGTCATCGAGGAACGACACCTCCGGCGTGAGTGGCGTGCGCAGCCGCTTGGCTGCCAGATCGGCCGCGCCGTCGAACGGGTCCACGAGCTCCGGGTCGGGAAGGCGCAGGGCCATGGCGTTGATCGTGAAATCCCGCCGCGACAGGTCCGTCTCGATGTCGTCGGCGAAGGCCACCTCGGGCTTGCGGCTCTCGGGGCGGTACACCTCGGCGCGGAACGTCGTGATCTCGATCCGGGTGCCGCGCTTCTCGCAGCCGACCGTGCCGAACCGCCGGCCCTGGAGCCAAACGTGGTCGGCCCAGCCGCGGACGAGGCGCTCGACCTCGTCCGGCCGGGCGTCCGTGGCCACGTCGACGTCCGGCTCCGGGTCGGGCGATCGGTCGATGAACGCGTTCCGGACGCTGCCGCCGACGAGATAGCACTGGTCCCCGCCGTCGATGAGCAGGCGCGCCAGCTCCTGGACCGGCGACGCGGGATCGAGGAGCGGCCGCAGGCGCGGCGGGATCGGGGCCACGGGATCCATTCTCGACCATCCACCACTTCGGGGACCGGGTTCTATACGTTCGGCACATGAGGGGATGCGGGCGGCCTGGGTGCAACGCACCGGCGGCGGCGGCGATCGGCTTCGACGCGTCCCGACGGGCGGCGTGGCTCCATCCGCTCGACGAGCCCGAGGCGACGGGCCGGCTCTGCCGGGTGCACGCCGACGCCCTCCGGCCGCCGCGAGGCTGGAAGCTCTTCGACTACCGCGAGCTCGACGAGACGCAGCCCAACGTCACCGACCTGCTCGACGCCCGCTCCCCGCTCCTCGAGCGCGCGTTCCGGGGTGCCCAGGCCAGCTAACCCGACGCTTCTCCAGCTGACCCGACGCTCCTGGTGACCAGCGGGTCGCTTGCGGGCCCATGTGTCGCGTACGTCGAGAGCAGGGCGCGCGCGGTACCGTCGCGGCACAACGGCAGGAGCCGCGGCCATGGACGTCAACTCTCCTGAGACCTGGCGCTGGATCTGGCTGATCGCCGTCGTGGCCTTCGCCCTGGCGGAGGTCTTCACCCCCGTCCTCTTCTTCATGCTGTCGTTCGCGATCGGCGCCGCCGCGGCGGCGGTGACGGCGTTCGCCGGTGGCGGGGCGGTCGTGCAATGGTTGCTCTTCGTCGCCGTTACCGCTGTCAGCCTCGCCGCCCTCGTGCCGCTCGGACGTCGTCTCGAGGGGCGGGACGAGATGCACCCGGTCGGGGCCCACCGGTGGGAGGGACGCACCGCCACCGTCGTGGAGGAGATCCCCGCCGGCAAGCACGCGACCGGCGTCGTCCGCATCGATCGTGAGACGTGGAAGGCCGAGACCACCAACGGTGTGGGCATCGCCGCCGGCGCCACCGTGCTCGTGACCCACGTGACCGGCACCCGTCTCGTCGTCAGCCCGTGGCGCATCGACGTCGCGCCCCGGAGAACCACGCCCGGCGGGACCGAGCCGGGCTCGCCGTCGGCACCCGGCTGACGGCCGTCGCGAAGGAGCTGCCATGGCAGCAATCATCGTCCTGGCCATCGTGGCCTTCCTGTTGTTCGTCCTCGCATTCACGTGCATCAAGATCGTGCGCCCGTACCAGCGCGGCGTCGTGGAGCGGCTCGGCCGGTACAAGGGCACGGTCGATCCGGGACTGCGGATCATCGTCCCCTTCGTCGACCGCGTCCACCTGGTCGACATGCGCGAGCAGGTGGTCGAGGTACCGCCACAAGAGGTCATCACCTCCGACAACGTCGTCGTCACCGTGTACGCCGTCGTGTACCACGAAGCGACCGACGCCAAGCGGTTGATGTACAACGTCGCCAACTTCGAGCTCGCGGTCACGAAGCTCGCGCAGACGAACCTGCGCAACCTCATCGGCGACCTCGACCTCGACGACGCGCTTACGTCGAGCGCCAAGATCAACACGCACCTGCGCGACATCCTCGACGACTCCACCGACAAGTGGGGCGTGCGCGTGGTCCGCGTCGAGATCCAGCGCATCGACCCGCCGCCGGACGTGGTGTCGTCGATGCACCACCAGATGCAAGCCGAGCGCACGCGCCGCGCCGTCGTCACCGAGGCGCAGGGCGTGCGGGAGGCCGCCGTCACGAAGGCCGAGGGCGAGAAGCAGGCCGCCATCCTCGCGGCGGGCGGGCGCGCAGAGGCGATGGAGCGCGTGGCCGATGCCGAGAAGTACCGCGCCGTCACGATCGCCGAAGGCGAGGCCGGCGCCACGCGTGCCGTCTTCTCCGCCATCCACGAAGGGGACCCGACGCCGGACCTGCTGGCGCTCAAGTACCTCGACGCGCTGCGGGGCATCGCCGACGGTCGGGCGACGAAGATCTTCCTGCCCAACGAGATGAGCGGCCTGTTCGGTGCCGTCGGCGGCCTCGCCGAGATGCTGCGCCAGCCGTCGGACGACGGCGAGCGGGCGGCGGTGGAAACCGACGGCGCCCTGAGCAGCGAAGCGGAGTCCAGCGCGAGCTAGGTCAGCCCGGCGACCTCGCTCCAGAGGTCAGCGGCGGCGTCTACGACCTCTCTGCCGGGCCCGCCGGACGTCGGCGGCTCGACCGGCTCGGTCGCTTCGCCCACGAGCGCCGTGACCGTCGCCGCGGTGCCGTCGCGCAGCGCATCGAGGTCGTAGCCACCCTCGAGGAAGACGACGACCCGCGCCGGGCGTGGCGCCAGCTGCACCACGCGCGCCGCGAGCGCGCCATAGTCGCCGGCGGACAGGCCGAGCCCGGTGAGCGGGTCGTCCCGGTGCGCGTCGTACCCGCAGGACACGAGGATCCAGTCCGGCGTGTGGCGCGCCGCCATCGGCGCGACGAGCTCGTCGATCCCTCGGAGATAGAGGTCGCCGGTCGCGCCGGCCGGCAGCGGCACGTTGCAGGTCGCTGCGATGCCGTCGCCGGCGCCGATCTCGTCCAGCCGGCCAGTGCCGGGGTACAGCGGCCACTCGTGGAACGACACGTAGCCGACTCGACCGTCGGCGTAGAAGATGTCTTGCGTGCCGTTGCCGTGATGCGCGTCGTAGTCGACGATGAGCACCCGTGCGCCACGATCGGCGAGCGCGGCCGCGGTGATCGCGACGTTGTTGAGAAGACAAAAGCCCATCGCACGTTCCGGCAACGCGTGATGGCCGGGTGGGCGGAGGGCCAGAAAGGCAGCGCCGTCGGTCGCGCCTTGCAACGCGTCCACCGCGGCCAGGCCGGCGCCGGCGGCGCGGATCGCCGCCAACCAAGAGCCGCCGGACATGGCGGTGTCAGGGTCGATCGACCCGCCGCCGTGGTCGGCGAGCGTCCGCAGGCGCTCGATGTGACGTGGTGTGTGCACGCGGGCGATCTCCTCGGCGGTCGCGTCGCGCGGCGGCAACGGCGAGAGCAGATCGTCGGCGGCGACACCGATGGCGCGGGCGGCACCGTCGAGACCGGCCTGCACGGCTTCGAGCCGCGCCGGCCGCTCCGGGTGTCCGCGGCCCGGGTCGTGGTCGGCAAAGCGCGGATCGGCGCCGACGAAGAGCACGAGATCCACCGTACCGCCGGCCCGGCAACTGACTCCGGCCGCCGCGCCCGTCCGAGGGTCGACGGTTACGCTCGCGCGTCGCCATGTCGCCCCTGAATACCCACACCCTCCGCTGGCGGGGCGGCTGGGCGCGTATCGGCCCGTTCCGCTCGAACGGCGACGTCGCGCGCCTCACAATGGGTGTGGACGCGCCGCCGAGCGCGTCCGTGATCGAACGATGCCTGGGTGAAGCGCAGGCGCGCAGCTACAAGGCGGTGGTGACGAACGCGCTCAGTGCGGCCGACTCGATGCCGTTCGTCGCCGCCGGCTTCTCGGTGCGCGAGCGTCTGCATCTGCTCGCCCACGACCTCCACCAGCTGCCCCCGATCGCAGGCGCGACCCGGCGCGCCCGCCGTCATGATCACGGCCCGGTGCTCGACCTCGACGCGACGGCGTTCGACGCCGAATGGCGCCTCGACGACGGCGGGCTCGCCGAAGTGTTGCGGGCGACGCCGGTGACGCGCTTTCGCGTCACCCCCGAGCTCGCTTCGACGATCTCCGGCTACGCGGTCACCGGCCGGTCGGGCCGTACGGGGTACCTACAGCGGATCGCCGTCCACGCCGACGCTCGCCGCCGCGGCCACGGCCGCGCCCTGGTCGCCGATGCGCTCCGATGGTTGAGCCGGCGTTCGGTCGATCGGGCGCTGGTGAACACGCAACTCGACAACGACGCCGCCCTCGCGCTGTACGAGTCGAGTGGCTTCCGTCGGCTCCCGGTCGGGCTGTGCGTGCTCGGGCGGACGCTGTGAGGCGCGCCGCCGCGCTCGTGGCCGCGTCCGTCGCTGCGATCGTGCTCGGAGCCCTGCCCGCGGGAGCAGGCGTGCAACCGCCGTCGACGACGACGCCGGCTTCGCCCGACTCGCTGCGTCTGGTGCTCACCTTCCAGCCGGCGTGGGTGAGCGTCGGAGGCAACCTGCCGCTGCGGCTCCAAGTTCGCGGGCAGGGGGCAAGCACCCCTGGCCTCACGGTGAGCGCCACCGCGCACGAGGCCGTGGGCTCCCGCAGCGCGTTCGAGAGCGCGCTCGCCGGGCGCGACCTCGGATCCGTGCTCGGCCAGACCGAGCTCCCGCTCGACGCGTTCCCAGCCGGCGAGGACGGCAGCCGCACGCTGACGTTCCCGCTCCAGGCGGACGACGCTCCCCGCGATCCCACGCGCCTCCAGCTGCTCCGCACCGGCGTGTACCCGGTCGAGGTCGAGCTGCGTCAGCCGGACGGCACGCGCCTGGCGGGTTTCGTGACACCGGTCGTGGCCGTCGCGCCGGCAGCGAACGGCGGGCCCGCCATCGGGCAGCGCCTCGACGTCAGCTGGGTCGTGCCGATGGTCGCTCCACCCGCCTATCAGGCCGACGGCAAGCCCGACCCCGACGTCGTGTCGGAGCTGCGGCCGGACGGGCGCCTCGGTCGCGACGCCCTCGCCTTCGCGAGCGCGGGCGTCCCCCTGACGTTGGCGCCCGGCCCCGAGACGCTCGAGGCCTGGACGCAGCTCGCCAACGACGACCCGGGGCTCACCTCGACCCTGAACGCAACGCGCGACACCCTGGGCCGGTCGCAGGTCCTGTCCGGCCCGTACGTCCCCATCGACGTTCGGTCGCTCGTCGGCGGGGGGCTCAGCCCCGAAGTGGGCTCGCAGCTCGTGCAGGGGACCGAGCGGCTCAGTGCTCTGCTCGGGACGCGCGTCGACCCGAGGACCGAGATCGCACGACCTGTCAATGACGCCTCGCTCGCCCGGATGCGCGACGCCGGCGTCGACCGCCTGATCCTGGACGGGGCCGACCTCGCGCCCCGCGACGATCAGTTCACGCCCGCCCAGCCCTTCGTCGTTCGCAGCCAGCAGGGCACGGCGACCGCCGTCGGATCGGACACCGGGCTGCAGCGCCTGCTCGACGGCGACGATCCGCCGGCGCTGCGGGCACAGCGGTTCCTTGCCGGATTGTCAGTCGTCGCGCTCGAGCAGCCGAACGTCACCCGAGGCGTCGTCGTCCTCGAGCCTGACGACTGGGACGCGAGCAGTGCGCTGCTCGAGTCGACGCTGGCCGGCCTCGCCGCCGATCACCCGCTGCTGAATCCGACGACGGTCGACGACCTCGTCGCCACCGTGCCCCCGGCGACCAGAGGCAACGCCCCCCTCGAGCGGCAGCTTGCGTCACCGTCGCCGTCGCCGGTGCCGCCGCCGCCCGTCACCGAACGCGAGTACACGGACGCGCAGAACGAGCTCGCCTCGTTCAACGCGTTCGTCCCGCCTCCGAACCCGGTCGCCGACCCCGGCAATCGGTCCCTGCTCGTGTCCCTGTCATCGGCGTGGACGGGCACCGCCGGTCGAGCCCGCGCCCGTGCCGAGCTGGGGAAGATCCATCTCGACGTCCAGCAGTTCGTCAACCGTCTGCGCGTCCCCGCGGTCAACAGCACGATCACCCTGACCGCCGAGAAGGGCGAGATCCCGGTCACGTTCCTCAACGAGACGGGTCAGCCGCTGCGCGTCCGAGTCCATCTGCAGAGCGACAGGCTCCAGTTCCCCGACGGAAACGAGCGCACGCTCGACCTGCCTCCACGGAGCACGACGGTCCGGTTCAGCGTGCAAGCGCAGAACTCGGGGACGTTCCCGCTCACGCTCAAGGTGACCTCGCCTGACGGCTCTCTGCCGATTCAGCAGACGGAGGTCCAGGTCCGCACCACCTTCTTCGTGAGCAACGTCGGGCTGATCCTGACGGTCGGTGCCGGGCTCTTCCTCGCCGGCTGGTGGGCCCACGACGTCCGCCGCCGGCGCCAGCGGCGGGCGGGCACGCCCGCCCAGCCGGTGTCGGCCCCGCCGCCGGCGGCTCCGGAGGTGGGCCAAAGCTCCGGCCAGAGCTCCACCCCGTGAGCGACGCGGTCGGCGCCGTCGGTCAGCCCTCGACCCGTCTGCTGCGGTCGAGCGCGATCGTCGGGCTCGGCACCGCCCTCTCGAGGATCACGGGTTTCCTGCGCGTGGCGGCGATCGCGTACGCGATCGGCGCCGGCGCGCTCGCCGGCACGTACAGCTACGCCAACGAGACGCCGAACATGCTCTACGAGCTCCTGCTCGGCGGCGTGCTCACGGCCACGCTCGTGCCGCAGTTCGTCCGCCATGTCGAACGGGAGGACGACGAAGCCGTCAGCGCGATCATGACCGTCGCCATCGCGCTCCTCGTCGCCGTCGCACTGCTCGGGGTCCTGCTCGCTCCGTACATCGTCCAGGTGTTCACACTGCGGGCGGAGGGCGCGAGCCGCGCCGCGCAGCAGGACGTGGCAACGACGCTCGTGCGTCTGTTCATGCCACAGATCGTCTTCTACGGCTTCACCGCGCTCGCCACCGCGCTCCTGAACGCGCACCGCCGGTTCGCAGCCGCCGCGTTCGCGCCGATGCTCAACAACATCGTCGTGATCTGCATCTTCGTGTCGCTCCCGCGCGTGCTGGAGGGGCCGATCACGCTCGAGCGGGTCCGGAACGACAACGCACTGCTCCTGACCCTCGGTCTGGGTACGACGGCCGGCATCGCCGCCGTCGCCCTCGCGCTCGGCGGCGTGCTCCGGTGGGCGCGTATCCGCCTGCGGTTCGTGTTCGCCTGGCGGCACCGGGCCGTGCGCACCATGGCGCGCCTTTCTGTGTGGACGCTGGGCTACGTGATCGCCAATCAGATTGCTCTCTGGATCGTCCTTGTTCTCGCCAACGGACGCGACGGCGGTCCCTTCATCTATCTGAGCGCCTACGCGTTCTTCCAGCTCCCGCACGGTCTGCTCGCCGTGTCCCTCATGACGACGCTGGCGCCGGAGATGGCGAGCGCGGCAGCCCGGGGAAACATCCGCCTACTGCGCGAGCGGCTGTCGTTCGGGCTGCGGCTCACGACGTTCGTGATCGTCCCGTGCTCGGCGATCTTCATCGCCCTCGCCCGCCCGATGGTCGTCGCCCTGCTCGAGCGGGGCGCGTTCTCGAGTAGCGACGCCACCGTCGTCGCCCACACCGTGGCCGGGTTCTCGTTGGGCCTGGTGCCGTTCTCGGTGTACCTGTTCTCGCTGCGCGCGTTCTATTCGCTGCAGGACACGCGCACGCCGTTCTTTCTGAACTGCGTGGAGAACGCGCTCAACATCGTGCTCGCGTTCCCGCTGTACAAAGCGTTCGGCGTGCCCGGGCTCGCCGTCGCGTTCGCCGGCGCTTACGGCGGAGCGTCAGTACTGACGCTCCTCGTGCTACGCCGTCGCCTCGGCTACATGGACGGGCGCCGATTCGTCGACACGTTGGCACGCTCACTCGCCGCCGGCGGGCTCGTCGCCCTGGTGACGTGGATGATCGCCCGCGGCCTCGGCTGGTCGAACCCGTGGGTCGCGCTGGGCACGACGATCGTCGGGGCGACAGTCGGGTTCGCCGAGTACTTCGCCATTACCGCCGCCTTGCGCATGCGCGAGCTCGACGACCTCTGGGCGCTGTTCGCCCCGCGCATCCGTCGTGGCCGCGGCCTGCAACCGCCCGTGGAGCCCGCCTTCGGAACGCCGGCGGACAGGGAGGGTCGAACGGTGTAACGATGCGGGCTCGCCGCCGGTCCGAGAGCGGCGAGGGCCAGGGGGATGCCATGGCGGTTCGAGTCGTCACCGATAGCGCCTGCGACCTACCCGACGACCTGATCGAGCGGTACGGCATCGAAGTGGTGCCGCTCACGATCCGCTTCGGCCACGAAGAGCTGGTCGACCGCAAGGAGCTCAGCACCGACGAGTTCTGGCGCCGCCTCGCCGACTCGGACGTGCTGCCCGAGACCTCGGCGCCGTCGGCGGGCGCGTTCGAGGGTGCCTTCCGACGGCTCGTCGAGGACGGCGCCACCGGCATCGTCTGCATCAACCTCTCGTCCAAGCTCTCGGCGACGATGCAATCGGCGCAGGTCGCGGCGCAGGCGGTCCAGGCCGACTGCCCGGTCGTCGTGGTCGACTCATTGCTGGTCTCGATGGGTCTCGGGAGTCTGTGCCTCACGGCCGCCCGGCGGGCCGCCGACGGCGACTCGCTCGACTCGATCGTCGCCAACGTCAACGACCGCCGGAACCGCTCGAAGCTGTACGGCACCCTCGACACGCTCGAATTCCTCAAGAAGGGGGGACGGGTCGGCAACGCCCGCGCCCTGCTGGGCTCCATGCTCGCCATCAAACCGGTGGTGGAAGTTCGGGACGGCGTGGTCGAGGAGGCAGGCAAGGTCCGCACCCGGTCCAAGGCGCTCCGGCTCCTGGTCGACCGGGTCAAGGAGGGCCCATTCGAGAGCCTGGCCGTCCTGCACGGCAACGCGCCCGACCTCGAGGAGCTGCTCGATCTGCTCGAACCGCTCGCTCCCCGCGACGAGATCGTCGTCGGCCAGATCGGCCCCGTGATCGGCACGCACGCGGGGCCCCGCGTGATCGGGGTGACCTTCCAGGCGAGCTAGCCGTCGGCCCGGCTGCAACAAGCGCCGCGCAGCGACGAACTAGCGTCGGATGACGTGCCGGAGCCAACCGTGGCAGGACGCATCCTGGGCGGGCGTTATCGCCTCGACCGCGAGCTGGCGCGCGGAGGTATGGCGACGGTATGGGTCGCCGAGGACCCGTTGCTCTCGCGGCGGGTTGCGGTCAAGCTCTTGCTCCCGCAGCTCGCTGTCGACGACGCGTTGCGCGTGCGGTTCCGCAACGAGGCGATCGCGGCCGCGAAGCTCACTCACCCTGGGATCGTTGCGACGTACGACACTGGCGACGACGACGGCACCGCGTACATCGTCATGGAGCTCGTCGAAGGGACGACGCTCCGGCGTGTGATCGACGAGCGCGAGCGGCTCCCTGTACGCGACGCCGTCGACATCTCGTCGCAGGTCGCCGACGCATTGGAGCACGCGCACCGTCAGGGGCTCGTGCACCGTGACATCAAACCGGCGAACGTTCTCGTGCAGCCGGACGGCCGCGTGAAGGTGACGGACTTCGGGATCGCCAAGGCCGCAGGGGGCGACGACCTGACACGTACCGGCACGGTTGTCGGAACGGCCCGCTACCTCGCGCCCGAGCAGGTGAACGGCCACCCGGTCGACGGACGCGCCGACGTGTACGCGCTGGGCCTCATCCTCTACGAGATGCTGGCGGG
>DATFXL010000032.1:0-14972 GCA_035316025.1 Acidimicrobiia bacterium
CTGTACGAGGCGTGGGTCCGCCTTCAGCACGGCGACGTCGACACCGCGCTCGTCTACTCGTTCGGGAAGTCGAGCCTCGGCGACCTGCCGACCGTGCTCAGCCAGCAGATGGACCCGTACTACGTGGCGCCGCTGTGGCCCGACAGCATCAGCATCGCCGCCCTGCAGGCGCGCGCCTGGCTCGACGCCGGCCACGACGAGGGCGAGATGGCCGCGGTCGCGGCCCGCAGCCGGCGCTTCGCCAAGGACAACCAGTGGGCGCAGGTCTACGGCGACCAGGACCCCGACGACCTCCTGCGCGAGCCGTACGTCGTGTCGCCGCTGCGCAAGCACGACATCCCGCCGATCTCCGACGGCGCCACGGCCATCGTGCTCGCCGCCGGCGACCGGGCGCGCGACGTGACCGACAATCCGGTCTGGATCCGCGGCATCGAGCATCGCATCGAGGCGCACGGGCTCGGCGTGCGTGACCTCGCGCACTCGCCGTCGACGAAGGCGGCGGGCGAGGCGGCGGGTGTCAACGGCGTCGACGTCGCCGAATTGCACGCGCCCTTCAGCCACCAGGAGCCGATCCTCACCGAGGCACTCGGGTTGAGCGACGGCGTGAGCGTGAACCTCACCGGCGGCGCGCTGACGACCAACGTCGTGATGGCGGCCGGGTTGACGCGCATCGGCGAGGCGGCGCATCTGATCACCACCGGCGACGCCGGACGGGCCGTCGCCCACGCCACGTCGGGCCCGGCGCTGCAGCACAACCTCGTCTGCGTGCTGGAGGGTGAGGAATGAGCCAGCTTTGCGCGGTCGTCGGCATCGGCCAGACGAACCACAAGTCGGCGCGCACCGACGTCTCCATCGCCGGCCTCGTGCGCGAGGCGGCGAGCCGCGCCCTCGAGGACGCGGGGATGCGGTGGCAGGACATCGATGCCGTCGTCATCGGCAAGGCGCCCGACATGTTCGAGGGCGTCGTCATGCCCGAGGCGTACCTGGCCGACGCGCTGGGTGCGACCGGCAAGCCGATGATGCGCGTCCACACTGCCGGCAGCGTCGGCGGGTCGACCGCGCTCGTCGCCGCCAGCCTCGTGCAGGCCGGCATCCACCAGCGCGTGCTGACGGTGGCGTTCGAGAAGCAGTCGGACGCCGACGCCATGTGGGCGCTGTCGCGCCCGCTGCCGTTCGCGCCGCCCACGCTCGCCGGCGCCGGCGGCTACTTCGCCCCGCTCATCCGCGCCTACATCCGCCGGGCGGGAGCGCCGAACAACATCGGGATGATGGTGGCGGTGAAGGACCGGATCAACGCGCTCAAGAACCCGTACGCGCACCTCCACCTCGAGGACATCAGCATGGAGAAGGTGGAGGAGTCCCCGATGCTGTGGGACCCGATCCGCTACCTGGAGACGTGCCCGAGCTCCGACGGCGCGTGCGCGATGGTCATCGCCGACGAGGCCGTCGGCGACCTCGCCCCCAAGCCGCCGGCGTGGGTGCACGGAACGGCGATGCGCAGCGAGCCGACGATGTTCGCCGGGCGCGACGCCGTGAACCCGCAGGCGGGCCGGGACTGCGCCGTCGACGTGTTCGGTCAGGCCGGCATCACCAACCCGCGCGAGCAGATCGACTGCATCGAGATGTACGTGCCGTTCAGCTGGTACGAGCCGATGTGGCTCGAGAACCTCGGCTTCGTGCCCGAGGGCGACGGCTGGAAGATGACCGAGAAGGGCGCCACCGCCCTCGACGGCGAGTTGCCGGTGAACATGTCGGGCGGCGTGCTGTCGACGAACCCGATCGGCGCCTCGGGGATGCTCCGCTTCGCCGAGGCGGCCATGCAGGTTCGGGGACAGGCGGGGGAGCACCAGGTCGAGGGTGCCCGCATCGCGCTCGGCCACGCCTACGGCGGCGGCTCGCAGTTCTTCGCCATGTGGGTGGTCGGCGCCGACAAGCCGTAGCCGGCGTCGGCGAAGACGATCCGGACGGTCACGTCGTAAGTGCGCGGTCGAGATTGTCGTAGCACCGGTGCCAACCTCCCCGCTGGCCGTCGCGGATCGGGTCCGTGGGGATGCCGCTGTTGACCATCAGGACGGTCGTCCCACCCTCGCGCTCGGAGAACTCGAGCTCGATCATCTGAGGGTTGTCCGGGTCGTGGTCCCAGACCCAGGTGAAGGCGAGCCTGTGCGGCGCCTCGATCACCGTGTACTCACCGTGCGCGCCCCGCTGCTCTCCCTCGGTGTCGCGCATCACGACCCGGACCGTTCCGCCCACTCGCAGGTCCACCTCGGCGACCGGCGTGTCCCAATCGGCGGCGGCGTGGAGCCAGCGCCGAAGCACCTCCTCGCTGGTCCAAGCGTCGAACACGGTGTCGATCGGGGCGTCGAAGGTCCGCTCGATGCGAAGCACGAGTCCGCCCGGATCCGTCATCGCGGCTTCGCCTTTCGCTCGTCCAGATACTCGCCGACGACGTCGAAGAGGCGTTCCCAGCGCGACCGCTGCTCCTCGATCCATTCCGAGGGCTCGGCAAGTCTGTCGGGCCGGAGCGTGAGTCGATGGTTGCGGCCGTCGATCACACGGGTCACCACGCCGGCCTCCTCGAGCAGTTTCAAATGGCGCGAGATCGTGGGCTTCGAGACGCCGAACCCCCGGGTCACTTCGCCGACGGTCGCGGCTCCGCCGCTCAGCCGCTCGACGATGTCCCGTCGCAGCGGGTGGGCGAGGGCCTTGAATGGATCGTTAGCCATTTGACTAACTATAATCCTCGGCGATGCCAGACCCCGGGACAGAGCAGGAGGAGCCGATGGCGCAGCACACGGTGGGAACGCGAGAGGAGTGGCTGACCGCCCGCAAGGAGCTGCTCGAGGCGGAGAAGGCGCACAGCCGTCAGAGCGATGAGCTCGCGCGCCGGCGACAACAGCTTCCATGGGTGCCGATCGACAAGGAGTACGTCTTCGAGACGGACGACGGGACCAAGACGCTCGCCGAGCTCTTCGACGGGCGCTCCCAGCTTCTCGTGTACCACTTCATGTTCGGCTTCGGACTTCGGGTCAACGACGAGAGCGAGGGCTGCACCGGGTGTTCCTTTGCCGCCGACCACTTCGACGGAGTCATCCCCCACCTCAACGGCCACGACGTCACGCTGGTGTGCTCGTCGATCGCACCGCTCGAGAGGCTCCAGGCCTACAAGCGGCGAATGGGGTGGGAGTTCCCGTGGGTCTCGGCACTCGGCAGCGACTTCCACTACGACTTCGGAGTGGCCTTCACACACGAGCAGCAACAGAAGGGCGCCGAATTCAACTTCCGGCACGTCGACCAGCCCGCCCCGCAGCGCGAGGGCATGAGCGCGTTCGCGTCCGAGGATGGAGTGGTGCACCACACGTACTCCGCGTACAACCGCGGCGTGGAAGCCCTCATGGGGACCTTCCAGTTCCTCGACCGCGCGCCGGCGGGTCGCAACGAGGACGACCTGGAGTTTCCGGGGGCCTGGTGGCGACGTCACGACGAGTACGGCTTGCCGTAGCGCGCGTCGGTCGCCGTCGTCGCCCAGCCACGACGCGATCGAGCCCGGCCGAAGCCGGGCTCGATTCGCGACTCGAGGTGTTTTACGCCAGGCGGCGGTAGATCAGCTGCGTCGTCTGGGACGGGTCGTCGGTGTAGACGCCGTCCGTCTTCTTGTCGACGAACTTCGCCCAGTCCTCGTCGGACGCCAGCGCCTGCTGGGTCGCCTCCAGCTCCTGGATGTTCTCGTGACCGGTGAGCCACGCGACGCTGCCGTAGTTCCCGGTCATGCCGGCGAGGAACAGCACGGGTGTGTCCATGATCTTCTCGGCCCGCTCCGCGAGCTCGATTCCGGCCTCCATCCCTTTCCCGACGTTTCCGGTCGCGCAGATTGTCTGAACCACGGTGGCGTACTCGATCTGCCGGTCCGGGTCGGGCTCGCCGTAGAGCACCTGGGCCAAGAGGTCGTCGGCGCCGCCGATGGTCAGGTCTGCGCCGGCGTCGACTGCGGAAGCGAACCCGTCGTCGGCGTTCAACTTGTCACCGGCCGCCTCCAACGCCGCGAGATCCGGGACGAATGTGCTCCACGCGAGTACACCGACATCCGGCGAGTACACCTGCATGAACAAGCTCACCGGCAGTCCGGTGATCTTGTTGACGCTCTCGGTCTGGGCGAGTGCCCACTCCATCGACTTGCGCGTGTGGCCGGGTCCGAGACGGATCCGGCGGCTGAACAAGTACATCTCTGCCCCAATCTGCCCCCGGGCTTTCCCAGCCCGATCGAGACCCGTCCTGCCCGGGGGAAGTGAAGAGGGGTCTCGGGCGCGAGGGTTTCAGGCGACCGGCACCGGCGCAAGGGCCGTATGGCACGGCTCGGATACTGAGCTCGCGGTCGCTTATGCGTGAAATGACCGCAGGGCGTCGAGCTGCAGGATCCTGATGCTCCGGTGGCCGGTCGACACGAGATCGCGGTCTCGAAGGACGGCGAGGGCGCGGGCCACCGACTCACGTGACGTGCCGACCAGCTCGCCGATCTCATGTTGCGACAGCGGAACCTGGAGCGCCGCGTGCTCGTCCGCGGTCAGCCCGTCGGCGAGCTCGACCAGGAGGCGGGCGACCCGAGTTGTCGCGTCATAGGAGCCGAATTCGACTCGGCGTCGGTCGGCCTCGCGCAGTCGACCGATGAGCATGCGCATCAGCTCGACGGCGGCCTTGGGGCGCTCGGCGATGAACGACCGAAATTCCTCGGCGGTGACGACGTGTGCCGTGACCGGCTCGAGCGCGACCACGCTGGCAAGGCGGGGCTCCGAGTCGAGGGCGGCGAGCTCGCCGATGACGTCGCCGGGTCCCCGTACGCCGAGCAGAGACTCGTCGCCCTGTTCGGTGGTCACCACGATCTTGACCGTGCCGTCGACGATGACGAGCACGAAGTCGCTCGAGTCGCCTTCGGTGAAGACGCGCGTGTTCTGCCGGTACCGGCGTTGCCGCCCGCGGGCGAGGAGCGCGGCTCGGTCGCGCTCGGGGAGCGCCTCGGCAAATCCATGGAGCAGCGGCGCTCCTGCCACATCCGGACGGTAGCGCCGCCGTCCAGTCCGTCGCATTGATTCGCGGCGGGCCGCGACGAGGCGATGAGAACAGGGCAGCAGCCCCGAACCGCCCTCGGGCAGGGAGAGAGTGGCCCGAGAGCCGCCGCCCCGATCATGTCTACCCCAAGTCGCGGAGTCACGAAGCGAGCCGGCGCGAACACCTCGGCGTCGTCCCTTTGAGCCAGCCTCGCTCATACGCTGTTGCGTCGTGAGCATGCGCGCGACCGTCACGGTGGTGCTGGTCGCGCTCGCGCTTGCCGCGTGCGGTTCCGACGATCGACGGCTGGGCGGCGGCAAGCCGGGCGCGGCGCCGCAGCCGTCGGTCCGGGGTGACGCGGTCGCGCTGTCGGGCGAGGTGAACGGCGCGCTCCAGATGCACGATCCGCCGTCGTGCTCTCCGAGCAGCGTCGCGCTCGTCGGCACCATCGGCGGGGAGCAGTATTCCCTCACGGTCTTCGCGCTCTTCGCCAACTTTCCCGGCGGTCAGACCATCGACCTCCCGCAGCCGGCCGCGGTCTCGACGGGCGTCAAGCTGAGCGGGCTCCGCGCCGGCCCGTGGCAAGCCGACTCGTCCCGGGGATCGGGGCGCATCACGGTCGGCCTCGACCTGCGCACGGGATCGTTCGACGCCGACCTCGTCGGCGACGACGGCGGCCGCGTGCACGCCGCCGGCACGTGGCTGTGCGTCACGGGCGGGCCCGTCCCCACCTCCGCGCCGCCACCGAGCACCTAGGGTTCGCCCCGTGGAGCCACGAGGGCCGGACATCGGCGTCGACGAGCTGCAGCTCGCGGCTCGCAACAGCGGCATGCCGCTCGAAGCGCTCGACTGGCCGGTCACGCCCCTGGGCCTGCACTACTTGCTCATCCATTACGACATCCCCCGTGTCGATGCCTCGACGTGGTCGCTGGAGATCGACGGGCTCGTCGACCGGCCGCTCACGCTCTCGCTGGACGACGTGCGCGCCCGGCCCAGCGAGACGGTCGCCGTCACGATGGAGTGCGCGGGCAACGGGCGGGCGCGCCTCGAGCCGCGGCCGGTGAGCCAGCCGTGGCTCGTCGAGGCGGTAGGAACGGCCGAGTGGACCGGCACTCCTTTACGGGCGCTGCTCGAGGAGGCGGGGCTGCGCGACGACGCCGTCGAGATCGTCTTCACGGGACTCGATCACGGCGTGGAAGGCGGCGTCGAACAGGACTATGCCCGCAGCCTGTCGATCGCCGCGGCATCGCGCGACGAGGTCATCCTCGCCTACGAGGTCAACGGCGAACCGTTGCCGCCGCAGCACGGGTTCCCGCTCCGTCTCGTGGTTCCGGGTTGGTACGGCATGACGAACGTGAAGTGGCTGGCGCGTATCACGGCCGCGGCCGAGCCGTTCTCGGGCTATCAGCAAGCCGAGGGCTACCGCATGCTGCGCAACGCCGACGACGCCGGTGAGCCCGTCACGAGGATGGCGCCGCGCGCGCTCATGGCCCCGCCGGGGTTCCCGGACTTCATGACCCGACGTCGCTTCGTCGCCCGCGGCCCGTGCCCGATCCGCGGCCGAGCCTGGTCGGGCCACGCTCCGATCACGCAGGTCGACGTGAGCGCGGACGGCGGGCGGTCGTGGCATCCGGCCTTCCTCGATGACGACGACCTCGGCCGGTATGCATGGCGGGGATGGTCGTGGACGTGGGAGCCGGACGCGTCCGGCGACTACGAGCTCTGGTGCCGGGCGCGCGACGCCGCCGGCAACGAGCAACCCGAGATCGCCGACTGGAACGTCAAGGGCTACGCCAACAACGAGGTGCAGTCGGTTCCGGTGACGGTCCGCTAGATCGACGCGAGCAGGAGCGCGCTCCCGAGGAGCGTGAGTCCTGCGCCGTAGGCGCGCTCGAGGCGTACGGGGTGCGTCCGCAGGGCGATGCGCGCGCCGAGGTAGGAGAGCGGGATCGACGTCGCGCCGAAGACGGCCACGACCGACCAGTCGATGTGCCCGAGCGCCGCGTGCACGATCGTCCCCGGCACGGCGAGGACGGCCGCCACCGCCAGCGACGACGCGAACGACTGCTTGATCGACAGCCGCAGCACGACGATGAACAGCGGCGCGAGGAGGAACCCGCCGCTGTTGGCGAGCAGCCCCGACAGCACGCCGACGGTCCCCGCCACCAGGGCCAACCGGGTGCGGTACGCGCCCGGGATCACCGCGACCTCGTGCGGGTCCCCCGGTCGCAACAGGAACCGCAGTCCGAGCCCGATGACGATCAGCTCGGTCACCGTCACGAGGATGCGGCCGTCGATCCAGCGGGTGGCGTACGCGCCGGCCGCGGTGGCGGGCACGCCGATCGCCGCGCTCCACAGGACGACCCGACGGTCCATGAGTCGCTCGCGCCAGTACGCGTAGGACGCGCTAAGCGTTGACGGGATCGTCGCCGGCAGCGGGGAGGCGACGGCCGAGATGGGCGGGATGCCCACCAGGCTGAGAAGCGGGGTGGCGATGGCGGACCCGCCCTTGCCGAACACGCCGCCGAGCAGCCCGACCACGGCGCCGATGGCCGCCACGGCGATGAGCTGCTCCCACGTCATACGCCCATTGGACCGGCCCGCGCCTGACAAGTCCAACAGATCGTTCTGATGAATCACATAAGCTCGATCTATGGAGATCCGTCAGCTCGAGTACGTCGTCGGCGTGGTCGACGAAGGCGGCTTCACCCGGGCGGCGGAGGCGCTCCACGTGACTCAGCCCGCGCTGTCGGACGGCATCCGCCGCCTCGAGGCCGAGGTGGGGCTCGAGCTGTTCCATCGGGTGGGCCGGCGGGCGGTGCTCTCGGCTGCGGGCGAGGCCTTCGTCGAGCCGGCCCGGCAGGTGCTGCGCGACCTCGGTGTCCTGCGGACGTCGGTGGCCGCAGTCGCCGGGCTCACGGCGGGAACGCTCGACGTCGTCGCGCTCCCGACGCTGGCCGTGGATCCGCTGGCTGCTCTCGTCGGCGCCTTCCGCCACGCGTATCCCGGCGTCGTCGTGCGCGTCGACCAGCCCGAGGACGCCGCCGCCGTCGCGACCCGTGTGCGCAGCGGCCGTTCGGAGATCGGCCTCACCGAGCTCCCCGTCGCCGAGCCCCGCCTGGTGAGCCGTCGCCTCACCGAACAGGAGCTGCTCGTGGTGTTGCCGCCCGACTCGCCGCTGGCGCACCGCCGGCGGCTCACCACCGCCGACCTCGCGTCGGTGCCGCTCGTGACGAGTCCCGTCGGCACGTCGACCCGCGGGCTCATCGACACCGCCTTCGCCGCCATCGACGCCATGCCCGACGTCGTGGTCGAGACCGATCAGCGCGAGGCGATCGTCCCGCTCGTCGTGGCCGGCGCCGGCGCCAGCATCCTCCCGCGCCCGCAGGCCGAGGCGGCGGCCGTGTTCGGCGCGAGCACGGTCTCGCTGTCGCCGCGATTGGTTCGATCCATCGGTCTCGTATGGCGCGACGGGCCGCTGTCACCGGCGGCGCGCGCGTTCGTCAACCTTCGTGCGTGAGGACGAGCTGCCACGAGTTGCTGAGCGCGACGCCGAGCAGCAGCAGGATTCCGGTGGCGAGCACTACGTCGTAGTGACGGGTGACGCCCTGGACCGCACGAAGCGCGCCGGCGACTCCGATGATCACGAGCCCGGCGTGGTAGACGACGGCCCGGCGGACGTTGATGTTGCGGGTTCGCCACGCTCGGACGGTGTACGGAGCCGACAGGGCCAACACGCCGATGGCGAACCCGAGTTCTGCCAGCCCGATCAGCCTCGACGTCGTCCCGACGAGCGCGAGGAGAGAGTTGAACAGCACGGTGATGAACGCGTAGAAGGCCGATCGCGCTCGCCCGATCATCATCGGGGATTGCCGAATCTCGCGCGGGCGGAGGGCGACGGCGACGAAGAGCAATCCGGTCAGGGCCGCCGCCGCCCCGCCCGTCGTCAGGTAGAAGTTCGCCCAGTCCGAGTCCATCCCTCAGGTCGTGACGGGACGCCCGTCGGGGCCGATCGGCCAGTCGGGGTTGTACGCGATCTCCCAGACGTGGCCGTCGGGATCGGCGACGTGCGCGTGGTACAGGCCCCACTCCAGCGAGCTCGGCGGCTTCAGGACGGTGCCGCCGGCGGCCGTCGCGGTCGCGACCGCGTCATCGACGTCGGCCGCGCTGTCCAGGTTCATCGACATCACGATGCCGCCGAAGCGCGGCTCGACCGGCGGCTCGAAGCCGGCGTCGGCCCACTGCGACTCCGCCGGCCAGATCGTGAGCCACGCACCGGACGTGCGGAACATCCTGAAGCCGTCGTCGGCGGAGATGATGACCTCCCAGCCCAGCGCCCGGTAGAAGGACTCGGCGCGATCCACGTCGCGCACGCCGAGGGTGACGAGGCTGACTCGCGGCGCGACGGCCATGCGGTCAGCGCATGGCGCGGAAGGCGCGCCTGACCTGGTCGACGAACAGCTCGGGCTGCTCCCATGCCGCGAAGTGACCGCCCCGATCGGGCTGCTCGTAGAACCGGATGTCGGAGTAGCGCTTCTCGCACCACCGGCGCGACGGCCGCATGATCTCCCGGGGGAAGATCGAGATGCCCGTCGGCGTGTCGATCGTGAACGTTGCCGCCATCTGGGACTGCCCGGATGGGCGCACCCATCCGCTCTCCCAGTACAGGCGAGCCGACGACGCCGCCGTCGCGGTCAGCCAGTACAGCGTGATGTTGTCGAGCATCTGGTCGCGCGTCAGCGCGCTCGTCGGGTCCCCGTCGTTGTCGGTCCAGGCCCAGTACTTCTCGGCGATCCACGCCGCCTGACCCACCGGCGAGTCGACCAGCCCGTAGCCGAGCGTCTGCGGGCGCGTCCCTTGCTCGAGCGCGTACCCGACGCCCCACTCGAACATCTCGCCCATGTCGGCGAGTGCGCGCTGCTCGGTCTCGGTCAGCTCGTCGAGCGTGTCGGGGTCGGGGCCGACGATGGCCATGTTGACGTGCACGCCGGCGACGTGGCGGGCGTCGCGCCGGCCGAGTGTGCTCGACACGAAGCCGCCCCAGTCACCGCCTTGCGCGCCGTAGCGTTCGTATCCGAGGCGCGCCATGAGCGCGGCCCACGCGTCGGCGATGCGGTCGATGTCCCAGCCCGGTTCCGACGGCTTGTCGCTGAAGCCGTAGCCCGGGAGAGACGGGCACACGACGTGGAAGGCGTCCGCGGGGTCGCCGCCGTGGGCGGCCGGGTCGGCGAGTGGGCCGATGACGTCGAGGAACTCGACGACCGACCCGGGCCATCCGTGCGTCATCACCAGCGGCAGCGCGTCCGGCTCCGGCGATTCGACGTGGATGAAGTGGACACCGAGGCCGTCGATGTCGGTCCGGAACTGCGCCAGGTCGACCAGGCGCTTCTCGCATCGACGCCAGTCGTACCCGTCCTGCCAGTACGCGCAGAGGTCGCGCAGCCACTCGAGCGGCACGCCCTGGCGCCAGTCGGGGACGGGCGCGGGCTCGGGCCAGCGGGCGGCGGCGAGGCGGCGGCGGAGGTCGTCGAGCTCGGCCTCGGCGACCTCGACGCGGAAGGGGGTCACGGCGTCGGACATGGGCGCACTCTAGGGACGCGGCCGCCGGGCGCGCCGGGCGAGGATGCGCCAGCCGGCGGGGACGTCGAGGAACCGCTGGATGTCCCGTCGGATGATCTCGGCGCCGGCGGGGGAGTCGTACATCCGCTGGTGAACGTCCTTGAGCGAACGGAACCCGAGCTCGGCGATGCCGTCGACGTCGGGCGCGCCCCTGGTGGCCCGCTCGATCACGACGTTCTGCACGTATCGCACGAGCACCGGATGATGCTTGCGGGCCAGCGGCGAGTGCACGTTCGTCCAGTGCTCGGCGAACTCCTCGCGAGTCAGCCCCGGCGCCCGGCGCACGAACGCGATGCGAGCCACGGTCTCGCCGCCGCGGTCCCATTGCGGGCGCTCGTCGACGCGGTACGCGTCGGCGTCGGCCGGGGGTGGCGCATCGTGACGGATGATCGCGATGCCGGCGACATGCTCGTGCCTGCCGGTGGCGCCTTCGCCCACCGGCAGGTACAGCTCATCGGCGTCGTCGGGGATCGCACCGAGGAGCGCGGCAATGACTTTCACCGGGAGGTCAGAGTAGAACCTGTCCCATGGACCGGAGCCAGTTCGAGACCAGCGCCGTCTTCCGCGACCTCGTCGACGAGCTGCGCGGGCTCGAGGCCAAGCTGTTCGACGGTCAGAACGCGCCACAGGACGAGCAGTCGGTGCTCGAGGGCTACAAGTGGATCTTCTCGATCCTGCAGGTGGCGTTCGACGTGTACGTCTGGGCCGACACCGCCAACCCGCGCTTCGTCGACATCGTCGGCCCGTACAAGAAGTGGGGCGGCGACAACGCCGACGCGTTCTACCAGTATGCGCCGATCGACCCCCGCCGCACGTACAAGGTGCGGGGCAAGAAGGGCGACAGCGTCTACCTCTCCCTGACCGTCTACGGCGGGCCCGACGACGGCCGGTACTCGGAGCGCATCGTCGGGACGATCAACGACCGGATGCTCGACATCGCTTCCGACGGCGCCTTCGAGCTCGTGCTCAGCCCCGATCCACACGACGGGGCATGGTTGAAGCTCGAGCCCGACGCCGTCTGCGCGATCACCCGCGACTATCTCGACGACCCGGTGCACGACCGCCGCGTCGAGTGGCACATCGAAGCCGTCGACCCGCCGGCGGCGTACCGGCTCGACGACGCCGACCTCGCCCGCCGCTTCCGTGCCGTTCTCACCTGGCTGCGCGACCAGGCGAACATCGTCCCGCTCGCGCTGGGCGAGCCGAACACGGTCGACGAGCCGTACCCGGTCCCGCAGCAGACGATCGGCTGGGCGGCCGCCGACGCCGCCTACGCCATGGGCAGCTTCGACCTCGCCGACGACGAGGCGCTCGTCATCGAAGGCCGCTCACCCGAGTGCGCCTTCTGGAACATGTGCCTGTGGAACCAGTTCCTGCACACCTACAACTACGACTACGAGCGCGTCACGATCAACGGCGGGCAGGTGCAGTACAAGGACGACGGATCTTGGACGATCGTGGTCGCCCACCGCGACCCCGGCCATCCCAACTGGGTGTCACCAGCGGGCCACCCCCGCGGCCGCGTCTGGTTCCGCTGGTTCTATCCGTCGGACACGCCCGACCGTCCGACCACGCGGGTCGTCAAGGTCCCGGTCCGACGCCGAGGACGCACACGACGGCGGTCGGCGTCAGCGGAAGCGTCTCGACGCGCACGTCCGTGAACCCCGCGTTCGCGAAGTGTGCGGCGATCTCGTTGCCGGCGCGCCGGGCGGTCTCGTCGGTGGAGCCAGGGCCCCGTGGCTGGTAGGCGATCGCGATCCGTCCCCCTGGGTTGAGCAGGGCGCGCAGCTCGTTCAGGCGGCTGACGGGGTCGCCCCAGAACATCAGCGAGTTGACGGCCAGGATCTTGTCGAACGCGGCGTCGAAGGCGGGAAGGTCCTCGGCGTCGCCGAGGCGGAGGTCGACGCGCCCGGCGCGCACGGCGGGGGCGTTGCGGCGCGTCGCCTGGCGGACCATCTCCTCGGAGTGGTCGACGCCGGTGACGAGGCCTCGGGTCGCCCGTCTGGCCATCGCCTCGATCGCGATGCCGGGACCGAACCCGATCTCGAGGACGCGATCATCCGGCTGCACGTCGAGCAGGCCCGCCGCCCAGACGTTGCGTTTCCGGTTGGATCCCCGGTGCGCCATGAACCATCCGACCGCCCGACCGCCGAGCCCGTGCGGGCGGTGGAACTGGCCGACCACCGATCGCATCGCCTTCTGCCTGAGTCCCATGCCGCCATCGAACAACCTCAAGTACCCTTGAAGTCAACCGGCCCGGGAGCGGAGGAGCGCATGGCCGACGAGACGACCCTCACCATCGGCCAGCTGGCCCGGCGGACCGGCGCCGCCCCGTCGGCGCTGCGGTACTACGAGGAGATCGGGCTCCTCGCTCCGACCGTCCGCGTGTCGGGCCAGCGCCGGTACGGCCCGGGTGCCGTGGGCGTGGTGGGCACCGTCCTCTTCCTCGCCGACGTCGGCTTCACGCTGGCCGAGATCGGTCAGCTCATGGAGGCGCGGTCGACGTCTCCGCGGACGTGGCGCGACCTCGCCCGGCGCAAGCTCGCCGAGCTCGACGAGCGCATCGCCGAGGCGCAGGCCGCCCGCGTCGCCGTCGAGCACGCCATCGCCTGCCCGCACGACGACATCATCACGTGCCCGAACTTCCAGGACGTGGTCCGGCGCCGTCTCGACGGCGAGCTACTGCAGGAGATCCGCTCCCCGTGACCGGTTCCGGCGAGCAAGACTGACGGCCGTGCCCGACATCCGAGGCGTGGAGATCGAGGTACGCGACGAAGGCGCCGGGCTGCCGTTCCTGTGGGGACACGGCCTCGTCAGCAGCATGGAGGAGGAAGACCGGTTCGTCGTCATGGACTTCGGCCGGCTCGCGCGCCGGCACCGAGTCATCCGATGGGACGCCCGGGGGCACGGACAGTCGGGAGGAAGGTCTTCCGCCGACGACTATCGCTGGGACAACCTCGCACGGGACCTCCTCGCGCTGGCCGACGAGCTCGGCGTCGACCAGTTCGTCACTGGGGGCGTGTCGATGGGCGCGGCGACCGCGTTGCACGCCGCGATCCAGGCCCCAGGCCGCGTCATCGGTCTCGTGCTCATGCTTGCCCCGACCGCGTACGAGACCCGCGAGGAACAGTCCGACCTGTACCGTGCCGGAGCCGTGCTCGTCGACCGCTTCGGCATGGACGCCTACATCGACGGGCTCAAGAACCTCCCCGCGCCCGCGCTCCTCGGCGAGTACGGCGACCGGTTCATTCCTGTCCCGCGCGTGTCGCGGGAGCTGCTGCCGGCCGTGCTGCGCGGCGCCGCGAGCAGCGATCTCCCGTCCCCGGAATCGGTGCGAACGGTCACGGCGCCGGCGTTGCTGCTCCCGTGGGTCGGTGACGCCGGGCATCCGTTGTCGACGAGCGAGCGGCTGCTCGAGCTCCTGCCGAACGTCCAGATCCACGTTGCGCATCATCTGCGCGACGTCGGGACGTGGACGGACCGCATCGACAGCTTCCTCGACGCCCGCACCGGTGAGCCGACGACTGCCTGACCGTTACCTCTCCGCGGTGACGTCGAAGCGGTCGGTGTAGAAGCGGAGCGCGTCGCGCCGTTCGCCGGCGTCGAGACCGAAGTCGGCCAGGTCGTAGACGATGCCGCCGAACTTCCCGCGAGGGTGGTCTTCCATGAAGGACTGCATCGCCGCCCGCGTGGTGTCGGTCATCGGCTGACCGGCCAGCCCGTAGATGCGCTCGACCATGGCGACGTCGTCGGCCATGAACTCGTCGAAGTGCACGTCGATCGATTGGTCGGCAGGGAGCACGTCTCGCTCGTCGGCGCAGGATCGCAGCATCCGCGTGATGCGGTCGGCCCAGTAGTCGCCGATGAAGTGCGGATCGACGCGCTCGTGGCTGAGCCGGGCCGTGTAGGTGATCATCGTGGCGACCGACGTGGTCACCGAGACCGGGTCGCGGTGCGTGACCACGAACGTGGCGTCCGGGAACGTGGCCCGCAGCGCCGGGAACTGCTCGATGTGCTGCGGCGACTTGAGCACCCAGCGCTCGCCGCCACGTAGCCACTGGAGGACCTTGAGCACGGTCCGCAGATACTCGTAGTGCGGCGTCTGGTCGTGCGCCAGGTAGTAGTCGCGCCAGGTCGGCATGGCCGAGGTCGTCTCGAACAGCATCGTGGAGAAGTCGATCGCCAGGAGCTGGATCTCCTCGTGCACGTGGTCGACGGTCATCTCGTGCATGCGCTTGAAGTACGGCATCGCCGAGTTGATGAAGTCGAGGGCGGCCTCGGTGCGGGCGCGGCGGGGATCGGGCGCGCCG
>DATFXL010000033.1:0-2734 GCA_035316025.1 Acidimicrobiia bacterium
GCGGCGGTCCCCGACATGATCGCCGGGAACTGGGGTCGGATCGTGATGATCTCTTCGTCGAGTGCGCAGTCAGGCGCTCCGCGCATGGCGCACTACGTCGCCTCGAAGGGCGGCGTCGTCGGCCTGACGAAGGCGCTGGCCGTCGAGTTGGGACCGAAGGGGATCACCGTGAACACGATCCCGCCCGGTGCCATCGACACGCCGATGAGTCGCCGGGCCCAGGCCACCGGTGACCTCCCGAGCACCGACACGATCGCCAAGATGATTCCTGTCCGAAGAACGGGCACGCCCGAGGACATCGCGGCTGCGTGCGCCTTCCTCTGCTCGGAGGAAGCCGGCTACATCACGGGTCAGCAGATCAACCTCAGCGGCGGCCGCTACATATGAGCGACGCCGGTCCTCGGATCGCACCCCTCCGGATCGACGAGTGGAGCAGAGAGGCGGTCGCCGCGCTGCGCGCCGCGTTCGGAGATGATGCCGCCGAGCGTCTGCTCTCCGCCGAGTCCGACGCGCCCCGCATGCCCAACGTCCTCGCGACCCTGATGCGCCACCCCGCCCTCGCGGGGCCATTCTTGGGCTACAACGCCGTCCTCCTGAACACGCCCGCGGTGGAGCCGCGTCTGCGTGAGCTCATGGTGTTGCGCGTCGCCTGGCACACGCGGTGCGAGTACGAGTGGGCGCAACACGTGCGCATGGCACAGGCGTGTGGCGTCACCACGGACGAGATCGACGCCGTCGCCTACGGAGCCGACGCCGACCAGTGGTCGCCGATCGAAGCCGACTTGCTGACCGCGACGGACCAGCTTCTCGACGGCTACCGCATCGAGGACCGCACATGGGCTCGCCTGGCCGAGCACTTCGACGAGCGTCAGCTCATGGAACTGGCGTTCGTGGTCGGCACCTACACGTGCCTCGCCATGGCGTTCAACAGCTTCGGGCTGGAGCTCGATCCCGAGCTCGACGCCAGCAGGCTCCCGCCTCCCGGTCCGGCGACGTAGCAAACGGCGCTACGACGGCGCCGCGATCTGAGCCGAGAGCGTCTGCAGGCTCTCGACCAGGGTCTCGAGCGGCGTGCCGGTGGGGTACACGGCGGCGGCACCGGCGGCTTCGAGGCGGGCGACGTCGCGCTTGGGAATGGTGCCGCCGACGACGAGCAGCACGTCGCCGGCGCCTGCATCGCGAAGCGCCTTCGCGGTCTTCTCCGTGAGACCCACGTGGGCGCCGCTGAGGATGCTGAGGCCCACGATCCGCACGTCCTCCTGCACGGCGACGGCCGCGATCGTCTCCGGCCGTTGGCGGATCCCGAGGTAGACCACCTCGAAGCCGGCGTCGCGCAACGTCCGGGCGACGAGCTTCGCGCCGCGGTCGTGCCCGTCCAGTCCCGGCTTGGCTACGAGCACGCGCACCGGCATCAGAACACCGTCGGCTGCACGAACTCGCCCCATTCGCCCCTGAGCACGTCGACCATCTCACCCAGCGTGCAATAGGCCTGCGCGCAGTCCACGAGCAGCGGCATCAGGTTGACGTCGTCCTGTGCCGCCGCCTTGCCGAGCGCGTCGAGGGTCGCGGCGACGTCGCCTGCCGACCGGGAGCTCTTCACCTCCACGAGACGCTCGAGCTGACGGGCGCGACCCGCCTCGTCGAGCTCGTATCCCTCCGTCTCGGGGGTCGGCTCGTAGGTCTGGAACCGGTTCACGCCGACGATCGGCCGCTCGCCCGAGGACACGGCCTGCTGGACCCGGAACGCCTCGTCGGCGATGAGGCGGTGGAGGTGGCCGTCCTCGACCGCCTTGACCATCCCGCCTCGTTGTTCGAGATCGCCCATGACTTCGATGACGCGAGCCTCGACCTCGTCCGTCAGGGCCTCGACGTAATAGGAGCCGCCGAGTGGATCAGCAACACGTGAGACCCCGGTTTCGGAGGCGAGCACCTGCTGCGTCCGCAGTGCGAGCGTGGCGGAGTCCTCACTGGGAAGCGCAAAGGGCTCGTCCCATGCCGCCGTGAACATCGACTGCACGCCTCCGAGCACGGATGCGAGCGCTTCGTAAGCGACGCGCACGATGTTGTTGTGCGCCTGTGGTGCATAGAGCGACGCGCCTCCCGCCACACAGCCGACGCGGAACATGCACGATCGGTCGTCTTTGGCGCCGTAACGCTCGCGCACGATTCGGGCCCATCGCCGGCGCCCGGCGCGGTACTTGGCGATCTCCTCGAAGAAGTCGCCGTGCGTGTAGAAGAAGAAGGACACCTGCGGCGCGAACTCGTCGATCGTCATCCGTCCCCGCGCGACCACCTCGTCGCAGTACGTGATGCCGTCCATGAGCGTGAACGCCATTTCCTGCACCGCGTTGGCGCCGGCGTCGCGAAAATGGGCGCCGGCGACGGAGATCGCGTTGAACCGCGGTACTTCTTCGGCGCAGAACTCGATCGTGTCGGCGATGAGCCGGAGCGACGGGCGAGGCGGCCAGATCCACGTACCCCGGCTGACGTACTCCTTGAGGATGTCGTTCTGGATCGTCCCCCGCAGCTTCGCCCGGTCGACGCCGCGCTTCTCGGCTGCGGCGACGTAGAACGCGAGGATGATCGCCGCGGTCCCGTTGATCGTGAAGCTCGTGCTGATGGCATCGAGCGGGATCTGATCGAACAAGATTTCGACGTCGGCGAGCGTGTCGAGCGCGACACCGACCCGGCCCACCTCCTCTTCGACGTCTGGGTGGTCCGAGTCGTAACCGCA
>DATFXL010000034.1:0-2747 GCA_035316025.1 Acidimicrobiia bacterium
GGATGCATTCGGCCTGGTCGATGTGGAGGAACTGCTTGGGCTTGACCGCCGAGGTCAAGAAGGCGGGGTCGACTTCTTGGAGCTCGTAGTCGGTCACGAAGTCCGGCATCGGCGGGTTCGCATCGGTCTTCGCCATCGCGCGAATTTACCCGCCGCCGGCCGGACTAATGACCGGCTTCGAGGCGGCCCCGCAGGCGGGCCAGACGCCGGTCCCACTGGGCGCCGACCGTCGCCATCCAACCGACGGCGTCCTCGAGGGGCTCCGGGGTGATCGCGTAGCGCACCTCGCGACCAGTCCGGGACGGCATCACGAGCCCGGCCTCGTCCAACGACCGAAGGTGTTTGACGATCGCCTGCCGGCTGACGGGCTCGGCCGCCGCCAGCTCCGTCGCCGTGGCCGACGGCTGCACCGCCAGCTTGTCGAGCAGACGCCGGCGCGTCGGGTCGGCGAGTGCCGCGAAGACGGCGTCGACGCGATCGTCCCGCATGCTCATGCGACTGCAGTGGCGCGGGCCCGTGCCCGGGCCCGGGGCGATTCGACCAGGCGCAGGTGGGTCCCGGCATCCGCCGGCTCGATCGAGATCGTGACCGTCGTCGCCTGTCCGACGTCGGCGCCGGTGAGCGGCCACCACGTGAACTCCAGCCGCCGGCCGGGCTCGACGTCGCGGACCAAGGCCCGGCGCACCTCGCCGTCGGCGAAACGGAAGCTGCCGGTCCCGCCGGGGCGAGGGTCGAGCTCGACGTCCGCCTCCAGCCAGTCGCCCAGCTGCTCGGGGTCGGTCACCGAGCGCCACACCGCATCGGGCTCGGCCGGCAGGTCGACCTCACGCTTGACGTCGTCCGGGCTCATGCAACCCCAGAGTTGCACAACGGGATCGGGCCCGCCAACATGGTGCAACCGACCGGTTGCACCTGATGGAGGCGCCATGAGCCAAGTCCTCGTCCCGACGGTCGTCGAGCAGAGCACCCGCGGTGAACGGGCGTTCGACCTCTACTCGCGGCTGCTCAAGGAACGGGTGATCTTCCTCACGGGTGAGATCGACGACACGGTGGCGAACCTGATCGTCGCCCAACTCCTGCACCTCGAGTCCGAGGATCCGGCGAAGGACATCAACCTCTACATCAACAGTCCCGGCGGCGAGGTGAACGCCCTCTTCGCGATCTACGACACGATGCAGTTCGTGGGCGCCGACGTCGCGACCACCTGCATGGGCCAGGCGGCGTCGTCGGCGGCCGTGCTGCTCGCTGCCGGCGCCCCGGGCAAGCGCGGCGCTCTGCCGCACGCCCGTGTCCTCATCCACCAACCGTGGGGCGGCGTGCAGGGCCAGTCCGTCGACATCGAGATCGCGGCGCGAGAGGTCATGGCGCAGCGGCGGCAGATGATCGAGACGCTGGCCCGCCACAGCGGTCAGACCGTCGAGCGGATCGAGCGCGACATCGACCGCGACTTCATCCTGCGTGGCAACGATGCCGTCGAGTACGGCCTCGTCGACAACGTCATCGAGAGCCGGCAGCTGGCGGCAGTGGCGGAGTCGTCGAACGGCTCCGGACCGAAGGCGCGCTAGCACCGTTCGCAATCTCGACCTCTACGATGACCGGCCGTGCCGCTGGTCGCGTCGATCCCAAGCCCCGACAACGGCGTCGTCGACATCGGCCCGATCCCGGTCCACGCCTACGGCCTCCTTCTCGCGATCAGCGTCCTCGTCGCGGCCTGGATCGCCGAGCGACGGTGGTTGGCGCGTGGATTCGACCGCAAGACGTTCAACGACATGGCCATCTGGATCGTCGTGGGTGGGGTGGTCGGCGCCCGCGTGTACCACGTCATCAGCGACTACCAGCTGTTCACCGACGACTGGCTGCGAGCCTTCCAGATCTGGAAGGGCGGTCTGAGCATCTGGGGCGTGCTCGCGGGTGGGGCGATCGCGGTGTTCGTCATGACCCGCATCAAGCACGTCGACACCCTCGTCCTGTTCGACTGCATCGCGCCGGGGCTCCTCGCCGCCCAGGCGATCGGCCGCTGGGGCAACTACTTCAACCAGGAGTTGTTCGGCGGCCCGACGAACCTGCCGTGGGGCCTCGAGATCTCGCCCGCGAAGCGCCCACCGGGGTTCCTGGATGTGTCGACGTTCCATCCGACCTTCCTCTACGAGTCCCTGTACTGCCTGTTCCTTCTCGGCCTCGTTCTCCTGGTCGAGCGCCGCTTCCGGCTGCGCAAGGGCCAGATGCTCGCTCTGTACCTTGCGACGTACACCTTCGGGCGCTTCTTCTTCGAGAACCTCCGCGTCGACCCCGCCAACGAGATCTTCGGGATTCGGGTCAACTCGTGGGTGAGCGCGATCGTCTGCATCGGAGCCGTCGCCTGGTTCGTGTGGCTCGGGCGCCACGGCTCCGAATATCCGCCGGGGACGGTCCCGGCCGACGGCGTCACCAGGCCGCCGCGTGAGGAGGCCGCCGCCACCAACGAGTGACGATCCGGCGGTTACCCGGCGAGCACTCGAGCGTCGCGGCGCGATCTAAGCGGGCGCAGGTTCTGTCGACGCGAGCGCGGTCCGCACGGCAGCGACGCGCTGCGGGACGACGGACCACCACACCCATCGCCCGCGCTTCTCACCGGTGATCAGGCCGGCGGCTGCGAGCACCTTCGTGTGGTGACTGACCGTGGGCTGACTGCGACCGAGCGGTGCGAGGAGCACGCACGAGCAGACTTCCCCCGCCGTCGCGATCAGGCTCAACAGGCGGAGGCGCAC
>DATFXL010000035.1:0-26786 GCA_035316025.1 Acidimicrobiia bacterium
CAGGGTCTCGTGGTCTCCGCCCAGGGCCTCGGTTGCATGGGCATGAGCCAGGTGTACGGACCCGCCGACGAGACGGAATCACTCGCCACGATCGCCCGGGCGATCGAGTTGGGAGTGACGTTCCTCGACACCGCCGACGTCTACGGCCAGGGCCACAACGAGGAGCTCGTCGGCAGGGCGATCGCCGGCAAGCGCGACGACGTCGTGCTCGCGACGAAGTTCGGCATCGTACGCCGTTCCGACGACCGCAGCTTTCGTGCCATCAATGGCCGACCGGAGTATGTACGCAGCGCGTGCGACGCGTCGTTGCAACGGCTCGGCATCGATCACATCGACCTCTACTACCAGCACCGAGCGGATCCCGACCTGCCGATCGAGGACACGGTGGGCGCGATGGCAGAGCTCGTCGCCGCCGGGAAGGTTCGGCACCTCGGGCTGTCGGAAGCGGCGGGAGACACCATCCGGCGTGCCCAAGCCGTACATCCGATCAGCGCGCTCCAGAGCGAGTGGTCGTTATGGAGTCGCGACATCGAGGACGACGCGCTGCCGGCCGCACGGGGACTCGGCGTCGGCATCGTGCCGTATAGCCCGCTCGGGCGGGGAATGCTGACGGGCCAGATCCGCAGCACCGAAGACCTTTCACGCGGGGACTTCCGGCGCGGCACGCCCCGGTTCGAAGGTGACAACTTCTCGCGCAATCTCGACGTCGTCGAACGGGCGCGCACGATCGCGACCGAGAAGGGTGTCACGCCGGGACAGCTCGCGCTGGCGTGGGTGCAGGCGCAGGGCGCCGACGTCGTCCCGATCCCGGGGACGAAGCGGCGTGACTATCTCGAGGAGAACGTCGCCGCACTCGACGTCCAGCTCACCCCGGACGACATCGCCGAGCTCGAAGCCGTCGCGTCGACAGATGCCGTGTCGGGCCCGCGCACCGGTGACATGTCGTGGGTCGCCGGCGTCACTCCCGAGCGCGCGTGACGAAGGCCGTCGAGCTCCGCCGCCACACGGACAACGACGGCGACGCGCTCACCGAGGACGGCGTGCGCGCCGCCCTCGAGATCGGAGCCGGGCTGACGGGCGGTTACGCGCTCCTCGTCTCGTCGGGCATGCAGCGGGCGACCCAGACCCTGGCCTGCTTCCTCGCCGGGCTCGGCCAGCGGGTGCCCGAGGGGGTGACCGTCGAGCCCGGGCTCCGCACGCAGGCGGAGGATCGGTGGCGCGAGATCTACACCGAGACCGGGAACCCTGACCTTGCTTCGTTCCGGGCCGTCGACCCGGAGTTCGTCGCCGCTGAGGTTACGAGCCTCGGCGCGGCGTTGCGTCGCGTGTTCGACCGGCTCGAGGACGGCGGGCGTGCCCTGGCCGTCGGCCACAGCCCCACCAACGAAGCCGCCGTGTTTGCACTCACGGGGGGGTTCGTGCGAGCTCTCGGGAAGGGCGAAGGCCTGCTGGTCGTCGAAGAGCCCGGCGGGCGGTATCGCGTCGAGGATGTCGGCTGACCGCCGCTCAGGCGGTGGCCTGCTTCCGCCCTACTTGATCGCGCCGGTGTCGCGCAGCTTGGCGAGCTCGTCGGCGCCGAAGCCCCAATCGGCAAGCGCTTCATCGGTGTGCTGACCCGGCTGGGCGGCTCGTCGCTGGATCGAACCCGGCGTGCGGCTGAACCGAGGCGAGGGAGCAGGTTGGAGCACACCCTCGTGCTCGACGACGGTGTCGCGCGCCTTGATGTGCGGATGCGCAGCCGCCTCGCTCATCGTGAGGACGGGAGCGAAGCACGTGTCGGTCTGCTCGAGGATGCGGCACCAGTCGTCGCGGGTCTGGGACTTGAACAACGACGTGAACCTCTCGCGCATCGCGTCCCAGGCGCTCCGGTCCATCTGCGCCGGAGGGTCGTCGTCGGACAGCCCGAGCTTCTCGATCAGCTCGGCGTAGAACTGCGGCTCGAGCGAGCCGACGGAGATGAACTTGCCGTCGGCCGTCTCGTAGGTGTCGTAGAACGGCGCGCCCGTGTCGAGCACGTTGCCACCGAGGTGCTGCTCGTCGAACGCACCCATCGCGCGGAGGCCCCAGGTCATCGCCATGAGCGTGGCGCTGCCGTCGACCATGGCCGCGTCGACGACCTGCCCGTCCCCCGACGTCCGTGCCTCGAGGAGCGCCGACACCACGCCGAGCGCGAGCAGCATGCCGCCGCCACCGAAGTCGCCGACGATGTTCATCGGCGGGGTCGGCTTGCCGCCGGCCCGTCCGAAGTGGGCCAGAGCGCCCGCGAGCGAGATGTAGTTGATGTCGTGGCCGGCGGCCTGCGCGTACGGTCCCTCCTGGCCCCACCCGGTCATGCGTCCGTACACGAGCTTCGGGTTCCGGGCCCGGCACGCGTCCGGGCCGATGCCGAGTCGCTCGGCCACGCCGGGACGGAAGCCCTCGATCAGCGCGTCGGCCTGCTCGACCATGCGCAGCACCGTCTCCACGCCGTCGGGCTGCTTGAGGTCGACGCCGATCGAGCGTCGCCCCCGGTTGAGGACCTCCATCCAACCGGGATCGAAGCCCCGCTCGACCGACTGGGCACGATCGACGCGCACCACATCGGCACCGAGATCGGCGAGGAGCATCGCCGCGAAAGGCCCCGGCCCGATCCCCGCGATCTCGATGACCTTTACGTTCGACAGCGGTCCCACGTCGCCTCCTGTCGCCGTCGCGAGCTCCGGCTCCTGCGATGGTCGGCAGCGCCGCCGTCGCCGCGGCGACCCTAGCTACCGTGAGCCACGTGGTGGAAACGCTTGCGTCGGGCTACGGCCTCGTCGAGGGGCCGACGGTCGACGGCGATGGGAACCTGTACTTCAGCGACGTGCTCGGCGGTGGCGTGTACCGGCGCGGCTCGGAAGGCGAGATCACGACCGTGGTGCCGAAGCGGCGAGGCGTCGGCGGGATCGTGCTGCACGCCGACGGCGGCATCGTCGTCTCCGGCCGCGACATCGTGCACGTGCGGGAAGGCGAGAACCGCCGGCTGCTCGCCGTCGACTCAGTGCTGGGATGGAACGACATCTGCGCGGACTCGGCGGGGCGCGTCTACGCGGGTTCACTCCGCTTTCCGGTTTTCGATCCCGAGGCCGAGCCGGTTCCCGGCGAGCTGTGGCGCATCGACGCCGTCGACCGAGCCGTTGTTCTGTACGAGGGCGTCGTGCACGCGAACGGCGTCGCGCTGTCGCCTGGGGAACGAACCATCTACCACTCTGATACGCGAAACAACGTCATCCTCGTGCACGAGCTCGCCGAGGACGGCACGGCGCGCGGCCGGCGCGCCTTCCACTTCCCGCCCGGCGGGCCGGACGGCATGGCGGTCGACGCCCAGGGGCTTCTGTGGGTCGCATCGGCGCGTGGGGGATGCGTCGCCCGCTTGACTCCCGACGGCGAGATCGACCGCGTGCTCGACGTCCCCGCACAGACGGTCACGTCGGTCTGCTTCGCTGGTGACGGCGAGCCTGATCTGTTCGTCACGACCGCCGACAACGCCGCCGAGCCCGACCGCCGGGGGACGATCTTCCGCATCGACGCGGGCGTGGGTGGCGCGCCCGTCCATCCGGCGAGGATCTGATACGGCGGCGCAAGGTCAGAACGCGAGCTTCAGCCCCGGTCGCGGCCACGGCGTCGACACGAGTCGCCCCGTGGCCGAGCACGTCACGTACGCGGTACGAAGATCGTCACCGCCGAAGCAGACGTTCGTGACCATCGGGTCGGGAAACGGGACGTGCTCCGAGCCGCTGCCGTCGGGGGCGATCACGGTGAGCCCGCCGTTCACCAGCGTGCCGACGACGACGTTGCCGTCACCGTCGACGGCCAACGAATCGAAAAGCTGCATGTGGGGCAGGCCGCAGATCAGCTGGCCGCCGTTGCCCACGGGTGGCGGCGGCGCCGCCAGCTCACCCGGTCCGGCGAGGTCCCAGGCGAACACACGACCGGTGAACGTCTCGGCCGCGTAGACGCGCATGCCGTCGGGCGACAGTCCGACGCCGTTCGGACCGTCGAGGGGGTAGACCACCTCGCGGATCTCGGAACCGTCGGGGCGTGCGTAGTAGAGGCCGCCGTGGGTCTTGTCCCGCTCGCGCCAGCGGCCGTGGTCGGTGAACCAGAAGCCACCCGTGTCGTCGAACACGAGATCATTGGGCCCGATGAGGTGGTGGCCGTCGCACGCCGTGTACAGCACGGACACGTCGCCGGTGGCGAGGTCGACGCGCTCGATTCGGCCGCCGGTGTGGTCCTGGGGCAAGTAGCTGTCGGGAATCATGAGCCCGCCGACGTCGTGCGACCCGTAGCCGCCGCTGTTGCACACGTAGACCGCGCCGTCGGGACCGATCGCCAGCCCGTTCGGGCTGCCGCCGTTCTCTGACACGACCTCCTTCTTGCCGTCGGGCTGCACGCGCAGGACCGTTCCCCCGAGCAGCTCGACACACAGCAGGCTCTCGTCGGGCATCCAGACGGGCCCCTCGGGGAAGCGCAGTCCGCTCGCGATCTCGGTGATCTCCAGGTCCATGGCCGGAGCGAAGCACTCCCTTGACCGTCCGGTCAAGGGCGGAGTGAGATGGCGAACATGAAGCTCCGACTCGAACCGTCCGACGAGTACATGCACCCGCTGGAGTCGGCGACGAACTTCAACGAGTCGATGTACTTCAACTTCTTCGATCCCCATGACCGCATCGGTGGTTGGGTCCGGCTAGGCAACCGGGCCAACGAGGGATATGCCGAGATGACGACGTGCATCTACCTGCCAGACGGGCGGGTCGGCTTCATGTTCAGCCGCCCGGAGATCTCCGACAACGACGCCTTCGACGCCGGTGGGATGCGGTTCGAGATCCTCGAGCCCTTCGAGGACCAGCGCGTCTCCTACGACGGCAAGGTCGCGTTGCTCGAGCGGCCGCTGGAGATGGTGAATCCGCGCCGGGCGTTCACCGAAAACCCCTGGGTCGACGCCGCCGTCGAGCTCGGCTACCGCGGCGTCTCACCGATGTGGGGCGGAGAGCCGGTCAACGACGACGGCTCCCCCATCACCGAGAACGCCGAGCAGGCCTTCGCACGTGGACACTACGAGCAGCACGTCGGCGCCCGCGGTGTCGTGCGCGTCGGTGACGAGGAGTGGGAGATCGACGGCTACGGACTGCGTGACCACTCGTGGGGGCCCCGCTACTGGCAATCCCCGTGGTGGTACCGGTGGCTCACCGCCAACTTCGGGGAGCAATTCGGCTTCGTCATCTCGATCGTGACGTCCCGTGATAGTGGTCAGCGCATCGGCGGGGTCGTGCTAGAGGACGGCGAATACCGCCCGATCGACGACGCCGAGATCGAGACCGAGTGGCGCGGCGCCGATTCGTACCACCAGGAGGTGCGGGCGACCGCGCACACCGCCGACCGGGACTACGAGATCGAGGGCAGCGTGCTGTCCCTCATCCCGCTGCGGAACCGGCGTCAGACGCCCGACGGCGACATGCTCGTCACGCGCATCTCCGAGGGCATGACCGAATGGCGCTGCGACGGCAAGACCGGGTTCGGCCTGTCCGAGTACCTCGATCAGATGATCGACGGGCAGCCGGTGGGCCTGACCGGCTGATCGTTCACGCGTCCGCGCGCTGACCGTCCCGGTCCCCACGGCCGAGCCGGGGTCGCCACCCCGCCTGTGGGCGCTCGTGCTCGAGGTACCGGCTGCGCGCTCGGAGGATGTCTGTGCGGGTACAGATCCCAACAAGGCGGTCGTGGTCCACCACGGGAACATGGTCCACACCGTCCTCGGTGATGCGTTCGAGCACCGTGAGGAGGCTGTCGCCCGGCTCGACCGCGAGCGCCGTCCCGTTGGCGATCTCCTTGACCGGTGCGTCGTCGGGGAGGTCACGCACAAGCAGGTCGGCGCGGCTCACGACGCCCGCCCACCGGCCGCCGTCCTCGACCAGCGGATACGCGCTGTGGCGACCGGCCTCGAGCGCGTGTCGTGCCTCGGCCATCGTCGCCGTCACCGGAAGCGCCTCGACGTCCGTAGTCATCGCGTCGCGCACCGCGTGCAGCTGCAGCACGTCGGGTGCGTAGCGCCGGGGCACGATGACGCCCCGGCGGGCCAGCTTCTCGGTCATGATCGTCTGCCGAGAGAGCGAATTGAACACGATGTCCGCAAGCACGGCGGCCAGCATCAAAGGCAGCACGGCCTGGTAATCACGAGTGAGCTCGAACGCGAACACGATCGAGGTGAAGACGGCCCCGGTCGCGGCGCCGAACGTCGCCGCCATGGCCACCAGCGCAACGGCGCCCGGTGAGAGGCCGAGCCCCGGGAACGCGGCGTCGAGACCTGCCCCGACGAGACCGCCGAAGGCGCCGCCGATGAGGAGCAACGGCGCGAGCGTGCCGCCCGATGTGCCCGAACCGAGGGCGATCCACCACATGACCGCTTTCGCCAGCAGCAACAGAGCGAGCGCCCCCACGGCGATCTTGGCCGCGAGCACGTCGTCGATCGCGTCGTAGCCGACGCCGAGCGCGCGCGGGACAGCCAGACCGATGGTGGCGAACCCGAGCGCGCCGATGACCGGGTGCCAGAACTCCGGAATCGGCAGACGACGGTACCCGGCTTCCACGATGAACAGACCGTTCGCGACGACCACGGCGAGCAGGCCGCAGGCGACGCCGAGGAGCGCGAACACGCCGAGCGTGCTGAGCCCCGCGAAGTCGTGGTGGGGCACGGTGAACAGCGGCCCCGAGCCGAACAGCGCGGCATGCACGCCGGCCGCGACGCTCGCCGACACCACGAGGGGCATGAGCGCGCGAGCCGAAAACTCGAAGAGCAGCAGCTCCACCGCGAGCACGACCGACGCCAGGGGCGCCCCGAACACACCCGCCATCCCGGCGGCGGCACCGCAAGCGAGAAGGATTTTCCGTTCCGATGGCGTCACCTTGATGACCTGGCCGATGAGCGAGCCCAGCGCGCCGCCGGTCACGATGATCGGCCCTTCGGCGCCGAACGGTCCGCCGGTGCCGATGGCGACCGCGGCGGAAGTCGGCTTGGCGATCGCAGCTGGGGGCGAGATGCGGCTGTGGCGCGTCAGGATTGCTTCCATCGCCTCGGGGATGCCGTGGCCACGAATGACGGGCGACCAACGCGCGAGCAACGCCACGACCAATCCCCCCGCCACCGCGACGACAAGGAGGTCGGGGCCGGGGTGGAAGTGGCGAAACGACGGCAGGTTCCAGCCGTACTCGTGCAGCAGCGCCGCGTTCGTCAACAGCGCGATGAGACGCACCAGCAGCCACGCCGCCGCCCCGCCTGCCAGACCGAGCACTGTGGCGAGCAGTGACATGAACACGAGTCGACCGGGAGACGAGCGCATGGCACCTCGACCAGAGGAAACGGGTACCACACAAGAGTATCGTGTTACGATACATTCTGCCATGCCACCGGCCGCCGCCCGCACCCGGGCCATCCAGGACGACGACTATCGACGGCTGCTCGAGTTCCGCACCGGGCTGCGGCGCTTCGCACGCTGGAGCGAGGAGCAGGCTCGCAGCGTCGGGCTGTCGCCGGCGCAACACCAGCTGATGCTCGCCGTACGGGGACATCCCGATCCCCGCGGACCGACGATCGGTGACGTGGCTGACTACCTGCTCCTCCGGCACCACAGCGCGGTGGAGCTCGTCGACCGGGCCGAGGACGCCGGGCTCGTCCGGCGTGCACACGATCGCGACGACCAGCGGATCGTGCGTCTGCGCCTCACCGCTCGCGGTGCCGACAAGCTCCGCCGCCTCACCGCCGTGACGCTCGAGGAGCTCGCCCGCTTGTCTCCCGGCTTGCACCAGGTCTGGGCCGGCCTCGAAGGCGACTGACCCGACCGGCTACCAGCTCCCGCCGCCTCCGCCCCCGGCCCCACCGCCAGAGAACCCGCCGCCCGAGAACCCGCTCGAGCCCGTCGTCGATGGCGGGGTCGACGTGAGCGTGCCCGACGTCGACACGGTAAAGCCGTCGATCGCGCTCGAGAAGGCGAGAAATGTGAACGGCGTCGTCGAGATGTACCAGGACGACGTGTCGGGTGGCTGGTCATCCAAGCCCGCGAAGGCGGCCGCCCACTTGCCGGTGGCGCCGAACACGATCGCGTACGGCAGGTATTCGGAGAACAGGTTCTTCTTCTCGGCGAAGCGCGCCCGTTCCTTCTCGGACTCGTTGATGAAGCGGCGGAAGCCCTCGGTGCGCCGCAAGACCGCCGTTCCCTTGGCCGTGCGTTGCGGCGTCCAGTACGCGCCGAACGTCAGCAGGATGCCGGCGACGACGAGCGGGATGCCGAGCAGCGCGGCGTGCGTGAAGACGATCAGCAGCGTCAGGAGTCCGGCGCCGGCGATGAGCACGAGCGCACCGAGGCAACCCCACTGCATCCGGGTCGCCGAGGGCAACCGCACGAACCAGCCCTGCGCCTGCGCGTCCTTGATGAGCGCGCCCTGGATCTCCTCCATCTTGCTGTGGAACGTGTACCGGAGGTCGGAGAGCTGGACCTCGTTCCCGTCCTCGAACAACGCGTCCAGCAGCTTGCGCTCGTAGTCCTTGAGCGCGGCGTCGGACTCCTTCTTCTTCGTGAGCTTCCAGTCCGGCTTGTGCAAGAACCCGCCCTCGCCGGGGATCTCCTCGATGACGAGGTAGCCGCGCACGGCGAGGTCGACGATCGTGGCGGTCACGTCGAGCGGGTTGGCCGTGAAGTCGACGAGCGTGCCGAGCTGTCCGGGCCGCAGGTTGTCGGGCGGGACGAACTCGACCGGGGTCTCCTCGTGATGGAGGAGCGGGACGTACTCTTCGGCGCCGCCGTCGCTACCGAATGCTTGATCGACCGCCGAGCCGCGGTAGCGGCGGTCGCGGCCGAACCAGTACATGAGGAACGCGAACAGCACGATCACGAGGAGCAGCAGCGCGCCGCCGAGGCCGGCCGTGACGGGCGTGACCGAGAAGGCGCTTGCGAGGTTGAACCGCTCCTCGAGGATGGGCTCGTGCGGCGGAACCGCCCCCTTGGGCATCGCCACCACGACCGTCATGGCGGCGTTGGGCGGGATGGCGTTCTGGGTGAAGGTGGCGGTCGGACCGCTACTTGTCGCGCTCGTGCAAGGGAGCGTCGATCGGAGCGGGCCGCTGAAGCACGCCACCTGGGTGATGTCCGCTGGCGCCTCGACACTGACGCTCGCCCGCTGGATCGGGACCGTCCATCCGGGGCCGATCGCGTTGAGGTTCAACTCGTCGTGGTCCGGAAACCCGTTGAGGACACCGCGCAGCGTGTACGTGATGTCGTAGGTGTGCTGGCCGCTGATCGTGCGGTCGGGATCGCCGATCTTGATTTTCTTCAGGCCGATGCCGTCGACGTCGCCGCTCTCGATGGTGTACTGCGCCGGCGTTCCTTCCGATGCCCGAACCGACTCCACGGTGAGTGGGTACACGCGGTCGTGGTTCGCCTTCGGTGGGTACTCGAACCGCACGGGAACGTCACGGAAGATGCCGTGCCTCGGGACGACTCCGAAGTCGTAGTCGATCGTCTCGTGCACCCGGACCAGTCCCGTGGCCTCGATGCGAATGTCGACCACGTAGTTGCGGATCTGCTCTGGCCCGAACTGTGCCGGCCGGGCGGACGCCGTTGATACCGACGCCAGGCCGACGCCGGCCATACCCGCAAGAACCCAAAGCAGCGCACCCCGCCCTCGACGCACGGCGGGAATCTAACCGGCGTCGGGCTACCGTTCCGCGCCGTGCCCGCACGCGTCGACACCGAGTACCTTGCGGCCGCAGTCGCCCGGTATCTCGGCCAGGCGGTCGCGATCGAAGGCGTGCGGCGCCTGTCGGGCGGAGCGTCCCGCGAGACGTGGTCGTTCGATGCCGTTGCCACCGACGGCACCCGTCACGGGCTGGTGCTGCGCCGCGATCCCGGCCCCGCGATCGGGCTGTCAGACCGGTCGGTGGAGTTCGCCCTCCTCGAGGCCGCTCACGCCGGTGGCGTGGCGACGCCACGGGTGTGGTTCCTCCTTGATCCCGACGACGGCCTCGGCTCGGGCTTCGTGATGGAACGGATCGAAGGCGAGACGATCCCTCGTCGCATCCTGCGTGACGACACATACGCCGCCGCCCGGCCGAAGCTCGCCTACCAGTGCGGCGAGCAGGCGGCGCGCATCCACGCCCTCGATCCGGCACAGCTCCCCGCGCTCCCCGTGCAGGGGGCGCGTGAGCAGATCGAGCTCTACCGCAACTATCTCGATGGGTTCGGCGAAGCCCACCCCGCGTTCGAGCTCGGGTTCCGCTGGCTCACGGAGAAGGCGCCGTCCGACCCGGCGCGCCCCGCGCTCGTTCACGGCGACTTCCGCAACGGGAACCTCGTCGTCGGGCCGGACGGTATCCGCGCCGTGCTCGACTGGGAGCTCGCGCACCTCGGCGATCCGGTCGAGGACCTCGGTTGGCTGTGCGTGAAGTCGTGGCGGTTCGGTGTGACCGACCGGCGCGTCGGAGGCTTCGGCGTCGTGGACGACCTGCTGGCGGCGTACAGCTCGGCCGGCGGTCGGGACGTCGACCCGGTCGAGCTGCGCTACTGGGAGGCGCTGGGCACCCTCAAGTGGGGCGTGATGTGTGAGATCCAGGCCTTTACGCACCTCGAGGGAGCGGTCCGATCGGTGGAGCTGGCGACGCTCGGCCGCCGGGTGGCCGAGATGGAGTGGGACCTGCTCGAGCTGATCGACGGAGGCGAGTAATGCAGGACCGACCGACGGCCGCCGAGCTCATCGTCGCGATCCGTGAGTTCCTCGAAGGAGACGTCATGACCACGGTCGAAGGCCGGGTCCAGTTCCACACGCGGGTCGCGATCAACGCGCTCGGGATGCTCGAACGGGAGGTCAGCCTCGGCCCCGAGTTCGACGCCGCCGAGCGCGCCCGGCTCGGTGCGCTGCTCGGCCACGACGCCGACCTCCGCACGCTGACGGTCGAGCTCGCCGCTCGCATCCGGGACCGGTCGCTGGACGACCGGCGCTCCGAGGTCGTCGCCGCCGTGCGGGAGTCGGTGCGAGCGAAACTCCTGGTCGCGAACCCCGACTACATGGGCGACCACGTCGGGTAGGTTCCGAAGGTCGTGCGCTTCGCCACCTGGAACGTGAACTCGCTGAAGGCCCGCCTCCCACGAGTCGAGGAGTGGGCGCAGTACGCGCATCCGGACGTGCTCTGCCTCCAGGAGACCAAGCTCTCGGACGACTCGTTCCCGCAACTGACGTTCCAGATGCTCGGCTACGACTCGGTGCACCACGGGCCTGGGCAGTGGAACGGGGTCGCCATCCTGTCCCGCGCCGGCATCAGCGACGTGACCTCGGGCTTCGACGGCACCGAGATGGTCGACCCGTACGAGGGCGACGCCCGGCTGCTGTCGGCCATGTGCGGCGGAGTCCGCGTGATCTGCGTCTACGTGCCGAACGGCCGGAAGGTCGGAAGCGAGTTCTACGAGCGCAAGCTGGCGTGGCTCGAGTGTCTTCACGACTGGATCGCGGCGACATACAAGCCGACGGACCCGATCGTGATGATGGGTGACTTCAACGTCGCGCCCGAGGATCGCGACGTGTGGTCGCCGGAGGCGTTCATCGGTGACACACACGTCACCGAGCCGGAGCGCGCCGCCGTTGCCCGCCTGCGCGACTGGGGTTTCGTCGACGCGTTCCGCGCGCGGTATCCGCAGGACAAGCTGTTCACGTACTGGGACTATCGGCGCGGCGACTTCCACGAGCACCGCGGCATGCGCATCGACCTCGCCTACGTGACCGAGCCGCTCGTCGACCGCATCCGCTGGGCTCTCGTCGACCGTTTCGCCCGCAAGGGCAAGCTGCCGTCGGACCACGCTCCGCTCTTCGTCGACATCGACACCAGCTGATACATACGGTGGCGTCATGACCGACGCCGAGACCAGCGACCTCATCACTCGCTTCAACGAGGCGTGGGGCGCCCACGACCTCGACGCCACCCTCGCCTTGTGCGCGGACGACGTCGTGTTCGAGGGCACCGGCCCCGCGCCGGACGGGCAACGCCACCAGGGACAGGGCGCTGCGCGCGCGGCGTGGAAGCCGATCTTCGAAGACGCCGACGCGCAGTTCACCGCCGAGGATTCGTTCGTGGCCGGCGACCGATACGTGCAGCGGTGGCGCTACGACTGGGGTGACGGGCACGTGCGTGGCGTCGACGTCTTCCGCGTCCGTGACGACAAGGTGGTCGAGAAGCTGTCGTACGTGAAGGGCTGACGATTTGGCCGCGCCCTCGAGGACGTGACCCACGTCATCTAGGCAAGAGCCGCCGGCGGGCACATGATGACGTTGACTTATCACTGATAACTCATCCCGCCCCGGAGCCGCTGTGCTCGCACGCATCGGCCGTTTCTCGGTTGCCCGTCGCAAGTCCGTGCTCGTGGCCACGGCCGTCTTCTTTCTCGTCGCCGCCGGCCTCGGGGGCGGCGTCGCCTCCCGTTTGAGCAGCGGCGGCTTCGACGACCCGTCGTCGGAGTCGTCGCGGGCGGCGGACCAGATCAAGCACGAGTTCGGGAAGGAACAGCCGGACCTCGTGTTCCTCGTCACGGCGCGCACCGGTTCGGTGGACGACCCCGCTGTCGGCGCCGCAGCCGAGGCGCTGACGGGCAAGCTGGCGGCAGACAAGAGGGTCGCCCGCGCCGTCTCCTACTGGAGCCTGGGAAGTCCTCCGCCCCTGCGCAGCAAGGACGGACGCCAAGCGCTCGTGCTCGTCTCGCTGCGCGGCAGCGAAGATCAGGTCCAGGAAGCGGCCCGCGTGTTGTCGCCGAGGTACGGGCGCGACTCCGGACCGATCACCGTGCGCGTGGGCGGGTTCGCCGAGGTGTTCCGGCAGGTGAACAAGCAGGTGGAGTCGGACCTCCTGCGCGCCGAGCTCATCGCCTTCCCCATCACGCTGCTACTGATGATCCTCGTGTTCGGCAGCCTCGTCGCCGCCGGGCTGCCCCTCGTCGTCGGGGCGATCGCCATCGTCGGCACGTTCCTCGTGCTCTTGATCGTCTCTTCGCTCACCGAGGTGTCGATCTTCGCCCTCAACCTCACGACGGGCCTGGGGCTCGGGCTCGCCATCGATTACAGCCTGTTCATCGTGTCCCGGTACCGGGAGGAACTGCACAACGGGCTGGCACCACACGACGCCGTCGTGCGCACCGTGCAGACCGCCGGGAAGACCGTGTCGTTCAGCTCGCTCACCGTCGCGGTCGCCCTCGCCGCCCTGCTCGTGTTCCCCCTCGCCTTCCTGCGGTCGTTCGCCTACGCCGGTATCGGGGTCGCGCTCCTGGCCGGGTTCGTCGCCGTCGTCAGCCTGCCGGCACTTCTCGCGGTCCTGGGGCCGAGGGTGAACTCGCTGCGCTTGTTGCGACGCGATCCGAAGCCCGTCGGCGAGGGCGTCTGGCACCGGATCGCGATGATCGTGATGCGTCGCCCCGTGCCAATCGCGGTGGGCGTGATCGCGTTGTTGGTCTTCCTGGGACTCCCGTTCCTCCGGATCCGGTTCGGCCTTCCCGACGACCGGGTGCTCCCGTCGAGCGCGTCGAGCCGGCAGGTGCAGGACGACCTCCGCCAGCGCTTCAGCTCCAACGAGGCGCTCACGCTCCAGGTCGTCGCGACGAGCATCGGCGACCCCGCGACGCGCGCCGATGAGATCGACAGATATGCGATCGCGCTGTCACGGACCCCGGGCGCCGCACGCGTCGACGCACTCACCGGCAGCTACATCAACGGGCAGCAGGTCACCGGCCCGGGGCAACTGAGCGCCCGCTTCGCAGCTCGTGACGCGACCTGGTTGTCCGTCGTCCCCTCCGTCGAGCCGTACTCCGGCGCCGGCGAGCGTCTCGCCAAGGCGGTGCGGAACACCCGGGCGCCGTTCCCGGTCCTGGTCTCGGGGAATGCGGCCGAGCTCGTGGACTCGAAGGCGTCCCTGTTCTCCCGGCTCCCGCTCGCCGCCGGCCTCATCGCCGCCGCGACGTTCGTGCTGCTGTTCCTGATGTTCGGGAGCCTTCTGGTGCCGATCAAGGCGCTCGTCCTGAACGTGCTCAGCCTGAGCGCCACGTTCGGCGCGCTGGTCTGGATCTTCCAGGACGGCCATCTCTCCGGCGTGCTCGACTTCACCCCCACGGGAACGCTCCCGGCGACCGTCCCGCTGCTGTTGTTTTGCCTCGCCTTCGGACTTTCGATGGACTACGAGGTCTTCCTCCTGTCGCGGATCAAGGAGGAGCACGACCGCACCCATGACAATCCACGGTCCGTCGCCGTGGGCCTCGAGCGCACCGGCCGCATCGTCACCGCCGCCGCCGTCCTCATCAGCGTCGTGTTCATCGCGTTCGCGACCTCGGGCGTGTCGTTCATCAAGATCTTCGGCCTGGGGCTCACGATCGCAGTGCTCATGGACGCGTTCGTGATCCGCGCCACGCTCGTGCCCGCGTTCATGCGCATCGCCGGCGAGGCGAACTGGTGGGCGCCGCGCTGGCTCCGGCGCATCCACGAGCGCATCGGAATCAGCGAGACCGAAGCGCCCCCGCCCGGACGCGCCTCCGGCGAGGAACAATTGCCCGAGCCGGTCGGGTCACGATGACCGCCGTGCGCGGGTCCAGCGCGAAGTCCCGCCCGCGGTCCCGCCGCGGCGAGGGCGAAACGCTGCGGGAGGACCTCCTCGCGGCGACCGAGCGGCTGATGATCGAGACCGGCAGCGCCGACGCGGTGTCGATCCGAGCGATCGCCGACGCCGTCGGTGTCACACCCCCCTCCATCTATCTGCACTTCCCGGACAAGACCTCGCTCATCCTGGCCGTCTGCGAGCGGCACTTCGAGGTGTTCGACTCGACCGTCGAGGCCGCTGGGCGCTCGACCGACGACCCCGTCGAGAGCCTGCGCCGGCGCGGCCGGGCGTACGTGCGCTTCGGGCTCGAGAACCCCGAGCCGTACCGCATCCTCTTCATGACGCGTGCCGAGACGGCGCCGCAGTACGACACGCTCGTCGGCGCCGGTGCCCGCGCGTTCCGGCACCTCGTCGACGCCGTACAGCGTTGCATCGACACCGGCGCCTACCGACCCGTCGATCCCCTGATCGCGGCGATCGGCATCTGGACGGCGGTCCACGGCGTGACGTCACTCCTCATCTCTCTCCCCGACTTCCCGTGGCCCAACGTCGACGCGCTCGTCGACCACGTCTGCGAGATCCAGAACCGGGGGCTGAACGATTTCGTTCCCGAACACCAAGGAGGTGCCTCGTGAGCACCGCGGTCGAGAATCGCTACCTCGTCGGCAACTTCGCGCCGGTGAACGACGAGCTCAGCGCGACGGATCTCCCGACCGAGGGCGCGATCCCGACCGAGTTGCGCGGGCGCCTGCTGCGCATCGGACCCAATCCCATCGCGCCCGACCCCGCCGCGTACCACTGGTTCAGAGGCGACGGCATGATCCACGCGGTCGAGCTGCGCGACGGGAAGGCGGTCGCGTACCGCAACCGGTGGGTCCGCACCGATCAGGCGATCTCACTCCTCGGCGAGGACGCCATCCCCGGCCAGCCGGACGACGTCTTCCCGGCCGGATCGAGCGCGGCGAACACCCACGTGGTCGCGCACGCGGGCAGGATCCTCGCCCTCGTCGAGGTGTGCCTCCCGACCCAGGTGCGCCCCGACCTGTCGACGGTGGGACGGTACGACTTCCGCGGCAAGCTCCGTTCCTCGATGACCGCACACCCGAAGATGGATCCGGTCACAGGCGAGATGCTCTTCTTCGGCTACGACCCGTTCGGCCCGCCCTGGCTCCGCTACCACGTCGTCCACGCGTCGGGTGAACTCGTACGGAGCGAGGACATCGACATCCAAGGCCCCTCGATGGTGCACGACTTCGCGATCACCGAGAACCATGTCGTGTTCTTCGACCTGCCGGTCGTGTTCGATTTCGGCCTCGTCGGGAAGCAGCCGTTCCCGGCGGCGTGGCGGCCCGAGTACGGCGCCCGCGTCGGCGTGATGCCCCGGGACGGCGGCAACGCCGACGTGCGCTGGCTCGACGTCGAGCTCTGCTACGTGTTCCACGCACTGAACGCCTACGACGACGGCGGTGGCGTCGTGGTCGATGTCGTCCGCCATCCGAAGATGTTCGACCGCGACATCTACGGCCCGGCCGAACAGCCTCCGACCCTCGACCGGTGGACGATCGACTTGGAGGGCGGGAGGGTCACCGAGGAGCGGATCGACGACCGCGCCCAGGAGTTCCCGCGGGTCGACGAGCGCGTCGTCGGCCGGCGGCACCGGTACGGCTACACCACCCACTTCGGCATCGACGACGCGGGCATCCGCCTCGGCGGCCTCGTGAAGCACGACCTCCGCACCGGCGCCGACGAAGCGCGCAGCTTCGGGCGCGGGATCCACGCCAGTGAGGGCGTGTTCGTGCCTGCCGCCGAGGACGCCGGCGAGGACGAGGGCTGGGTGCTCACCATTGTCTACGACGAGGGCCGCGACGCCAGCCAGCTCCTCGTGCTCGACGCCACCGACTTCTCGCGCGCGCCCGTCGCCACCGTGCACCTGCCCCGGCGGGTGCCGTTCGGCTTCCACGGCTCGTGGGTGCCCGAAGGCGCGGTCTAACGGATCAGGTGCCCGGCCGAGCGATGAGCTCGAGCTGGATGTTGTCGGAGTCGCGGAACACGAGCACCGCACCGTACGGCGCGTCGACGATCGGCGTGTACGTCACGCCGTGACGGTCGAGGTGCGCCTGCCACACCTCCAGCTCGGTCCGGCTCGCGACGCCGAACGACAGGTGGTCGAGCCCGGTGCGGAGCTCGTCGAACGGCGAGCCGTCGCCCCCGACCGGCTGCCGGACGCACATCTCGACATCGAGGCCGTCGTGCCTCATGTCGCTCAGACGGAACTCCGGCTTGTCGACGCGTTTCACGACCTCGAAGCCCAGGACGTCCGTGTAGAAACGTTCGCTGCGATCGCGGTCGGTGACCGTCAGGTCGATGTGCGAGATCCCGGAAAGATCCGGCATTCGCGCATTCAACCACCAACCGGCTTCTCGAATCGTGTCTGTGTGTACTCACCCACGGTCACGTCTCCTACAGCCGAGTATCCCGCCCGCTCGTAGTACGCACGCAGCGCCGCGTTCGACGCCACGCAGTCGAGACGGAGGAACGTCTTCCCATGGCGGGCCGCGTGTCGTTCCGCCCAAGCCAAGAGCCGGCTTCCCAGCCCAATGCCATGAGCGACCACGGCAAGTCGGTGCAGATATCCCGCGTCGTCCGGGTATCCGAACCAGAAGGTGGGGTCCTCCCACTGCACGACCATGGTTCCCATGACGCCACTCTCGTGTTCGGCGAGCCAGGTTTCGCCGCGCTGGATCGCCGGCATCACCCAGTCGGCAGGGAACCGGTCGGGCCACTGCTCGACGTCCTGCGCCCGCAGCCAGCCGGCCGCGTCGGCGAGGACGGCAAGCACGACCTCGAACTCCTCCGGTCGTGCTCGCCGCACTCGCATTCGTCGATTGTGTCCCACCCGCCGGCGGTCAGCCCCGACGAAACAGCGCGGTTGCGATCGACCCGAACACGACGACGATCGCGGCGCTCCACAGCAGCGAGGGCACGAGGTAGTAACCGGCACCATGGCCGAGCACCGCCTCGGCGTGATCCCCGAGGCAGAGAGCGCGCACCGTGTCGACCATGTACGTGATGGGTTGGTGCTCGGCGATCGGCTGCAGCCAGCCGGGCAGCGTGTCGACCGGGACGTAGGCACTCGACACGAAGGTGAGCGGGAACACGAGCAGCGACATGCCCTGCGCCGCCTGCGCGTTCCCGGCCACCAGGCCGATCGTGATGAACAGCCACGAGAAGGCGAACCCGAAGAGGACGCAGAGGGCGAAGGCGGTCAACCCGGCGACCACGTCGCCGTTCAGACGGAACCCGACGGCGAAGCCGACGGCAGTCGTGACCGCCAGGCTCCACGTCAGCAGCCCGGTGTCACCCACTGCCCGACCCGCGAGGACCGCCGCCCGCGGGATCGGCAGGCTCCGGAGGCGGTCGACGAAGCCATGTTCGAGATCCTCGGCGACTCCGGCCGCCGCTGCCGTCCCGGCGAAGAGCAGGCCGGTCGTGACGAAGCCAGGAACGAGGAAGTCGACGTAGGACACTCCCCCGCCGACGTGAATGGCACCGCCGAACACGTAGCGGAAGATGAGCAGGAACATCGCGGCCTGGATCGTCCCGACCACGATGAGCTGCGGCGTACGCACGAACTTGCGGACCGTGCGCTTGGCGACCTCGATGGTGCTGCGGGCGAGGGACGCCCGCGGCCCGACCACGGTCGGCTGGTCGATGGAAACGTGGGTGGCAGTCATTCTGATTCCCCCGGTTGATCAGGCGGCGCGCGTACGAGACCCGTCCTCGCCGGCTTCGGAGTCGAGGCCGACGCCGGTCAGAGCGAGAAACACCTCGTCGAGCGTGGGACGCCGGAGCCCGATGTCATCGACCTTGACGTCGTGCTCGTCGAGCGCGCGCACCGCCGCCGTCAGGTGGTCAGTGCCGTCGTCGACTGCAATCGACACCCGCCGTGTCGCGGCATCGACTACCGCCTCGGCGACGCCCAAGGCGTGGAGGACCGTGGCCGCGGCGGCGAGCTCGCCGGCATGGGCCGTGTGCACCTCGACGACGTCGCGACCGGCCCGGGTCTTGAGCTCGCTCGGCGTCCCGTCGGCGATGACGCGGCCGTGATCGATGATCACGATGCGGCTCGCGAGGTGGTCCGCTTCGTCGAGGTACTGCGTCGTGAGCAGCACGTCGGTGCCGTTCTCCGCGAGATCACGGATCGCGTCCCACAGCTCGATCCGGCTGCGCGGATCCAGTCCCGTCGTCGGCTCGTCGAGCAGCAACAGGCGCGGCGCGCCGACGAGGCTGGCTCCGAGGTCGAGCCGCCGGCGCATCCCTCCCGAGTACGTGCGCACGAGCCGGTCGGCGGCGTCGGTCAGCCCGAGCTGCCCGAGCACCCGCGCGGCGTTGCGGTGGGCGGTGAGCCGGCCCTGGCCGTACAGGCGGGCGACCATCTCGACGTTCTCGCGGCCGGTCATCGCGTCCTCCACGGCCGCGTGCTGACCGGCGAGGCCGAGCAGACGGCGGACCTGGTCGGCACGGGCGAGGACGTCGTACCCGGCCACCCGGATCGTTCCCTCGTCGGGCCGGAGCAAGGTCGCGACGGTGCGGACGAACGTCGTCTTCCCCGCGCCGTTGGGTCCGAGCACGGCGACGACCTGGCCCTCCTCGACGGTGAGATCGAGCCCGGCGAGGGCTTCGATCTTGCCGAAGCGCTTCGTGAGGCCCTCGGCCTCGACGATCCGTGTCATGGCATGGCTCCCGTGGTAGACTCTTTGATACTCGAAGTATTAGATCATAGGATCTTTCCAATGTCAAAGGAAACCCCCCCGGTCTGGCCCCCCGAGGGCAGCGAGCTCCACGGCGAGCTCTCTGCCGCCAATCGGGCGTACCAGCGGGCCGTCGAGCGGATGGACGAGGCCGCCACCGCCTATCTGGGCATCAACCGCAGCGACGGACGGTGCCTGGACGTCCTCGAGGAACGCGGTCCGCTCAGTGCCGGCGAGCTGGCGGGGGCGACCGGGCTCAGCCCGGGGGCGATCACCTCGCTGGTGGACCGGCTCGAGGACGACGGCCTGGTGCGCCGGGTCCCCGACCCCTCCGATCGCCGGCGGGTGCTCGTCGAGCTGACGGACGCCGCCCGCCAGGCGATCGCCGAGACCTACTACCCCATGGCGGCGGAGGGGGAGCCGTGGATCCGGGGCCTGGCGGACGCCGAGCTGCGACTCCTGTGCGACTTCCTCGAGTTGGGCACCGAGCTCAACCTGAAGAACGCAGAGCGCGTGCGCGCCCTGCCGCCACGATCACGCGCTCGCCGGCGCGGTCACCCGCGCCGTGCTGAACCGGCCTGACCGGTTGCGCGTACTCCGCCTAGACCTGTCCCGCGTCGGTCCATCGATCCACAGTGACAGCTCGGGCCTCGGGCTTGACGTGAGCGAACATGCTGCGGCCGTTCCAGGTCGGGAAGGCACGTACAAGCCATGACGGGCCCTCGAGTTGGATCCGGCAGTCACGGGTTGCCTCGGCCCAGGGGAGCTGGCCGGCGTGCCACTTGACGAAGGCTTCGGCCTCGGCGGTGATGTAGAGATCCTCGTCGAGACCTGGGTACGTCTTGCAGATCTCGGTCTCCCCGTGCTCGAGCAGCAACCAGTACCGCTCGGGGGGCCCGGTGAAGTCGAATCGGACGACCACGCGCCGGTCCGGGAGGCGATCGGGACGGAGCGCATTGCACATCGACCACAGCGCGACGAATGGATCGAGGTTCTCGGGGGCGATCTCCAGCCAACGGGCACCCCACTCGCCGAGCGTCTGGCAGACCCTGAACAGATCTTGGCCGGAGTCGGTCAGTTGGTAGCGGTGACCTCGCCCTAGGGACTTCGGTGCTGATTCGACGATGCCGAGGCGTTCGAGCTGCTCGAGCCGCTGAGCGAGCAAGGTGCGGGAGAGTCCGGGCGCGCCCTCAAGGATCGCGCCGAACGTCTCGCAGCCGAGATACAAGTTGCGGATGATCAGCGGCGTCCACCGCTCGGCGAAGATCTCCGCGCCGCGGGCGATCGGGCAGTACTGGCCGTAGGTCCGCACGATTGCAGTGTCGCGAGCTTCCCGCCCCCCGTGAAGTCCAGATTCCGTACTTCGAAGTCCAGATCCCTGACTTCTCGGCGGTGTTCACCGATGTTGCGATGGGCTCATCCAGCCCATCCACCGGAGGGGACCGATGGCAGCACCGACCGCCGAACGAATCAGCCAGCCCAGAGACACAGTGTCCGGCATGGAGATCCCCGGCTTCCGGGGCGAGCTGATCGCCGCCGAGCACGCTGACTACGACAATGCCCGAGCCGTCTGGAACGGCGCGGTCGATCGGCGACCCCGACTGATCGCCCGATGCACCGGGACCGCGGACGTGGCCGCGGCCGTCAGGTTCGCCCGCGAGCTCAATCTCGAGATCGCCGTACGCGGCGGAGGCCACAACGTGGCCGGCACGGCCGTATGCGACGACGGGATGGTCATCGACCTGTCGGCGATGCGCGCGGTCGCCGTCAACCAGGACACCCGAACGGCCGAGGTACAGGGTGGCGCCCTGTGGGGCGACGTCGATCACGAGACGCAGGCCCACGCCCTCGCCACCACCGGAGGCATCGTGGGCCATACCGGTGTCGGCGGCCTGTGTCTCGGCGGCGGCATCGGATGGCTCATGCGCAAGCACGGGCTCACCGTCGACAATCTCCTCGCGGCCGAGGTAATCACCGCCGAGGGCGACATCATCCGGGCGTCAGCCCACGAGCACTCCGACCTGTTCTGGGCGCTGCGAGGCGGCGGCGGGAACTTCGGCGTCGTGAGCGCGTTCCGGTTCGCCTTGCACCCGGTCGGTCCGTCCGTCACTGCGGGGCCTGTCTTCTGGACCGCGGACGACACCACCGACGTCTTGCGCTTCTATCGGGACTTCGTAGCCGACGCGCCCGACGAGCTCGGGACCGTCGTCCGGCTCGGCACGATCCCGCCTCTACGCGACATCAGCAACGAGTTGCACTTCAAACCGGCGATCGCAGTTACCTGCTGCTACGCCGGTCCCGTGGACGACGGTGAACGAGCCGTTCGCGCGCTGCGCCAGTTCGGGAGCCCCCTCGTGGACCTGGTCGGACCCACCCGTTACGTCGACCACCAGAGCAGCATCGACGACACCGTCCCTCACGGATGGCACTACTACTGGAAAGCCACCGATCTCACGGGTCTGTCCGACGACGTCATCGACGTCGTCGCCGCGCGCGCCTATCGCGCCAGCTCGCCCAGGTCATACGCAGCAATGTTCCACATGGGTGGAGCGGTTGCCCGGACCCCCCGCGATGCCACGGCGTATCCCCACCGCGAAGTCGCCCACAACATCATCATCGACGCTGCTTGGCTTCCGGACCACGACACGCTCGGCACACGCGAAACCGCGTGGGCCAAGGCATTCCTCGAAGCCCTACAACCCCACAGCGCCGGCGTCTACGTGAACTTCCTCGACCGCGACGACGACACGAGCCGAGTTCGCGAAGCCTACGGCGACGACACCTATCAGCGGCTTGCCGAGATCAAGGCGAAGTACGACCCCGAGAACGTGTTCCACAACAACAAGACCATCCAGCCGAGAGAGGGATAGAGCCGGCTACGCGTCGTCGACGCGGGTCAGGTCTTGGCTTTCAGTGCCTCGATGAGCTTCGGCACGACCTTTGACGCATCACCGACGACACCGAGGTCGGAGACGCTGAAGATGGGCGCCTCCGGGTCCTTGTTGATGGCGATGATGTTGTCGGATCCCTTCATGCCGACCATGTGCTGGGTGGCGCCTGAGATGCCGATGGCGATGTAGACCTTCGGCTTGACCGTCTTGCCGGTCTGGCCGACCTGCTTCGAATAGGGCACCCAGCCGGCGTCGACGATCGCGCGTGAGGCGCCCGACGCGCCCTTGAGGATGTTCGCCAGCTCCTCGACGAGCGGCTCGTAGTTCTCGGCGCTGCCGAGCCCGCGCCCGCCCGACACGACGACCTCGGCGTCCTCGAGCTTCGGCCCCTCCTGCTGCTCCACGTGGTGGTCGAGCACCTGCGCCTCGGCGGCCCGGCCGGCGTCGACGTTGCCCACCGTCGCCACCTCGGCGGCGCCGCCACCGCTGGGCTCGGCCGCGAACGACTTGGGCCGGATGCCGGCGAGATACGGCTTCTCGCTCCGGAACGCGGTCGTCACGATCGTGTTGCCGCCGAAGACCGCAGTGCTGACGGTCACCGTGTCGCCGTCGACCTCGACGCCGCTCCCGTTGGTGAGCACCGGCCGGTCGAGCTTGACCGAGAGGCGGCCCATCGCGTCACGCCCGTCGTAGCTCTGCGCGAAGAGGATCAGGTCCGGCTGCTCCTGCCCGACCAGGCGCGCCAGTAGCGCGCCGCCGACGACACCGCTCAAGGACGAGCCGTGATCGGCCGCGTGGACCTTGGTCGCCCCGTACTCGCCGAGTTGCGGTGCGATCGTGTCGGCGTCGGCGCCGGCATACACCGCCTCGATGGTGTCGCCCAGCTCTCGCGCCTTGGTGAGCAGCTCCAGGGTCGCCGAGCTGGCCTTGCCGTCCTCGCCCTCGGCGAACACCCATACCTTCGGAAGCGTCATGCGTCGTCTCCTGGGGTGATCTAGATGACCTTGAGCTGCTCGAGGAAGGCGACGATCCGCGCGTGGGCGTCGCCCTCGTCCTCGATCTTCTCGCCCGCCTGCCGCTCAGGCGCCGCCTCGACGGACGTGATCTCCTGACGGGCGCCCTTCCAACCGACGTCGTCCTCCGACAGTCCGAGGTCGGCCACCTTGGCGTTGTCGACGGGCTTGTTCTTGGCCGCCATGATCCCCTTGAAGGACGGATAGCGCGGCTCGACGACGCCGGCCGTCACGCTCACGACCGCGGGCAGCGACGACTCGACGACGTCGTAGCCGGCTTCGGTCTGGCGCTGGATCTTCACCTTGCCGTCGCCGACTTCGATGTGCTTCGCGAACGTCAGCGACGGCCACCCGAGCAGCTCGGCCACCTGCTCCGGCAGCGTCCCCGTGTACCCGTCGGTGGACTCCGTAGCCGTGATCACGAGATCCGTCTCGCCGGCGCGTTCCACCGCCTTGGCGATCACCTTCGCCGTGGAGAGCGCGTCCGAGCCTTGCAGGACCGGATCGGACACGAGGACGGCCTTGGCGGCGCCCATGGCAAGCGCCGTGCGCAGCCCCGAGACCTCGTCGTTGGGGGCCATCGAGATGAGCGTCACTTCGCCGTCTCCGGCGTTGTCGACGAGCTGGAGCGCCATCTCGACGCCGTAGCTATCGGAGTCGTCGAGGATGAGCTTGCCCTCGCGCTTGAGCGTCTTGGTCTCGGGGTCGAGCTCACCCGGCGTGGCCGGGTCAGGGATCTGCTTCACGCAGACGGCGATGTTCATACCACTCCTGTTTGCCCAGAAAGGCCGTCGGTGATTCTGGCCCGCCCGGCCATCCCACGTCGAAGCGATCGGATCACGGGCCGGCCCCGGCGGTACCGTCGGGCCCTGTGTCGGCGGGCGTCGATGTCCTCGTGGTTGGGGCCGGGCCGGCGGGCGCGGCGGCCGGCCTGGCCGCCCGGCGCCGCGGCCTCGACGTCCTCGTCGTCGACAAGGCGGCGTTCCCCCGTGACAAGACGTGCGGCGACGGCCTGACGACGGCCGCTCTGCGCCTCATCGAGCACCTCGGCGTCGACATCACCGCCCTTCCCGGGTACATGTCGGTACGGGAGACGGTCCTCGTCGCCCCCGACGGCCGCCGCGTCTCGCTGCCCCTCGGCCGCGACGGCGACTACGCCGCCGTCGTCCCCCGCGTCGAGCTCGACGCCGCCATCGTCGCCACCGCCCGAGGCTCCGCCGTCGACGTTCGCGACGGCGTCGGCGTCACCGCCGTCGACACGAACGGCGACGGCGTCACCGCCACGACAACCGACGGCCCTATTCGGGCCCGCTTTCTCGTCGCCGCCGACGGTCACTACTCCTTCGTGCGACGTTGCCTGCGCCCGCCGGCACCGCCCGCGCTCGGCACGTGGCACGCGTTCCGTCAGTACTTCCGGGGCGTCGACGACCCCCGGCTCTACGTGCTCTTCGAAGCCGACCTGCTGCCGGGATACGCCTGGGTGTTCCCGTTGCCCGACGGGCGCGCCAACGTGGGATTCGGGGTGCTGCGTCGGCCGGGGACGACGGGCAAGGAGCTGAACGCCCGCTGGCGCGAGCTGCTCGGCCGGACGAGTGTGCGCACGATTCTCGGTCCCGCCGCCGAGCCCGAGGCGACGCACCGGGCGTGGCCGATCCCCGCTTCCTTCGAGTATGACGGTCTCGCCGACGGCCGCGTGCTGTACGTCGGGGACGCCGCCAACGTGGTCGACCCGCTGACCGGCGAGGGGATCGCGCAGGCGATCGAGACGGCGACGATCGCCGTCGACGCCATCGCCGGCGGCGAGCCCGACGACGTCGGCGCGCGCTACCGGGAGAGCGTGCGCCGGACGCTCGGGCGCGATCTCCACTTCGCCGCCGCGCTCCAGCGCGTCCTTCGCTCCCGCCGCGGTGCCGCGCTCGCGGTGCGCACGGCCGGGCTCACGCCCTGGACCCGTCGCAACTTCGCCCGCTGGATGTTCGAGGTCTATCCGCGCGCGCTGCTGTTGACGCCCGACCGCTGGCGGCGGGGCATGTTCGCCGGCACGGGCGCGTACCGCTAGGAGGTTTGTTTGCCGCGCGCCCGGCCCGACACCGTGCGCCTGCTCGACGAGCTGGGCGCCAACGCGACGGCGGCGACCACCGTGCAGCTCCTCGACGGGTGGTTGCTCAGGGCGGCGCCCGAATACCCGTTCCGCCGCTGCAACTCGGCCCTGCCGTACCAGGGCGAGGGGATCGAGCTCGAGGCGCACATCGACGCCGTCGAGCAGTTCTACCGGGAGCGCGGCCTCCCGGTCCGCTTCCAGATGAGCCCGGCCGCACTCCCGGCCGGGCTCGACCAGACGCTGGAGACACGCCGCTACGAGATCGAGGAACCGACGCTCGTGCTCGTGGCCGACACGGAACGCGTCGTCGAGCACACCCGGCGCGACGAGGCTGCGGCCGTCACGGTGGGTGACGGCATCGACGAGTACTGGGTCGCCGAGTACGCGTCCGCCTTCAGTGGTGACGACACCGAGCGGGAACGGCTGCGTGCCTACGGGCACCTACTGCGCCACCTCGGTCCTGACGTCGCCACGGCCGTGCTCCCAATCGACCAGAGGCCGGCCGCGGTCGGCCTCGCCGTCCTCGAGCGAGGATGGACGGGCGTGTACGGGATGGGAACGCGCCGAGAAGCCCGTCGGCGGGGAGCGGCGACTGCCGTGCTGCAAGCGCTCGCACAGTGGGCGTCCAGCCGGCCCACGCCCCGCATGTACCTCCAGGTCGAGGTGACGAATGACGGTGCGCGCCAGCTGTACACCCGCGCCGGGTTCGAGACGGCGTACCGGTACCACTACCGGACGTGCTCCTGAGCCGGCACGGGCCGCTTGACCGTTCGGTCAAGCGACAGGAACACTGCATGTCATGAGCATCGACTTCACGCTTCCGCCCGACGTCGAGGAGACGCGTGCCCGCGTCCGCGAGTTCATGGACGAGGTGGTGCGGCCGGCGGAGGAAAAGGTCTACGCCAACGCGCCGAACGGCGAGCCCGACCGCTCCGACATCGTGCGGATGATCATCGAGCTGCGCCAGAAGGCACACGAGTGGAACGTCTGGCTGCCGCACATGCCCAAAGAGTGGGGCGGGCTCGGGCTCGGCATCACCGCCATGGCGTTCGTGTCGGCGGAGGCGGCCCGGACCACGTTCGGGCCGTTCATCCTCAACGCGCAGGCGCCGGACGAGGGCAATCAGCACACGCTCTTGCACCATGCGAACGACGAGCAGAAGGAGAAGTACCTGCGACCCCTGCTCGAGGGGCGCGTCCGGTCGTGCTTTGCGATGACCGAGCCCGAGGTCGCCGGCTCCGACCCGACCGGCATCCGCACGATGGCCGTGGAGGACGGCGACGACTGGGTGATCAACGGCCACAAGTGGTTCATCAGTGGGGCCAAGGGCGCGACGTTCGCCATTCTGATCGCCAAGACCGACCCGGATGCCGACCCGCCGCAGGCCTCGAACACCGC
>DATFXL010000036.1:0-2211 GCA_035316025.1 Acidimicrobiia bacterium
CCCCCGCCTCACCCACCAGCTCGGGCGGGACGGGCTGGTCCAGGTCGGCGAGACAGATGGCCAGCCACTCCATCTCGACGCCGATGCGCCCCGACGCCGAGGGAAGGAAGCACTGATCGTCGACCAGCCGGCGGACGTCGCGCGTCGTGAGGGAGCGGCGGGCGGCGGGCACGGCTATCGGTATCCGTAATGCGCGGCGACCCACGCGAGGTTTCGCACGGGCGAGGTCCATTGGTACCAGGAGCTCATGGCTGCCCTCCTGCGTCGGGATGTCTCGAAGGTCCTACGAGCCCGATCGCCGTCTCGGATGGAGTCCGGAGCGCGACGAAACCGGCATGGGCGCGCTGGAGGACGGAAACGACGTCGAGCATGGGGGAACCCCCGGTCGGTGCGTTGAGGCTACCCCCGCCTCGTCGATCTCAGTGCCCATTGGCGGCGACCTCGCGGAAGATCTCGGCGTAGCGCCCGGTGTCGGCAGGGGGTTGGCGGGCCGGGCGTCCCGTTCTCGCCTCTCCCGACGTTGTCGACGGCGCCAGGTCCACGATGGCATCGGCGAGGGCGGCCGCATCGGCAGGGGGCACAGTGGAGCCGCTGCCCGGCTGGGCGCGGGCGACGATCTCCGGCGCCCCGCCGGCGCCCGTGACGACGACCGGCGCCCCGCTGGCCAGCGCCTCGACCACAACGATGCCGAACGGCTCCGGCTCCGTCGACGGCAGCACGAAGAGATCGAGGTCGGCGAACAACTCGGGTGTGTCGGTGCGGGGCCCGAGCCAGTGGACGTCGGGGAGGTGGGCGGCGCGGGTGGCGAGATCGGTGGCGAGCTGCTCCTTCCCGGTGACGGGGCCACCGGCGACGACGAGGTGCACCTCGGGCCGGCGCGTCTTTGCGAGCTCGAACGCGTCGAGGAGCACCTCGAAGCCCTTCCAGGTGTCGAGGCGGCCGACCGCGCCGACGAGGGGGGCGTCGTCCGGGATCCCGACCCGGGCCCGAAACCGACCGGCCAGCCGGGGACGGAACTCGTGGGGATCCACGGAGTCGTACACGACCACGACGTTTTTCGGGTCGAGCTGGTCGGCGATGGCCTGCGACATGGCGACGACTCTGACCGCGAAACGCCCCGCAAGGAATCGCTCGAGGCGGAGAGCGGCGCCGGACTGGACGACGATCTCGCGGGCGTGCCAGACGTGCGGACGGCGCGTGATCGCCGCCGCCGCCCACCCGTACAGCGAGTGCAGCGAGTTCGTGTGCACGACATCGATGCCGAGGTGGCGGATGAGATGCACGAGGCGTGTGACTGCCACCGGCCACCCGCCCACGTAGCCCGCCCATTCGGCGGCGCCGTGGCTCGTCGACAACCGCTCCATCGGGACGGTGTGCAGCGCGGCGCCGGCGGCGGCGAACTCGGGGGCCAACGGCGAGGGGGCGGGGAGCGCGACGTGGCAGTCGAACTCGTCGGGTGGAAGGCTGCGCAGCATCCCCACGAGCAGGTGATCCGATCCGCCACGCTCGGCGACCGGTTGGACGGAGAGCAGCCGGATCATGCGCGTCGCCCTGAACCTCGAGCAGTTGCTTCAACCGGCCCCGGGTGGGATCGGTCGCTACACGGCCGAGCTGGCGAGGCTACTGCCCGCCCTGCCGTCCGGTGATGACGACGCGATCGAGCTCGTGCCGTTCGTCGCGCGCCACCGGCGCGAGGAGATCGAGGCGCGCTTTCACGAGTTCGATCTCGACGGCGTCGATCCCGTCGTGCTGCGCCTGCCGCGTCCCCTCTTGTACGACGCATGGCATGTGTTCCGCCGGCCTCGGCTCGTGCGCCCCCGCCGGCTGCACACCGTCGACGTCGTCCACGCCCCGTCCGTTGCCGTGCCCCCGAAGTCGAACGCGTCGCTCGTCGTGACCGCGCACGACGCCGCTCCGATCCTGTTCCCCGCGACCTATCCACGACGCGGTCGCCGCTTCCATGCCCAAGGGCTCGCGGCCGCGGCCAAGCGCGCCGACCTGGTGATCACCGTGTCGAACGCGGCCGCCGACGAGCTGGTCACCCACACCGCGATCCCTCGCCAGCGCATCCGGGTCGTTCCCAACGGCGTCGACCTCGAGATCGCCGGCGACGATGCCGTCGACGCGGTACGACGCGAGTACGAGCTCGGAGAAACGCCGTACGTGTTCTGGGTCGGGAGCCTCGAGCCGCGGAAGAACGTCGGGGTGCTC
>DATFXL010000037.1:0-27709 GCA_035316025.1 Acidimicrobiia bacterium
CCCCTCCTCGGGGCTCAACGCCTCGACGACCTTCTCGTCGGTGCAGATCAACAGTGCGTATCGCATGGCTCCTCCTCTTGCTGCCAGTTCACCACCCCGACGAACGGGCGACGGGTGGATCGACAGGGCACCGTCGATTCCTGCACCGCGGACCGGGCGTCGTTCGCGCTGAACTGAGACCGTGGCGGTGTCCCGGGCGGTCGAGGAGCTCTCCGGCCTGAAGTTGCTCGACGGATCCGATCGGGACCGGCTGGCCACGCTGGCGTCGCTGCTGACGCCGGTGGACGAGCCGGCGGGGACAGTGCTCGCCCGGCAGGGCGCGCCAGCCGACTCGTTCCTCCTGGTCGTGACGGGCGAAGCGGCGGTGAGCCTGGACGATGGGGATGGGCCACAACGAGTCGGGACCATCGCGCCCGGCTCGATCGTGGGAGAGCTCAGCGTGCTCAGAGGCTCGCCGCGCTCGGCCACCGTCATCGCAAGCCGGCCGTTGACGGGATACGTCGGCGACGCGCACGCGTTCATGACGTTGCTCGAGGTTCCCGGCGTCGCCGAGCGGATCCAGCGCACGGCGCGCCAGCGACTCGCCGCGAACACGCGCCCCGTCGCGATCACCCTTCGCGACGCTCATCTGCTGGTGCGGCCGATTCTCCCGTCCGATCGCGAGAAGCTCGCCGACACGCAGCCGGGCTTCTCCCGCGAGTCGCACTACCGACGGTTCTTCAGCGCGCCGCCGCTGAGCGAGAAGGTCATCCGGTATCTGATCGACGTCGACTACTGCGACCATTTCGCCTGGGTCGTGCTCGCGACGGACGATGCCGGCGAGCCCGGCGTCGCATCGGCGCGCTATATCCGCGAGCGCGACTCCCACGAGATCGCCGAGGTGGCGTTCTCCGTGGTCGACGAGTACCAGGGCCGGGGGCTCGGGACCTTCCTGTTGGGCGCGTTGGGGGTCGCGGCGACCGAGAACGGCGTCCAGCGCTTCCGCGCCCGCGTCCTCGCCGAGAACGAGCCGATGCGTGCGATTCTCCGCCGGGCCGGCGCGCACTTCGAGTTCGCGGAGCCCGGCGTCCTCGAGACCCTCATCGACGTCCCCCCGTTCGGGGCCGGCCTTCCTGGTGCCGCGGTCGCCGAGGCGCTCCGAGACGCGGCACGCCAAATCGTCGTCGTCGCCGACCTCGCGCTCGGGGCCGGCAGCTGAGTGGCCACCCCGCGAACCGACTCGCCACAACGGGGAAGTGTGGGGTGATGGCGGCCGAGTCCGATGCCGACGTGATCTCGGCGTCGCTCGCGGACCCGGGGTGCTTTGGCGCGCTGTTCGATCGCCACGCCACGGTGGTGTTCCGTTACCTCGTTCGGCGTGTGGGAGTCGACGAGGCCGACGCGCTGCTCGGCGAGGTGTTCCGCGTCGCGTTCGAGAAGCGAGCCACGTACGACACCGCCCGCATGAACGCGAGACCGTGGCTCTACGGCATCGCCACGAACCTTCTGGCCCGTCATCGGCGCGGTGAGGCGCGCCGAATCCGTGCCACAGCCCGTCTACTGGCCCGGCAGCGTCCTGCCGACGACCCCGCCGAGCAGATCGTCGGAACCCTCGACGCCCGTGAGCTGTGGCCGCACGTCGCGGAAGCCGTCGCCGCCCTGCCCGAGGAGGAGCGGGACGCCCTGCTGCTGTATGCCTGGGAGGAGCTCAGCTACGAGGAGATTGCCGACGCGCTGGGCGTCCCCGTAGGTACCGTCAGGTCGCGACTCAACCGCGCCCGGGTGCGACTCCGCGAACTCCGGACGACGATCGGGAGAGAACAGTGAGCGACGAGTTCGATTCGTTGCGGAGACTGCGTCCCGACCGGGTCCATCCCGACGACCCGGCGGAACCGCCGGTCTTCGCGCGAGAGAAGGAGCGGCTCATGTCGACGATCGACGCCACCCGACCGGGCCCCCTTGATGTCATGCGCATGCCGGACATCTCCCCCCGCCTCGCGTACGAGGACGAGCGGGCTGCACTCGACTACCTCGTGCGTGTCTTCCAGCTCGAGGAGATCCGCGAGGCTCGCATCGAGCACGGCGAGGAGTGGGACTACACGATGCTGGCCTGGTTGCGAGCCGGCGACGGCGTCGTGATGATCGGGCACGCGAACGCCGAGGTACACCGGATCCACAGCCCGAAGACGCTCGGCAAGACCACGGTGCAGATGATGGTCTTCGTGCACGACGTCGATGCCCACTACGCGCACGCCGTCGCCGAGGGCGCCGACATCACGATGGAGATCGAGGACGCCTTCTACGGGGAACGCCGCTACGAGGCGACCGATCCCGAGGGCCACCGGTGGCACTTCGCCGAGCGGTTCGAGGACATCAAGGCGCGCGGAGGGAGTGTCCCGGACGAGGCGTGAGCGCGGCTCGTTCCTTAACTGTCGATGGGGCCGACCTCGAGTTGTGACCCGGGGTTTTGGACGAACTCCCACACCGTCTCATCCGCGGCTTCGACGTACGCGTGATAGCCAGGGAAGAAGACCGCTCGTTGTGGGGGCTTGCGCACCTTCGCTCCCGCGGCGGCCATCGCCGCGACGGCGGCATCGACCTCCTCGGTCGTGTTGAACACCTGGCCAAGGGTGAACGACGGTACGCTCCCGCCGTCGCCGATGTCCTTTGCCAGGTCGGCGCGACCGAACAGCGCGACCATACGGCGGTCTGCGATCGGGAGGAAGGTGATCTCGCCGGGCACGACGAACGCCGGCTCCCAGCCGAGACGCTCCACGTAGAACGCGTGAGCCTCGGTCACGTCGGGCACGGCGATCGTCACGACGTCGATTCGCAGATTCATGAGTCCGAGTCTCTCTGGCAGACTCGACTCCGTCTTGAACGAATCGGACGCCTATCGCGAGTGGTCGCCACCTCAGGCCTGGCAGGCGATGGTTGCCTGCCTGTGGCAACAGCGCATTGACGCCGACACCCGTTACCGCGTCATCCCCGACGGCCACGCCGACGTGATCGTCAATGCGAACGGTGCCGCCGTCGCCGTCGGGCTGGCGGACAGCGCGGTGGTCCACCACATCAGCGCCGGGTCGGCGGCACTCGGTCTTCGGCTACGACCCGAGGCGGTGGCGACCATCTTCGGGACTTCGGCCGACCTGCTGCGCAACCGAGAACTCCCACTCGACGACGTCGTCGGAAGTCGGCGTGCCCGAGGCCTGGTCGACGCCGTGCTCGAGGGGGAGCCCGATCCGCAACTGCTGACTACGCCCCCGCGTGACGTGGCGCTCGCGATCGGACTGTTGGCAGACCGGACCGTCGACGAGACCGCCGAATCCTTGGGCTTGTCAAGCCGACACCTTCGCCGTCTCCTCCTCCGGCACAGCGGACTGGGACCGAAGGAGCACCAGCGTGTTCTCCGCCTCCGGCGGTTCGTCGACAGCCCCGCGCCCCTCGGCGTCGCCGCGGTCCTCAGCGGCTATGCCGATCAACCTCATCTCACCCGCGAAGTGACCCGTCTGTGCGGTGTCAGCCCCGCGCGACTTCGAGCCGAGCGTGGCCGAGGAGAGGGAACGCGCCACCCGCGGGAATGGTGGAGGTGGCGGGATTCGAACCCGCGTCTTCCGAGTTCTCGGCGGGGCTTCTCCGAGCGCAGCCGGTGAGAAGGTTCTCGGGCCGCCGCCGCTCACCGGCGGCCTGCGGCGGCCCCAGCCTCGCTGTGGTGTCCCGCCGGGCCGCGAGGCCCGTCTCGGCGGTGAGCCGCTCTGGATGACGCCCGCAATCCGGCCGAGCGGCCGGGCCGGAACGGACGCACTACCTAGTTCTTAGGCAGCGAGTGCGAGGTTTGAATCCTCGGCATTTGTTGGTGTTCCCGGCTCTTTTGCGACGATCCGGGGACGTCGGCTCGCTTCACCCGCGTTGATCCTCAGAATCGAAGCCAGTCACCCCCTTGTGTGGACCATCATGGTACCGGCCGGTCCGGCCGACACTCCTCGGAACACCGCGGTCCCCGCCGACGTTCAAGGGATTGATGGGCAGAAGCAGCATTCGCCTGGGTCGGATCTTCGGGATCCCCGTCGGGCTCGACTGGAGCCTCCTGCTCATCGCGGGCCTGCTCACGCTGAGCCTCGCCGCCGACCGGTTCCCGGCCGAGTTCCCGGGGGAGCCGACCGCCGCCTACTGGATCGTCGGCCTCGTCGCCGCCGGCCTTTTCTTCGCCTCCGTCCTGGCCCACGAGATCGCGCACTCGCTGGTCGCACGCCGCTACGGCGTCGAGGTGGACGGCATCACGCTCTGGATGCTCGGTGGGGTCGCCAAGCTCGGTGGTGAGTCGCCGACGGCGGGGGCCGAGCTACGCATCGCGTCCGCGGGCCCGGCGACGAGCGTCGGCCTCGCCGTGCTCTTCGGCCTCGGCGCGCTCGCCGCTTCGGCATTGGGCGTCCCCGGCCTGGTCGGCTCGGCGCTGGGATGGCTGGCCCTCATCAACGGGGTCCTTGCCGTCTTCAACCTGATCCCGGCGGCGCCGCTGGACGGTGGCCGCATCCTCGCGTCGCTGTTGTGGTTCCACCACGGTGACCGTCATCGCGCCGCCGCGACGGCGGCGCAGGTGGGCGTCGTGTTCGGGTGGCTGCTCGTCGCGCTCGGCGGCGCCGGATGGCTGGCCGGCCTCGGCTTCGGCGGGTTGTGGACGGCATTGATCGGGTGGTTCCTGGTCAGTGCCGCGCGCGCCGAAGGGCAGATGGCGCGCTCCCGCCTCGCGTTCGGCGACGTCCACGTGCGTGACGTGATGACGCCTGATCCGCCTCGGGTGCGGGGCTGGCTGAGCGTCAGCGAGTTCCTTCGTGACGACGCGTCCGGGATCCGCGAACCAGTCGCGATGGTCGAACGGTTCGACGGGACGATCGCGGGTCTCGTGAGCCTCGACCGGCTGCGATCGGCTCCCCCGCAGGAGGGCGTGCTGCGCCGCGTGCAGGACTTCGCCGTGCCGGTAGCGACGTTCCGCTCGGCGCATCCCGACGACCTGCTCGCCGACGTTGCTGCCCGCCCGGTGCGCGGTCGTGTCGGTCACACCTTGGTGTTCGACGGCGACCGCCTCGTCGGGCTCGTGTCCCCCGAGGCGCTCGTGCCGGGACCGGCGGTCAGTCGCGCAACCCCTTGAGGGCGCGCTCGGCCTCACGCTTCGCGTCACGCTCGGCGATCGTTCGCCGCTTGTCATACGCCCGCTTGCCCTTGGCGATCGCAAGCTCCACCTTCGCCCGTCCTTCCTTGAAGTACACGCGCAGCGGAACCAGCGTCACGCCCTTCTCGGCGGTGGCGCGCGCCAGCGTGTCGATCTCCTTGCGGTGCACGAGGAGCTTGCGGCGCCTGGTGGGCTCGAGCTCAGCGCGAGAGAACTCGTATGGCGCAATGTGCATGCCGTGGAGCCAAAGCTCGCCGTCCTCGACGCGCGCGTAGGCATCTTGGAGGTTGGCGCGGCCGGCTCGAATCGACTTCACCTCCGAGCCCGCCAGCACGATGCCGCACTCGAACGTGTCGAGGACGTTGTAGTCGTAGCGAGCGCGGCGATTCCTGATCATGACCGTGTCGGCGCGGCGACCCACGAGCCGACTGTATAGATTTCCGCCGTGGCTGCGACCTCCGGATCCATTCTGGGCAACCCGGTACTCCGGACCGAGGACCCGCGCATCCTCCGCGGCGACGCCGGCTACTTCGACGATCTGGATGTCGACGGCTTGCTGCACGTGGCGTTCGTGCGGTCCACGATCGCGCACGGCCGCATCGAGTTGATCGACACGACCGAGGCCGCCGCCATGCCCGGTGTGATCGCCGTGTATACGGCTGACGATCTCGAGCTCGGGCCGCACATCGGCATGCCTCTGCTCCCGCCGGAGCTGTCGCGACCGCCGCTGGCGCGAGACGTTGTGCGTTTCGTGGGCGACATCGTCGCTGCAGTCGTCGCCGAGACGCGTGCCCGCGCCGTCGACGCCGCCGAGCTCGTCGTCGTCGAGTACGACCCGCTTCCGACCGTTGTCGACCCCGAGGCCGCGCTGGTCGAAACCGCGCCGGTGTTGTTTCCCGAACACGGGTCGAACCTCGCCATCCATCTCCAGTTCGGCGAGGACGACCCGACGATCTTCGACGGCGCCGACATCGTGGTCGAGGGCCGGTTGGTCAACCAGCGCGTCGCGCCCGTCCCGATGGAGCCGAACGGCATCGTCGTCGAGCCCGACGGCGACGACGCGCTCACCGTGTACGTTCCCACGCAGGGCCCGCACGGGGTCCGCGACACCCTCGCCGGCGCGGTCGGGCTGAGCCCCGAGCACGTTCGCGTGATCGCACCCGCGGTCGGCGGAGGGTTCGGCGCCAAGGCGACCCTCTATGTCGAGCACATCATCGCCGCGGCGGTCGCCCGCGCCCTCGGGCGGCCGGTGAAGTGGACCGAGACCCGCTCCGAGAACATGCTGGCGATGACGCACGGGCGCGGTCAGATCCAGTACGTCGAGCTCGGCTTGAAGCGAGACGGGACGTTCACCGCGTTGCGCGCCCGGATCGTGAGCGACGCCGGCGGCTACCCGACGATCGGCGCGTTCCTGCCGTACCTCACCCGTTCGATGGGGCAGGGCGTGTACCGGATCCCGAAGGTCGAGATCAGCGCGAAGAGTGTCGCGACGAACACGACGCCGACGGCTGCGTACCGCGGCGCCGGCCGCCCCGAGGCCGCCGCAATGCTCGAGCGCATCGTCGACATGGCCGCCGTCGAGCTCGGACGAGATCCCGTCGACCTGCGCGAGCAGAACTTCCTTCCGCCCGAGGAGTTCCCCCTGACGACCGCGACCGGTGCCAACTACGACGTGGGGGAGTACGCCAAGGCGCTCGACGAGGCGTGCCGCGTCGCCGGATACGAAGAGCTGCGGCGTGAGCAGGCTGAACGCCGCCGCCGCGAAGACGTCGTGCAGCTCGGAATCGGCGTGTCCACCTACGTCGAGGTGACGGCGTTCGGTCAGTTCCAGGAGTTCGGCGCCGTCGAGGTGAACACGGACGGCACCGTGACCGCGATCGTCGGGACCGCTGCTCACGGCCAGGGCCACGAGACGTCGTACAAGATGATCGTGGCCGAGCTCCTCGGCGTGTCGATGGACGCGGTGCAGGTGATTCAGTCGGACACCAAGCTCGTTCCGCGCGGGGGCGGCACCGGGGGATCGCGTTCCCTGCAGATCGGGGGCAGTGCGCTCTACAAGACGAGTGAGCTCGTGGCCGAGAAAGGAAAGCGCCTCGCCGCCCACCTGCTCGAGGCCGACGTCGCCGACATCGTCGTCCACGACGACGCCCGCGTCGGTGTTGCAGGCGCGCCCGGCACCGCGATCAGCTGGGCGGAGCTCGCAGCCGTCGCTACCGACGAAGCCAAGCTTCCCGAGGACATGGAACCCGGCCTGCGCGCCGAGCTCGACTTCAACCAGGGCTCGACGAGTTACCCGTTCGGTGCCCACATCGCAGTCGTCGAGGTCGACACCGAGACGGGACGGGTCGAGGAGCTCCGGCACGTGGCGGTCGACGACTGCGGTCGCGTCCTCAATCCGCTCCTCGTGGCCGGCCAGCAGCACGGAGGGATCGCGCAGGGCGTCTCCCAAGCGCTCTACGAGGGCGTCGCGTACGACGACGACGGGAACCCGCGGACGGCGAACCTCATGGACTACGCGATGCCCAGTGCGGCGGAGTTCCCGAGCTTCGAGGCGTCGAACACCGAGACGCCGACGCCGCTCAACCCGCTGGGTGCCAAGGGCATCGGCGAGTCGGGGACAATCGGCTCGACGCCGGCGGTGCAGAACGCGGTCGTCGACGCGCTGTCGATCTTCCGGATTCGCCATCTCGACATGCCGTTCACCTCCGAGCGGGTGTGGCGGGCGATCCGTGACGCACAGACCGCTGCCCGCTGACTGATGGGCTTCGTGTCCCCGCCACTCAGGCTGACGGAGGACCAGTACCGCACGATCGTCGCCCATTCCTACGACGGCCTCCCGGACGAGGCGTGCGGTCTGCTCATGGGACCCGCGGTCGACGAGGAACCACTTGGCGTGATCACCGAAGCGCGACCGTGCCGGAACGAGGACAAGTCGGCGCGGACGTACCGCATCGACAGCCGTGACTTCATCGCGGCGCTGCGAACGGCGGAGACGCGGGGCGACGCGCTCGTCGGCTGCTGGCACAGCCACACGCACACCGACGCGTACCCGTCGCCGACGGACATCGTCCAGGCCGAGGCGTACCCCACCTGGTTCTACGTCCTCGTCAGCCTGCGGGACAGCGAGCCCGTCCTGCGCGCGTACCGCATCCGCAACGGCACGGTGGCGGAGAGCCAGATCCTCTTGGGCCGCTGATCGGCAAATCCCGACCGCTGTAGTCGACTTGTACACTCGTGTCGTGCCCGTCGAAGTCCGCTTGCCCACATTGCTGCGCTCGCACGCCGAGGGCGCCGCGTCCGTGACGGCCGAGGGAGCGACGGTGGGTGACGTCTTCGCCGACCTTTGCACCCGCTACCCGGGCCTGTCGGACCAGCTGGTCGACGAGTCTGGCAGCATCCACAGGTTCGTCAACGTGTACCGCAACGACGACGACGTCCGGTACCTCGACCAGCTCGACACGAAGGTGACGGACGGCGACGTGATCTCCGTCCTCCCTGCGGTCGCCGGCGGATAGGCGAGGGGCCGCCTGGTGGCCCGCTTCGAGTCGGTCCTCGAGCTCATCGGGAGCACCCCGCTCGTGGGCCTGCACGCGCTGTCGCCGAATCCGCACGTGCGCGTCTACGCCAAGCTGGAGGGCCAGAACCCGGGCGGGTCGATGAAGGACCGCATCGCGCTGCGCATGGTGGAAGCCGCCGAACGCGAGGGAGTGCTGCAGCCGGGCGACACGATTCTCGAGCCGTCGTCGGGCAACACCGGCATCGGTCTCGCGCTCGTCGCCCGCCTAAAGGGGTACCGCCTGCGCGTCGTGCTCCCCGAGAACGTGTCGGAGGAGCGCCGGCAGACGCTCGAGATCTTCGGCGCCGAGGTGATCTCGTCGCCGGGCGAGGAAGGCAGCAACGGCGCGATCCGCACCGCCGAGAAGCTCGCGGCCGAGGACTCGTCGCTCGTGATGCTGTTCCAGTACGGGAACCCCGCCAACCCAGACGCGCACTACGCAACGACCGGACCGGAGATCCTGCGCGACTGCCCCGAGATCGACGTGTTCGTCGCCGGCCTTGGCACGAGCGGCACCCTCATGGGCGTCGGCCGGTACCTCAAGGAGCACAAACCCGACGTGCGGGTCGTCGCCGTCGAGCCGCCCGCCGGAGAGCTCGTCCAGGGGCTTCGCTCCCTCGACGAGGGCTTCGTCCCGCCCATCTTCGACCCGGAAGTGCTCGACCGGAAGTTCATCGTGCGGCCACGGGAGTCGATCGAGTGGACGCGCCGCTTGCTCGACGAGTGCGGGATCTTTGCCGGGATCTCGTCGGGGGCGGTCATGGCCGGTGTCGTCAAGATGGCGACGACGATGGACGCGGGGACCATCGTCGCCCTCGTTCCCGACGCCGGATGGAAGTACCTCTCCTCGGGCGCGTGGACCGAGGACATCGACGTCGTCACCGAGCGGGCAAAACGCATCAACTACTGGTAGCGGCCGCTCGTCCGTGCCCTCGGTCACATGCCTCGCCCCGGTAGCGAGGCGTGTGAGGGAAGATGGAGTCACATGGCAACCGACGCCGACATCTCTCGCGCCGCCGAGATCCTGCAGGGTGGGGGCCTGGTGGCCTTCCCGACCGAGACCGTCTACGGCCTCGGCGCCGACGCCGACAACCCGGCCGCGCTCGCCCGGCTCTACGCGGTCAAGGGTCGGCCGGCCGACCATCCGGTGATCGTCCACGTGGGGGAGCCGCCGCAACTGGGGTATTGGGCAGCCGATGTCCCCGACGCGGCCCGCCGGCTCGGTGACGCGTTCTGGCCCGGGCCACTCACCGTCGTCGTCCGGCGCGCGGCTCGGGTCCGCGACGAGGTGACAGGCGGCGGCGACACCGTCGGCGTGCGCGTCCCCGCTCAGCCGGCCGCGCTCGCGCTGCTCCGAGCGTTCGGCGGCGGCATCGCGGCGCCGTCGGCGAACCGCTTCGGGCAGGTGAGCCCCACGACCGCCGACGACGTGCGCGCCGACCTCGGCGATGACGTCGATCTCGTGCTCGACGGCGGACCGTGCTCCGTCGGCGTGGAGTCCACGATCGTCGATTGCACGGGCGACGAGCTGCTGCTCCTGCGCCCGGGGGGCGTGACCCGCGAGTGCCTCGAAGAGGCGGCGGGCCGACGCGTCGGAACCCGGCGTGACGGGCTCGTCCGAGCGCCGGGGACTCTGAAGTCGCATTACGCGCCGGAGGCGACCGTGCTCGTCGTCGGACGCGACGACGTTGCCGCGCGCGCCCAGGAGCTGCTCTCCGCCGGCCAGCTGGTAGCCGTGCTCGGGAGCGGAACCCCGCCCAGCGTTCCGTCCGCAGTGGTCGTGTTCGACGCGCCGAGAGACGCCGATGAGTACGCGCGCGTGCTGTACGCGCGGATGCGCGAGGTCGACCAGCGCGGGATCGACGTGCTGCTCGCGGTGCCACCGCCCACCGCGGGCGTTGGCGCCGCCGTCGCCGACCGATTGCGGCGCGCCGCCGGTCGAGGAGAGCAATGAGCGACCGTCCCATCGGCGTCATCGACTCGGGCCTCGGCGGGCTGACCGTGCTGCGCGCCCTCATCGACCTGCTGCCCGACGAGCCCGTCGTGTACTTCGGCGACACGGGCCGGTTCCCGTACGGACCCAAGCCCGATCGCGACGTCGTCAAGTACGCGTTCGAGATGTCCGACCTGCTGGCCGACCATGACGTCAAGATGCTCGTCGTCGCGTGTAATCGCGTGTCCTCGGTCGCGCTCGACCCTCTGCGGCATGCGTACGACATTCCCATCATCGGCGTCATCGAGCCCGGCCTGCGCGCTGCGATCCAGGCCACCGAGGCGGGGCGCGTCGGCGTCATCGGAACGGTGGGCACCATCGCATCCGGCGCGTACCAGCAGGCGGCCGCCGCGAGCGGCGCGGGCATCGAGCTCACGTGCGCGGCGTGCCCAGGATTCGCCGAGTTCGTCGAGGCCGGCGACCTCGACTCACAGGAGGTGCACGTGCTGGCCGAGCGGCTCCTCGCGCCGGTGCGCAGAGCCGGCGTAGACACGCTGGTGCTCGGCTGCACGCACTATCCGCTGCTCGCACGCACGATCGGGGACGTCATGGGCCGCGGCGTGGTGCTCGTCTCGAGCGCGGACGAGACGGCCTTCGAGACGCGCTCGCTCCTCGGCGGCGCTGGTCACACGCGCCGTCCGGGAAGCGAGCGGCCGAGGCGCGTGTTCGTCACCAGCGGAGACCTCGCGACCTTCCGGGCGCTCGGCGCGCGGTTCCTCGGTCCCGAGGTGGAGACGGTGGAGGCCTGGGAATGGAGCTGACGGTTCTCGGCTCTTCCGGGTCCTACGGCGCTCCGCCGTTCGGCGCCTGTAGCGGCTACCTGGTCCGTGGCGGCGGGGCGGCCGTGTGGATCGACTGCGGCAGCGGCACCCTCCCGCATCTGCAGCAACACGCCCGGATCGAGGATCTCAGTGCCGTGGTCCTCACCCATCAGCATCCCGACCACTGCGTCGACATCTACGGTCTGCAGGTGCTCATGCGGTACGGCCTCGAGCGTTCCGGTCTTCCCGTCTTCGCGCCCGAAGGGCTCGAGGAGCGGCTCGGCAGTCTCGTCGACGACTGGGGCGACGCCTTCGATTGGAATGTCGTCGGCGACGGGGACAGCGTCGATCTGGCCGAGCTGGGGCTGCGCTTCTCGCGCACCGACCACCCGCCCCCGACGTACGCGGTCGAGGTGGCGGCGGACGGCAAGCGGATGGTGTACACGGCCGACACCGGGCCGGGCTGGACGGTGGGCGCGTTCGGTGCCGGCGCCGACCTCGTCCTCTCGGAGGCGACGTACCAAGAGGGGCACAAGGGCGTCCCGTGGCATCTGTCGGCGCGGGAGGCGGGGCAAGCCGCACGCGAAGCGCGAGGGTCCCGGTTGATCCTCACGCACTTGTGGCCGCAGGTCGACCCGCTGGAATCGGTCCGCGAAGGCACCGACGCGTTCGGTGAGCCGATCACGCTCGCCACGCCGCATCTCGTGACACGCGTGTAGCGGGAGGAGAGGGAGAGGACCGGGATGGGGATTCGCAAGGACGGACGTGAGCCCGACGAGCTGCGGCCGGTGTTGTTCGTCCGTGACTTCACCGAATTCGCGACCGGCTCCGTGCTCGTCGACTTCGGGCGCACCCGGGTGTTGTGCACCGCGTCGCTCGAGGACCGCGTCCCGCCGTGGCTGCGCGGCACCGGGCGCGGTTGGGTGACGGCGGAGTACTCGATGCTCCCCGGTTCGACGGTCGAGCGCTCGGACCGGGAGGCGGCGCGGGGCCGCCAGTCAGGACGCACCCAGGAGATCCAACGTCTCATCGGCCGTTCACTGCGCGCCGTCACCGATCTCGAGATGATCGCCGAGGCGCAGATCACCGTGGACTGCGACGTCCTCCAAGCCGACGGCGGCACGCGCACGGCCGCGATCTGCGGCGGCTACGTCGCGCTGCACGACGCGTTCTCGCGAATGGTGGCCAGGGGCACGATCTCAGCGCATCCGATCAACGATGCGTGCGCGGCCGTCTCGGTCGGAGTGGTCGACGCGCTGCCGCACCTGGACCTCGACTACTCCGAGGACGTGAGCGCCGAGGTCGACATGAACGTGGTGATGACTGGCGCCGGCAAGTTCATCGAGGTGCAGGGGACCGCCGAGGGCAACCCGTTCACGCGATCGGAGCTCGACGAGCTGTTGGCCCTGGCCGAGAAGGGCATCACCGAGATCTTCGAGCTCGAGCGGGCGACGCTCGCGGAGTCGCCTGCTCCGCGCCCGTCGTGACCACGTTCGTCCTCGCCACCGCCAACCCCGACAAGGCGCGAGAGATCGCCGAGGTGCTGGCCGAGGCGGCGCCCGGGCTCGAGCTCGTCGCCCGTCCTCCCGAGGTGGCGGATGTCGAGGAGGTCGGCGAGACGTTGGAGGACAACGCCCGCATCAAAGCCGTGGCGCTCTGCGCGGCCACGGACCTGCCCGCCGTCGCCGACGACACCGGTCTCCACGTCGACGCCCTCGACGGCGCACCGGGTGTCCAATCCGCCCGCTACGCGGGCGACCGCGCGACTTACTCCGACAACGTGGCGAAACTGCTCGATGCCCTCGACGCGTTGCCGCTCGAGCAACGCGCGGCGCGCTTCGCCACCGTGGCGGTCGCCCGCTGGCCCGACGGCCTCGAGATCGCGGCGCTCGGCGAGGTCGAAGGCGTCATCACGTCGAGGCCCCGCGGCGAGGGGGGGTTCGGGTACGACCCCGTGTTCGTCCCGCTCGAAGGCGACGGCCGCACGTTCGCGGAGATGACCCCGGGTGAGAAGCATGCGCTGTCGCATCGCGCCCGAGCATTCCGCACCCTGGCGCAAGGAGTCCGGGTCGTCCAGGAAACCGAGGGGCGATAGGCGTGGCGGTCATCGACATCGCCGGATTCGTCGCCGACCTCAAGGACCATGCGGTCGAGCACGGGTTCCATGTGCACGACGAGCGCCACTTCGTCGAGAGCTATTCACTGCGCCAGACGTGGGAGATCGACATGCACCCCGAGGAGGGGTGCGAGGGGCCCGTCGACTTGTACCTCTCGCTCGAGGTGGACCCGCGCGTGCTCCTCGGGTTCGAGGACGCGGTGATGGGACGACCGGAGGGCGACGACCCGCCCGACGAGTTCCACTTCCCCGTGAACTTCACGTGGGCGCTGCCGCCGCTGCCGCACGGACCGGACCTCCTCCTGCTCGCGACGGAGCTCGCCGGCCTCGGCGGTCCCGACCTGCCGCTGGAGGTGTCCGCCATCGACTCGATCCCGGCGGCGACCGACGCACCGGAGCGGTCGCTGCGCATCGTCGCCCACCAGCGCGTCTCGCTCATGCACATCCGTGACGGCGACGCCGTCTCGTGCGACATGCTCGAACGGTGCCTCGCCGTGAGCCGCTACTTGCTGGCCGGCGCCCCCGACTGGCTCACCTGAGAGCGCGCTGAGAGTCGCCCCGGGCCGCCTCGAAAACGACCGGGGCTCCGGTACATTGAGCCCATGCCGATGCGGACGGACTGCCGCCACTACGAGAGCCGTACGTACCCGACCGGCGAGACGGTCAGGAAGTGCCGGCTCGATCTCGCGCCCGACGCCCCCTGGCGCTGCCCCGACGACTGTCCCAAGTTCGAGAAGCGGCGCTGGGACGCCGGCTGGCAGTACGGCAGCCTCGGGGAGAAGCCGGCCGAGCGGGAGCCCGAGGGCAGCGACGCGTCTGCGCTCCTGGACGAGGCCGAGGACATCGTGAACATGGCGGCGCCCGACATCATCTCGGACTTCGAGAAGAAGAGCCGCAAGCGGGGCATCTTCCGCCGGCGCAAGAAGAAGTAGGGATCGCGCACCGACTCGCGCCCGAACTCGGTGCGAGCGGAGGGACTCGAACCCCCAAGCCCCGAAGGGCACCGGCTCCTAAGGCCGGCGCGTCTGCCAGTTCCGCCACGCTCGCGTCACCGCCGAGTCTTTCACTCCACGAGGCGCGATAGCGTGCCGAAAGACAAGGAGGGGGAATGGGCAAGCAGGTCCCGATCGTCGACTACCTGGTCCTCGACGACGGCGCGCCGCACCTGATCGCCAACCGGTGCGACAACTGCGGGGCGTTGTATTTCGACCGCCGCAACGCGTGCGCCAAGTGCAGCGGCCGCTCGTTCTCCAAGCATCGGCTCGCCGACGACGGCACCGTACGAAGCTTCACGATCGTCCACCGCGCCGCGCCGGGTGTCCCGACGCCGTACGTCTCGGCGATCGTCGACCTGTCGGGCGGCGGGGTAGTGAAGGCCAACCTGCTGAACGTCGAGCCGAGCCCCGATGACCTGCGGTTCGGGATGACGGTCCGCCTGACGACCGTCGTCGCCGGGGTCGACGACGAGGGGACCGAGGCGGTCCAGTTCGGCTACGAGCCGGTCTAGAGGAGAAGGAGCACACGATGGCGGAACGGGACGTCTGGATCCTGGGCGCGTCGATGACGAAGTTCGGGCGCTACCCCGACAAGGACCTGATCGACCTCGGCGCCGAGTCGGCGCTGGCGGCGCTCGACGATGCCGGCGTGACGATGGCCGACATGGACGTCATGGGCGCCGGCAACCTCATGGAGGCGGCGAGCGGCGTCGGGCAGCGCATCCAGAAGCAGGTTGGCCAGAACGGCGTGCCCGTCTACAACGTCGCCAACGCGTGCGCGACCGGAGCCACGGCCATCCGCTGCGCCTACATGGCGATCAAGTCGGGCGAGGCCGACATGGGCATCGCCGTCGGGCTCGAGAAGATGGGCAAGGCCGGGCTGCTCGGCAGCGCCGCCCGTTCCGACAGGAACGTGTTCGAGCCGTCGGGCCGGTACGGCTCCGTCATGAGCGTCGAGGGACGCATCGGCACCACGCTCATGCCGGGCGTGTTCGCCCAGGCGGGAATGGAGTACGCCAACGAGCACGGCGGCGTCGGGTTCGAACAGTTCGCCAAGGTTGCCGAGAAGAACCATGCCCATTCCACGCTCAACCCCCTGGCGCAGTACCAGAAGGAGTTCTCGCTCGACGAGGTGATGGGCGCCGAGATGATGGCGTACCCGAACACGCTGCTGATGTGCTGCCCGACCGGTGACGGAAGCGCCGCGCTCGTCCTCGTGTCGGAGGAGAAGCTGGCGACGCTGTCCGACGACCAGCGCAAGCGGGCGGTGAAGATCTCGGCGTCGGTCATGACCTCCGACCCGTGGACCGAGACCGACCAGGTCCAGCCGGACGTGAACACGCTCACGCGCAATGCAGCCAACGAGGCGTACGAGACCGCCGGCGTCGACCCGTCGGACCTCGACCTCGTCGAGCTGCACGACTGCTTCGCCACGGCCGAGCTCATCCACTACGACAACCTCGGGCTCTGCAAGCCGGGCGAGGCGGGCAAGTTCATCGAGGAGCGCGGTCCGTGGCGCGACGGCGAGACGCCCGTCAACGTGTCGGGAGGCTTGATCTCGAAGGGCCACCCGCTCGGCGCCACCGGTGTGGCCAACCTCTACGAGGTCGCGACGCATCTGCGCGGCGAGGCGGGGGACCGTCAGATCGAGGACGCGAAGGTGGGGCTCACGCACGTGATCGGTCTCGGCTCGGCGTGCGCGGTGCACGTCCTCGAGAAGGCGACCGTCTGAGGGACCCGTCCGGTGGCCAGGCTGCCGCTCGTCGATCCGGAAGATGGATCCGCCGACGAACGCGCCCGACGAATCCTCGGTGCGATCCGCGCCGGGACCGGGCGTGACTACAACGTGTTCCGGGCTGTGGCGAACCATCCGGCGCTGCTCGAGGCGCTGGCGTCCTTTTCGGGGTCGGCGTACTACCTGAATTCCCTGCGACCGTCGCACCGCGAGCTTGCGTATCTCACCGCATCCGTCGTCAACGAGTGCCATTACTGAGTGCCCACTCACATCGCGCTCGGTCGGAGCGCGGGATTGAGCGACCAGCAGCTCGCGCACCTCACGGACACGCCACTGCCTTCGGACGTCTATGACGATGCCGAACGCGCGATCGTCGAGTACGCGCGCCGCTCCACGGGTATGGAGCAGATCACGGACGATCTCTTCGCTCGTCTTCGCGACCACCTCTCGATCGAACAGGTCATGGAGCTTTGTTTCACGGTCGGGGTCGCCAATGTCATCAACCGCTTCCATGCCACGTTCCTGACCGACGTCGACCCCGCGACGCTGCAGGAGCTGGGTGAGGATCCGCCGGTGCGCTTGCCGTCCGGTCCCGACTCGCGGCCCGGCGTGATCTAGAGTCCGCCCATGCTCCAAGCCGGAACCGAAGCGCCGGACTTCACCGCTCCCGACCAGGACGGCAATCCGGTCACGTTGTCGGATCTTCGCGGCCGTTGGGTGCTGCTGTGGTGGTACCCGATGGCCGACACCCCCGGCTGAACGATCGAGGGGAAAGGCCTGCGTGACCAGGCCGCCGACTACGAGGCGATGGACTGCGAGATCCTCGGGATCAGCTTCGATGCTCCCGACGCGAACAAGGCGTTCCGGGAGAAGTACGACTTCCCGTTCCGGCTGCTGTCCGACTACGACGAGCAGATCGGCGTGAAATACGAGACGCGTGATCCGGGCACGGACAAGGTCAGCTTCGCGAAGCGGCTGAGCTACCTGATCGATGCCGACGGCGTCATCCGCAAGTCCTACGAAGTGGCCGACATCCCGGCCCACCCGGCCGAGGTGCTGGCGGAGCTGTACGAGCTGCGGAACGCCTAGCTGACGTGCGCGCCGACGAGCGCGTGCCTCAGATCGCCGTCCACCCTCCGTCGACAGAGAGCACCTGCCCGGTGACGAAGCTGCTGGCGTCGGAGGCGAGGAACAGGAGCGCGCCGTCGAGCTCGTGCTCGTCGCCGCCCCGGCCCATGGGAGTGCGACCGCGAATCCAGCGCTCCGAACGCTCGTCGCCGAACATCCGACCCTCCGTCATCTCGGTGCGGAACCAGCCCGGCGCCAAGGTGTTCACGCGCACCCCCTTGCGCGCCCACTGCGCCGCCAGCTCGCGCGTCAGGTTGACCAGCCCGCCCTTCGACGCCGCGTAGCTCGCCATCGGGATCTGACCCACCCCCACCAGACCCCAGAGCGAGGCCACGTTCACGATCGTGCCGCCCCGCCCCGTCTCGACCATCGACCGCGCTGCGAGCTGTGACAGGGCGAAGGGAGCGACCAGGTTCACCTCGAGGACCCCACGGAACGCGTCGGCAGGCTCCTCGAGCGCCGCCGCGAACACATGCATCCCTGCGTTGTTCACGAGAAGATCGACGACGCCGAACCGATCGAGGGTCGCGTCGACCAGCGCGCGCGGCGCATCGCGGTCCGATAGATCGCACGCGACCGGGAGGGCATCGCCGAGCTCGACCGCGAGCTTCTCGAGCCGGTCGAGGCGCCGTGCCGCGAGCACCACACGGGCGCCCGCCCCGTCGAGCACCCGCGCGAACCGGGTGCCCAGCCCCGAGCTGGCGCCGGTCACGATCGCGACGCGGCCGTCGAGACGGAATCCGGCCAGGGGATCGAGCGACGGCACGGCGGCAGTGTACGAGGACGCGGTCGGCCACAGCTTGACGCTGCCGGTCTGCGGCCGTTTGACTCGCACCGCATGCGCCGCCGGAGCTGCCTCGTCGCGCTCGCGCCGCGTCGCGGCGACGCGTTCTGTGCCTGCTTCCCTGGATTCGGCGTCAGCGGCTGAGAACGTGCGCCCTCGGCGGACGAGCCGCCCGCTGCTGTCGCCCGGCCTCGACGAAGCCGACAAGTCCGCCATCGCTGCGTTCCACGCCCGGTACGGACAGGTTCGGCTCACACCCGTCGTCGTGGTCATCGCCGCGTACGAAGAGGAGGCGTCGATCGGCTTCGTCCTCGACGAGCTGCCCGCCGAAGCTTGCGGTCTTCGCGTGAGTTGCATCGTCGTCGTCGACGGCGACACCGACGGCACGGGGGCCGTCGCCCGCGCGCGGGGCGCATACGTGTGCATCTTCCCGACGAACCGTGGGCACGGAACCGCGCTGCGTGTCGGATACACCCTCGCCCGTGACTCGGGCGCACGGTTCATCGTCACGACGGACGCAGACGGGCAGTACATGGGAAGCCAGATCGAAGCGGTGCTCGCGCCCGTTGTTGCCGGGACCGCCGACTTCTCCGTGGGCTCGCGGTGGCTCGGGCGTCAGGAGACGACCGACCCGGTTCGCAGACTCGGGTCACGGTTCTTCGCCGGACTCGCGACGCTGCTCACGGGTGAACACATCACGGACACGTCATCGGGCTTGCGGGCGATGACGGCCGAGGTCGCCGCATCGGTGACGCTTCGCCAACCGCAGTACCAGACGTCAGAGCTCCTGATGGAGGCGTTGGGTAAGGGGTTTCGCTACGCCGAAGTTCCGATGACCATGCGGAAACGGCTGCATGGACAGACGAAGAAGGGGTGGTGGCCGCTCTACGGCTTCCGATACGCGCGCGTGCTGACGACGACCTGGGTTCGCGAGCGGCGACGGCGGAAGCGGGCGGGGACGGATTCCTGACAAACCGGGTCACGAATCTGCCGTCGGCGCCGCGAAGCCATCACCTTCCCGAAACCGAGCTCTCAAGATCGCGTGGTAAGAAGATGTTGGCTCATCCGGAGCCGGCGGACCGTCCCAGCCAACGGCGCACGAAAGTTCGCGGGTGGAGGAGACCGGCGTGCGGATCTTGATCCTTGGCGGCGACGGGTACCTCGGCTGGCCGACCGCGTTGCATCTCTCCGAACGTGGTCACGACGTCGCGATCGGAGACAACTTCGTTCGCCGTCAGTACGACCACGAGATTGGCGTCGAGAGCCTCGTTCCTATCGAGCCGCTGCATACGCGAACGCGGGTCTGGCGTGAGCTGACCGGTCTGAGTATCGACACGTTCGTCGTCGATCTGACCGACGCCGCGGCGACGTTCGCCATGATCGAGCAATTCCGACCGGACACGATCATCCATTTCGCCGAGCAGCGTGCCGCGCCGTACTCGATGATCGACCGCGAGCACGCCGTGTACACGCAGCACAACAACGTCATCGGGACGCTGAACGTGCTCTACGCCATCCAGGAGCTCGATCCCGAGATCCACCTGGTCAAGCTCGGGACGATGGGCGAGTACGGCACGCCCAACATCGAAATCGAGGAGGGGTGGCTCGAGGTCACGCACAAGGGCCGCAGCGATCGCGTGCTGTACCCGAAGCGGCCCGGATCCTTCTACCACCTGTCGAAGGTGCACGACAGCCACAACATCGAGTTCGCGTGCCGGGTCTGGGGTCTCCGCGCCACCGACCTCAACCAGGGCGTCGTGTACGGCCAGCAGACGTCGCAGACGGCCATCGACGAGCGCCTGGCGACCCGGTTCGACTACGACGCCATCTTCGGAACGGTGCTCAACCGATTCGTCGTCCAAGCGGTGCTCGGCGAGCCGCTCACGATCTACGGCGAAGGCGGACAGACCCGCGGCGTGATCGACATCCGCGACACAGTGGAATGCCTGCGGATCACGTCGGAGCAGCCTGCGGCGCGGAGCGAGTTCCGTGTCTTCAACCAGATGACCGAGAGCTTCACGGTGACCGAGATCGCCAAGGTCGTCGCCACTGCGTACTCGGGCGAGGTCGGCATCGAGAACCTCGACAACCCCCGGGTCGAATCGGAGATGCACTACTACGGCGTCGTGCACAGCGGTCTCGTGGAGCTCGGTCTCACGCCGCACGGCCTGTCGGAGACGCTGATCACCTCGATGTTCGAGGTCGCCGAGCGCTACAAGAGCCGCGTCGACCGGGATGCGCTGCTCCCGCTCGTCAACTGGCGGCGGACAGCGAATCGAATTCGCCCGTCGTAGCGGCTACGCCATCGCCGTTCGCTGGGCGAGGCTCGGTCCATCCCGTCAGTGCCGTGAGGGCCAACGCGCCGCTCAAGGGCGCGAGGACCAATGCCGGAAGCTGATAGCGCCACGAGAAGTGGAAGAAGTCGGCGGCGAACAGGACGCTGAGCCCGCACAGTGCGGGGAGCAGGCACGCGGCGCGCAGTCCGGACCGGCGAGCGCGGCCGACGCCGGCTGTGGCGAGCAGCCCGGCGACGAACGCCACGCCGAGCACCGATCCGGGCACGTATCCGACGCTGAGCTGATAGCCGCGGAGGAAGAGGGCGAGCGGTTCGACGACGTGTGGGCTTCCGCCGCCGTACGTCCGCACCGCCGGAATCGGGTCCTGATCGTACGTGGGGTATTCGCGTTGGAACTGCCATCGCGAGAGCGCGACGTCGCCGGGGAACGTCGTGCGCCAGGGCGCGAACCCCTTGGCGAAGTCGGTGACGACATGCTTGGCCAGATCCAGCGGTTGGTGCTCGAACACGCGCCGCGCGAAATCGCGTAGCACGGCGTCCCGGTCTTTGCCCGGCGGGAGAACCACACGCCCCGGGTAGGGGCTGTGATGGGCGTACTCATTGGGCCCCAACCGGTCGTCGAGCGCCTCGTTCGGGCAGAGAACGCGCTCGTAGTGCGGGAGATCGAGACCGCGGCAGTCGACGATCGTCGCCGCCCGCCCGTAGAGGAGGTACGCATCGCCGCGGCTGAGCTCGAAGTCGCCCGACTTGATCCAGGCGTAGCTGCAGTACGCGCCGATGACGGCCACGAAGGCCGCTCCGATCACCGCCGCTCGAAGGATCCGCTGCCATCCGCCCCGGCCGGCGACGAGAGCGAACACGACGGCGGGTACGACGAGCGCGACGCCGATGGCGCGCACCGTCGCCGACAGGCCGAGCAACGCGCCCCCGATCGCGAGGACAGGGAACGTGAGGGGGCGCTTCCACAACAGCAGGACGACCCCCGCGAGGATCAACGCCTCGAACAGCGGCTCGGACATGATGTTCTGCTCGATCTGGAGCTGGTACGCGTCGAGCAAGACGGGCCCCGCGGCGAGAACGGCGACCCAACGCCGCGCTCCGAGCCGCACCGCGAGAACGTAGATGACGACGCCCATCGCCAATCCGATGACGTGTTGCACCGCCGCGACGACGGCGAGGTTCCCGATGGAGAGGACGGGGCGGAGCAGGAGCACCTCGTACCCGATCGGCTGGGACGTCTTCGACGGGTTCAAACCGTGCAGGTTGCCGAGGTACGTGTAGGAGTCGATGTACAGCAGCGACGGCCGGTACGCGACCTGCGCGACGACTCGAAGCGCAAGACCCACGCCGAGCACCACGAGGAACAGCCAGTGACGCCGTCCGCAGTGTCGCAGACGGGTGCGGGCCTCCTTGCCGAACCAACGCTCGCGCCGGTCGAGTCGAGGGCTTTCGGGCTCCGGCACGGCGGCAGTGTAGGAGGCGACTCCCAGGCGGAAATGGCGGACACGGTCCACCCTCCGGGACCCGAACGCTGAACCCCGAGGACGCGGACTCTTCTCTTCGGGCACGCGTAAAGCTCGGGTATCGTTCCTCCGGCGACTTCGCCGCGCTCGTGAGCAGTATTTGGACTCAATACAGCGGGAGGAGCCTCTCGTGAATCCTGAGGGCTGGTACCACGACCCGTTCCGACTCCACGAAGCGCGGTGGTTCTCCGACGGCAATCCCACGGCGCTGGTTCGGGATGGCCGCGTCGAATCGCGGGACGATCCGCCGAGTTCTGACTACGAAGCCCCGCTCGAGCCGATCGACGACGGGGATGAATCGTCTCCCGATGATCTGCGACGCGCCGATGACGGGCAATCCGACCTGCCTCCGGAGGAACGCGTTTGGGAGGTCGGCCTCGGTGAGACCAGCGCCCTGGACTAACGGCCAGCCATCTCCCCACTGCGCACGAATTCCGAATGATCAGCGCGCAGGAGCCCGCGGCAGTACGACCGACCGTCAGATCGAGCGACTGTCGACGGCCCCGATGAGCTAGGTCGTCGGCACGCGCCCTTCCCCCGTGGACTTCACTTGGATGAGCAAATCCGGCGTCCGCGTGGCCGTTCGCTCACGACCCCCGCTTTGTTCCGAGTCGGCTTGTATGCCCTTCGACCTGCGATGAGTTCATGGCCGCGCGTCGTCTCTATGTGGTGTCGGAGAGCCCTACCAGGGCGCCCGATGTTCAGGAGGTACTGGCATGAGCAAGATCGTGTGCGACATCTCGATCTCGGCCGACGGCTACTCGGCCGGCACAAACCAGACCGAGGAGCGGCCTTTCGGAGACGCCGACGAGTCGATACTCCATGGCTGGATGTTCGACACGCCGGAGGAGAACCAAGCCGAGCTCGACGCGATCACAAAGGCAAAGGCGTTCATCATGGGCCGCAACATGTTCGGCCCGATCCGAGGGCAGTGGACCGGTGACTGGAGCGGCTGGTGGGGGCCAGCGCCCCCGTACCAAGCCCCCGTGTTCGTGCTTACCCACTACCAGCGCGATCCCCTGGTGATGGAGGGTGGCACAACGTTCCATTTCGTCACCGACGGCATCGAAGCAGCGTTGGCACAGGCGAGCGCCGTGTCAGGCGACGCCAACATCGCCATCGCCGGCGGCGCCTCGACCGTCAACCAGTACTTAGCGGCTCGACTGCTCGACGAGCTGCGCCTACACGTCACCCCCTTCACACTCGGCGCCGGAACCCGCATCTTCGACGGCGTGCCACCTCTGAAGCTCGACCAGATCTCGTCACGCGGAGCTACGCAGGTCACCCACGTGACGTACCACGTCATCGACTGACCCAACACTTGGTGGACACCCTGCGCACTGCACGCTGCCGCGTTCGCCGCGATTCGTCGCCCCGGAACCTCACTCGATCGGGTCAGAACCGTACAGCAGATCATCGACTTCGATGAGCGCGGCCAACTGCCTACGCCCAGTTGAAGCCGCCTCTTTGAACGAGGGCCGACGCGACCATGGCCGGGCCGTCTGGCACCAACCCGGCTCCGTCGAGTCGACGAAAAATCGAACCCCTCGAGCAATGTCGATCCGTATGGCCCCCCGGGGAATCGACGCTTCAGCGTTCGCGTCGGCCTGCAAGGCGATTCACGCGAGGGTGGTGCGCTTGAAGGTTCGCACGGCGATCGTGAGCATGAGAGCGGCGTAAGCAGCCAGCACCGCTGCGCTCAGGACCGCCATGAGCGGGTCGCTTCCGAGGTGCCAGATGTCGTCGAGGCGAGGGTTGGTGCCGTCCATGAGCCCATAGCGCATGAGCGCGACGGCGTGGGTCCAGGGCAGCAAAAAGCCGACTTGCTGGATGCCATCTGGCAGAACCGAGAGCGGATACAGGGCGCCGGACAAGAAGTACGGCGTGACGCCGATCGCGGGAATGAGGGGACCGAACGCCTCTTGGCGCCCGATGCGCAGCGCCAGCGTCTCGGCCACGCCGTACATGGTGAGGCAGAGGAGCGCGGTGGCGATCAGGAACCATGGCAGGCGGAAGAGCGACGTGTGGAAATGCGCGCCTCGAAGTCGGCCGAGACCCACGATGATCGCCACCTGTACGAAGGTGACGGTCAGGACCGCCACCGCGTTGGCCAATGGGATCGCCGCCCGGCGGACCGGTGCGACGAGCATCTCGCGCGTCACGCCGAACTCCTTGTCGACGATGACGTTGATGCCGCTGAACATGGCGGTGAACGGGATCAGGAACGCGACCTGGCCGACGGCGATGAAGGTGTAGTAGTCGACGCCGGGGCTGAAGGAGCCGAGCGAGTCCGCCAGCGCGGGCCCGACGACCAGGATCCACAGCACCGGCGTCATCAGCTGGCCGATGATGCCGCTGGCGGTCTTGGTGGTGACCTGCAGCCGGCGCAGCCAGAGCGTGCCGAAGCCGTGCCAAGGCGGCACCCGGCCGTCGATGGTGGTGGCGACCGGCGCGAGCGCGTCGACCACGGTGGCGGTCATCGCGGGTCTCCGTCCGGCGCTGGCGGGTGGTCCGTGGCCCCACCGGTCAGGTGCAGATAGACATCGTTGAGCGTTGCGCGTCGAACAGCCGTCCCGACAACTTGCGCGTGTGCGCCCGCCAGCGAGCCGAGGGTGTCGGCGAGGTCACCGCTCGGCGCGTTGCTGGCCATGGTCACGGATCCCGACGCGACGAGCGGGGCGTGGCTGCCGACACCGGTTTGCGTCAGCGCGATGGCCACGGGTGCTGCGTCGCCGAGCACGCGCACGTCGATGATCTGTTCGCCGAGGGCGTCGACGAGCCGCCGTGGAGTGTCGAGCGCCACGAGCACGCCCGCGTGGAGAATCCCGACCCGGTCGCACACAAGCTCCGCCTCCTCGAGGTAGTGCGTGGTGAGCACGATGGTCACGCCTTCTCGTTGGCGCAGATCGGCGATGAGACGCCAAATCTCGTTTCGCACCTCGGGGTCCAGTCCCACGGTGGGCTCGTCGAGGAACAAGATGCGCGGCCCGGCGAGCAGGGCCCGCGCGATCTCGAGGCGGCGCCGCATCCCTCCGCTGTAGGTGCGAACGCCGTCGTCGGCGCGCTGGTACAGATCCATCAGCCGCAGGAGCGCGTCGATGCGGGCGTCGGCGATGTCACGGGGCAGACCGAAGAGGCGGGCGTGGAGGCGGAGGTTGTCGACGCCGCTGAACTCGTTGTCGAGCACGCTGTCCTGGAAGACGACGCCAATGCGCCGCCGCACACCGAGGGGGTCGACGACGACGTCACGACCGTCCACGAGCGCCTCGCCGGCGGTCGGACGTACCAGGGTGGTGAGGACGCCGACGGTGGTCGTCTTGCCGGCGCCGTTGGGCCCCAAGAGGCCGAAGATCTCGCCCTCGTAGGCGGCCAGCGACACGCCCCGCAGCGCCGCGACGCCATTGGGGTACGTCTTCCTGAGGTCGCGCACCCGCACCGGATCGTTGCCGTACCGGCTTCGCTCTCGGAGCGACTCGGTGGCTTGGAACGCGGTCTCCGTCACATCGTTACCTCTACCACTTTCACTTCTGAAAGGAAAGTGCTATCTTGTGCAACAGAAGTCACAGCGGAAGGACAGGAGGATCGTGAAGCGCTACGGCCAGTTCTGTTCGATCGCCCGCGCACTCGACGTGATCGGCGATCGGTGGGCGATCCTCGTCCTACGGGAACTGCTCCTCGGACCCAAGCGCTACACCGACCTGCTCGACGGCCTCCCAGGTGTCGGTACAAACGTGCTCGCAGTGCGCCTCCGGGAGCTCGAGGAGGCCGGCATCGTGGCGCGGGAGAAGCTCGCCCCGCCCGCCGCTTCCGCGGTGTATGTGCTGACCGACGACGGTCGGGCCCTGCGACCCGTCGTCGACGAGCTCGCCAAATGGGGGCTGCGACTCATGGACCGGCCACAGCGCGGGGAAGCGCTGCGAACGGGTTGGCTCGCATACTCGCTCGCCGTCAGCACGCGGCCGACAGGAATGCCCGACCGAAGCGAGCTGGAGCTGCGCGTCGACGGCGAGCCGTACACGCTGATGGTCAGCGACGGCCGCTACCAGGCACGGCGGGGCGCAGCTGCACACCCCATCGCCATCATCGACGCACCGCCCCGAGCGCTCTTCCGCCTCGCCACCGGTCGGGCGGCCCGCGGCGACCTCGAGCGCGACGGGCAGATATCCATCGAGAAGAACTCTCGGACCGCGCGCCGGTTCCTTGATGCCGCAGAAGGCGCGTGGGGCCAGCCGAGCGAACAATGAAATTTGGACCAACGCACTGCGCGTCGGCCGCTCTTCCGCGCATGGGTGCGCGGGTGTCACGCTGGAAGCATGGTGTATGGCGATGACGCCACGCCCGCGGAGGTGGTGCTCCCGGCTCCGTGTTTGGTGGTCCTCGTGGGCATGTCGGGTTCGGGGAAGAGCACGTGGGCGGCGGCGCATTTTGAACCTGAGCAGATCGTCTCGAGCGACATGCTGCGTGCCGTCGTCGGTGCGGGTGAGGATGACATCACGGCGAGCGATGACGCGTTCATGTTGCTCGAGCAGATCGTTGAGCGGAGAACGAAGCGTCGTCTGACAACCGTCGTCGATACTCTTGGTCTCGATCCGCTCCGGCGACAGGCGTGGGTGGGGCGGGCGCGTCAATATGCGATGCCGTGTGTCTGCGTTGCGTTCTCGACGCCGCTGGCCGAGTGTCGGGTCCGTAATCGGGAGCGTCACAAGTCCGTTCCTCAACGGGTGCTCGCCGGGCAGGCCCGACAGTTCCGAGAGCAGTGCGTAGGGCTCGCTGACGACGGTTTCGACTTCGTGCTGACCGAGGCTTCGCGTGTGCGCACAGTGCCGGCGCACGTCGCGCACGCATCGTCGGAGTCGGTTCGTCAGCGTGTGGAGCCGGTGGATCTCCGGTTCGGTCTCCAGGTGCCGACCTTCGATTGGCCGGGAGGCCCCGCAGAGGCCCGGGCGAGGCTGAGTGAGATCGGTCGCGCCGCGGAGGATGCTGGCTTCGAGAGCATCTGGGTCATGGATCATTACCGGCAGATCCCGATGTTCGGGCCTGCGTGGCACGACATGCTGGAGGGTTACACGACCCTCGCGTTCCTGGCGGCACATACCGAGCGGGTGCGTCTGGGCACCCTGGTGGCTGGGATCACGCACCGCCCCGTCGCGCACCTCGGCAAGATCATCGCGACGCTCGACGCCGTCTCGGGTGGCCGTGCCAACTGTGGGCTCGGCGTGGGATGGTTCGCGGCCGAGAGTGAAGCTCTCGGCATACCCTTCCCGCCACTCGCCGACCGATACACGTTGCTCGAAGACGCGCTCCAGTTCCTCCCGCTGTACTGGGGGAAGGGCGCTCCGTCATTCGAAGGTCGTGTCCTGCGCGTCCCGGAGGCCATGTGTTACCCGCGCCCGTTGCAGGACCACGTCCCGATCCTCGTCGGTGGCAACGGTGAACGTCGCACGCTTCGGCTCGCGGCGCGGTACGCAGACGCATGCAACATCATTGGAGAGGCCGATGTCGTCGCCCGCAAAGTCGGCGCGTTGCGGTCGCATTGTGAGGGGGCCGGCCGCGCTCCATCGAGCGTCGAGGTGACGCAACTCTCCACGACACTCGTCGGGAAGGACGCGCGAGAGCTGGCGGCGTCGGTCGAACGCTTACGGCCACGTCGAAGCAGCGCCGAACAGTACGCCG
>DATFXL010000038.1:0-14731 GCA_035316025.1 Acidimicrobiia bacterium
GCAGGACTCTCGACCCGGGCCTTCTACCGCCACTTCCGCGGGAAGTCGGAGCTGTTTCTCGCGCTCTTCGATCGGGAGGCGGCGCGCGCCGGCGATCGGCTCGGGCGGAAGGTCGCCGCCGCCGGGACACCGGCCGAGAAGGTCGAGGTGTGGGTGGCGGGCACGCTGGCGCTCGCGTACGACGGCCGTCTCGCCGCGCGTACCCGTGTCTTCCTCGTCGAGCGCCAGGTCGTCGCCTCCGAGTTCCCTTACGACGTGATCCGTTGTGTGCGCCGACAGCTCGCGCCGCTCGAGGAGGCGATCGCAGAGGGAAGGTCGTCGGGCGCGTTCCCATCCGCCGAGCCCGAGCGCGACGCGCTCGCGATCCACCATCTGTGCTCGGGCCTCATGACCGACAAGCTTCTCGGCACCGGCGCGATGACGCGCGACTGCGCGGTCGCACTCGCGACACGGTTCGCCGTGACCACCCTCAGGAGTGACGCGACGTGACGCAGGACGATCTCCTGCGTGACCAGGCGTGCATCGTCGGCATCGGCCGCTCCGCCTATGGGAAGCGCGGCGAGCTGGAAGCCGAAGGCACGCTACGGCTCGCGCTCCAAGCGATCCACGACGCCTGCCGCGACGCCGGCCTCGATCCAAAGAAGCTCGATGGCTTCTCCTCCTACTCGGACGACGCTGCCCATCCGTCGACGTTGCAGATGGCGCTCGGGACACCGCGGGTCCGGTACGCAGGGATGGTCTGGGGTGGCGGTGGCGCCGGGATGGGCGGGGCGTTCGTGAACGCGGCGATGGCCGTCGCCACCGGCGTCGCCGAGTACGTCGTCGTGGTACGCGCCATCAGCCAGGGGAAACAGCGGTTCGGCCGATCGCTCGCCGGGCTGCAGGGGCAGCTCCCGGCCCCGTTCGGGTACGCGCTCCCGTTCGGGCTGATGTCGCCTGCGCAGATGTTTGCGCTGCCGGCGCGTCGCCACATGGCGGTGTACGGCACGACGCCCGACCACTTCGCCGAGGTCTCGATCAACGCCCGGCGCAATGCAGCGACGAACCCGGACGCGCTCTTCCGCACCGAGATCACCGTCGAGGATCATCACAACTCCCGGATGATCGCCGACCCGTTGCGGCTCCTCGACATCTGCATGGAGAGCGATGGCGCGGGGGCGATGATCCTCACAACGCCGGAGCGGGCACACGACCTGCGCCAAACGCCAGTGTTCGTACGGTCGGCGTCGATGGCCGGCGGCTACCGCTGGGGTGAGGGGATGCTGTCGGGTCACAACATGCCCGAGGCCGACTATCCGACGGCCGGGCAGCACGCCACCGCCGAAGAGGTGTACCGCCTCGCGGGCGTCGGTCCCGACGACATCGACGTGGTCGAGATCTACGACCACTTCACGCCACTCGTGCTCATGGGCCTCGAGGACTTCGGGTTCTGTAAGCCGGGAGAGAGCGGCCCGTTCGTCGCCGACGGCAGCATCCGGCCCGAGGGTCCGCTGCCGGTCAACACGCACGGCGGCAACCTCGCCGAGGTGTACCTGCACGGCGTGACACACGTGCTCGAGGGAGTGCGCCAGCTGCGGGGGACCGCCGCAAACCAGATCGCCGGAGCCGAGGTCGCGCTGGTGGTCGCGGGTGCGGGCCCGACGCCGTCCGGCTCGATGATCCTGAGGAAGTGACACCGTGACCACGCTCGTGAACAGCGCCGACTCGCACGTCGTCGAGCCGCTCGACCTCTGGGTGCAACGCTTGCCTTCGCACCTCCGGGGACGCGCCCCGCGCATCGAGGAGGTGGACGGCCGGTGGATGTTCGTCGTCGAAGGGACACCGCCTCGCCGTATGGGGCCGCCGTCCGCGGACTCCGACGAGCAGAAACGGACGGCGACCGGGTTCCGCGCCGGCGGGTCCGATCCCGACCTGCGCGCTCGGGACCTCGACGAGGACGGCGTGTGGGGCGAGGTCCTGTACCCGACGATCGCGTTGTTCGCGTTCGTGATCCCGGATCCAGAGCTGCGGTGGACGACGGCGCGTGCGTACAACGACTGGCTCGCCGAGACGTTCGCGGCGGCGTCGAAGCGGTTCGCGGGAGCGGCGCTGATCCCCGTCCAGGAGCCGGACGAGTCGGTGCGCGAAATCGAGCGGGTCGCCCGCCTCGGATTGCGGTCGGTCATGCTGCCCATGCAAGCGCCGGCGGACGGTGCGTATAACAGCGACCGGTACGACGCGGTGTGGGCAGCGGCCCAAGCTCTCGGGATGCCGGTGAGCTTCCACGTCGGCACGGGCGCCAACCCGGTGACGGAGCGCGGGCTTGGCGGCGCGGTCATCAACTACGTCGAGGTGGGGCTGGGCGCGCAGCGCACGCTGGCGTACCTCGCGACTTCCGGTGTCCTCGAGCGGTTCCCGGACCTGCACGTGGTAATGGTCGAGTGCGGCGCGGGATGGCTGTCGTGGCTGCTCGAGCGGATGGACGAGGCGTTCGAGGAGCACGAGCAGTGGGTCCGGCCGAAACTCGCCGAGCCGCCGAGCTTTTACGTGCGCCGGCAGGGCCACGTCACGTTCGGCAACGATGCCGCCGGCGTGGTCAACCGCGACTTCACTGGCGTCGAGCCGCTGCTCTGGGCGTCGGACTATCCACATCCGGAGGGCACCTGGCCACATACCCAGGAGACCCTCGAGCGGATCTTCGCCGCCGTCGACCCGGCGGAGCGGCGCCGCATCACCTACGAGACCACGGCGCGGCTCTATGGTCTCGAAGCGCCGGTCCGGGCGAGCACGTGACGGCGCTGCGCGACGGCGCGCCGTACCTGCCGGACTTGCCCTTACCGCCCGTCACCGGCACGAACGCCGGGTTCTGGAAGGCGGCGGCGGAGGGGCGGCTCGACGTCCAGCGATGTCACGACTGCGGCGCCCACCGCCATCCGCCGACCGAAGGGTGTTACCGGTGCGGCTCGCTCGCCTGGGACTGGGACACGTTGCCGGGGACCGGCACGGTGTTCACGTACACGTGGGTCGTGCAACCGTTGCATCCCGCCGTCGAGCCGGTGGTTCCGTACAACGTGAGCGTCGTGGAGGTCGACGGCGCGTCGGACGAGCCGGTCCGGCTGGCGAGTAACGTCGTCGACGCGACCGAGGAGACGCTGTACGTCGGCTCCCGCGTCACGCTGGCGTGCGACAAGATCACCGACGAGGTGGGGTTGCCCCGGTTCAGGCTCGCGTAGCCTCTTCCCTATGCCTGACGCGCCGAAGTCGTTCTTCCTCACCAAGCCTGTCCATGAGTACCTCGTCGCGCACGCGCCGCCGCTCGACGACGTGCAGCGAGACCTTATTGCCGAGACCGAGGAGCTGGGCGGCATCTCGATGATGCAGATCGCGCCGGAGCAGGGCGCGTTCATGACGGTGCTGACACGGCTCGTCGGTGCCAGGTCTGCGATCGAGGTCGGCACGTTCACGGGCTACTCGTCGATCAGCATCGCCCGGGGTCTTCCCGGCGACGGCACGCTCCTGTGCTGCGACGTGAACGAGGAATGGACGGCCATCGCCCGGAAGTACTGGGAGCGCGCCGGGCTCGACGGGAAGATCGAGCTTCGGCTCGCACCGGCCGTCGACACGCTCCGACAGCTTCCGGCGGGGGAGCAGTTCGACCTCGCGTTCATCGACGCCGACAAGGCGAACTACCCGAGCTACTACGCGGAGGTACTGTCGCGTTTGCGGCGCAACGGCGTGATCCTCGTCGACAACACGCTGTGGGGTGGCGCCGTCGCCGACCCGAAGGCATCGGACGACAACACGAGGGCCATCCTGGCGTTCAACGACATGGTCGCGAACGACGAGCGCGTCGAGAGCGTGATCCTCACCGTCGGCGACGGGCTCACGCTGATACGGAAACGCTGAGGCGCCCTTCCTCGACCACTCGGCCGCGGATCCCCGTCCGGAGCGCGGCGGCATGCGTGAGCCGGGGTGCGAGGTTGCTGATCACCAGCTCGCCGCCGTGCTCCTCGACGCGCCAGCGCGACGCGTCGTACACGGGCCCGTCTCCGGCAACTTCCTCGACCGCGCTCGTCGGTCCGAGCTTCACCCAGCGTTTCGCAGCGAGGCCGTCGGCGCGCAAGCGGGCGTGCGCGTCTTCGTCGGCGGTCACGACTGACCGCACCGGCCCCAGCACCTCCACCGGATCCCGATCCGCGTCGACCAGGCCGTCGAGCACGCCACCCGTGATCCCGATCACCACTTGGGGTCCGAGCTGACGGGTGAGCGCGGCGACGCGGAACGCGTCGAACGGGGTCGAGTCGGCCGACGAGTAGAGCGCGCCGATCCTTCCCGCGGCCCGCTCGAGCGGGACGGAGTGCACGGCCTGCGAGAGCATCGCCACGACGAGGACGAGCCCGCCCGGCTCGAGTCCCAGGGCTGCGAGCCGGGGCGCGAGCGAATCCGCCTCGTCGTCGATGTCGCGTTGTGCCACCGGCCAGGGCGTCACTTCGCCATCGACGTCGACCCGTCCGACGCCCCACTCCTCGGGTGGATCCTCGTACCGCTTGGCGAACGTCACCAGGTCATTGCTTCGCGACGCGCGGGATCTTGTGCGGCGGCCCTTGGCGCAGGAGCTCGTCGTTGTCGACGAGCTCGACGTCGGGCTCGACACCGATCGCCCCATGTACGGATTCGGTGAGCCGTGTGCGGAGATCACCGCGGGCGCGTCCGCCGGCGGCGGCGTAGCCGACGCGCAGTCGGAGCCGGTCGACCTCGCGGCGGGTCCGGATCACCTGGAACAAGCCGGCGCTCGTCTCCGGGACCGCTTCGATAGCGGCCCACAGGTCGCCCGGAAGGACGGATCGACCCTCGACGACGACTTCGTCCCCCTTGCGGCCGAGTGGCCAGACGCGTCCGTGGGTCCGGCCGCACGCGCACGGCTCGTGCGTGATGCGCACGAGGTCGTCGGACCGGTAGCGGACGAGCGGCGCGATCTTGTCGAGCAGGGTCGTCGACACCAACTCGCCGCGTTCCCCATCGCCGACCGGTGCGGCACCATCGGGGTCCAGCGCCTCGAGGTAGCAGGTGTCCTCCCAGTAGTGGCATCCGTCGTGCTCGCGACACTCGGTGGCCGCGCCGACGTCCCCGACGGCCGTGTGCACGAAGAGCTCGAGGCCCCAGCCGTCCTCGACTCGCCGGCGTGCGCGTGGGCCGATCGGCTCGCCCGCGAGCGTGACTCCCCGGTAGCTCGAGAACGCCTCGGCGAGGTCGGTGCCGGCGGCGGCGGCGTACTGCTCGATCGCGAGCACGAGCGGGCCGGAGAGGTTGTACCAGGCGGTCGGGCGCAGTTCGCGGCTGAAGCGGATCAGTTGCGGCACGTCGGCGGGCTGATGATCGACGAACACCGGTGTGGCGCCGATCCCGCGGATCGTGTCGTGGATGCCGGGGCCGCGGAAGGTGAACAGGCAGTAGGTGAAGTAGTCGCCGGGCCGGCAGCCGAGCTCCCAGAACTCGCGCACGAGCATGCTCGGCCCGCGCCCGGCGTACGGCGCCGGCGTCGGGTCGCCGGTCGTCCCCGAGGTGGAGAAGATCGCGCTGAATATCTCGGTCATCTTCGGGTCGAGGCAGAGCATGCCCCCGTACGGATCGCGGTTGCGGTCCCGGAATGCCCGAATCGCGTTCTTGTCGATGAACGGGACCCGCTCGTGGAACTGGTCCATCGACTGGACGTCGTCGGCGGTGACGCCGACCGCATCCCACGCCTCGCGGATCAACGCCGACCGCTGGTACGCCCAAGGAAGCAGGTCGCCGAGAAGGCGATCCTCCCGGACGCGTTCGATCTCGTGACGCGGCATCGTCTCGATCTCGGCCGAGAAGAACCGACGCTCCCTGCCGCTCATGCGCGGCACCGTAGCCGTGGAGCCGATTTTGAGTAGGCCTTACTCATGGCGCGGCCCGCCGGTCGTGGTGCCCTGGGACGGTCCGATCGACACTCGAGACAAGGAGAAGACGGTGGCGACCGACTGGGTTGCGAAGGTCAACGAGACGGCACAGGAGGAGATCCCCGAACCGGTGGTTGCGGCCGGCATCCTCCAACCCGCGGGGACGTGGGGTTCATTCGGGCTCGATCAGGTGAGCGGCGTGGCCGCGATGTTCAAGCGGCGGAAGGCCAACAAGGACGCCGCCGGACTTGCGCGGACGTCGTGGAAGGGCACGAAGACGGTGCTCCTCGCCGTGACGGGTGAGAAGCTCTACGCGTTCGCGTGCAAGCAGAAGGGCCGCAACTGGAAGCTCGAGGACCAGCTCGGAGTGTGGGACCGGTCGGACCTCAAGGTCGAGACCACACCGGGCAAGCTCGCCACCAAGGTCGTGTTCGACGTCGAGGCCACTGGTGAGCACTACGAGCTCGAGGCGACGACCGTCGGCAGCTCCGGGGTCAACGACTCCCTGCTCGCTGCCATCGCCGCCTGACCTGTCAACGCCAACAAGTCAGAACTTCCCGGTGCGTCCGAAGCGGTAGTAGCCGGCGAAGGTCTCGTTGACCTCGTCGGGGATGGGGACGATCTCACCGAGTTGCCGCGCGCCCCAGATGATCCCGGCCGTGCGTTCGACGAGATGGGCGACGTGGAGGACGTGCTTCGGGTCCTTGCCCACGGCGAACAGCCCGTGGTTGGCCATGAGCACGGCGGCGCGGTCGCTGACCCGCTTGGCGACCTCCTCGGCCAGCTCGTCGGTGCCGGTCGTCTTGTAGTCGGCGACCTCGACGTCGCCGCCGACGTAGACGACGAACTCTTCGATCACGGCCGGGATCGACTGGCGCGTCAGGGCGAACATCGTGGCGTGGCGGGCGTGGCAGTGCATGGTGGCGTTGATCTCGTCGTGCATGCGCAAGGCCGAGAGATGGAGAGCCTTCTCGGTCGTCGGGCTGCGCTCGCCTTGGAGCACGTTGCCGTCGAGGTCGGTGACGACCAGGTCGTCGAGCGTCATCTCGGTGTAGTCGAGCGACGACGGCGTGAGCACGGCGTTGCCGTCGGGGAGGCGCGCGCCCAGGTTGCCGGCCGTCCCCTCGACCAGGTTGGTGGCCAGCATCTCCTTGGCGACCCACAGGACGGCTTCCTTGGTCTCCTGTGTGGTCAGCTTCGTCTCGGGGCTCACGTGAGGACCTCCGGGTTCACGAGGTTGTCGGGCTTGCCCCCGCCGAGGAGCTGCTCGAGGCCGTCGGCGATGAGCTTCGAGTGGTTCGCCTCCGTGTCGTAGGTCGCGCCACCGATGTGCGGCGTCAGAACCACCTTCTCCATCTGGGCGAGCGGGTGGTCGGTGGGGAGGTGCTCGCCCTCGAAGTGGTCGAGTCCGGCGCCGGCGAGCTTGCCCGACTCGAGAGCAGTTACCAGCGCGTCCGTGTCGTGGAGCATGGCACGGGCGCTGTTGACGAAGATCGCGCCGTCCTTCATGCGGGCGAACTGCTCGGCTCCGATCATGCCCTGGGTCTCGGGCGTGACCATGGCGTGTATCGACACGACGTCGGCCTCGGCGAGCAGGTGGTCGAGCGAGTGCGTGGCGTCGTCGGCGTACGGATCGTGCGCGATCACGCGCATGCCGAGCCCCTCGAGACGCCAGCGGGTGGCGCGCCCGACGGCACCGAGGCCGACGAGGCCGGCGGTGCGCCCGGCGAGCTGCCAGGCGCGGAAGCGCTGATAGGGGATCGTCCCGTCGCGGAAGATCTCGCCCTCACGGACGTCCCGGTCGGCGCGCACGATGCCGCGGGTGACGGCCAGCAGCAGCCCGACCGTGAGCTCGGCGACGGCGTCGGCGTTGCGCCCGGGCGCCCTCAGCACGGGGATGCCGTGAGCGGTGGCGGCTTCGACGTCGACGTTGTTCGGATCGCCCCGGCAGGACCCTACGGCGACGAGCGGGAGATCCAGGACCGGGCCCTTGACAGAATCGCTCTCGACCACGACGACATCCGCGCCTTCTTCGGTGACGCGGTCGGCCAACTGCGCGGAGTTGTAGATACGCAGAGGCTGTTGCTCGATCCACGGGTCATAGACGACGTGGGCGAGGCGCTCGAGCTTGACGAGTCCCTCGCCGCGGAACGGCGCCGTCACGAGCGCCTTGTGTCGGTCCGCCACCTCAGCTCCCGCTGCTCTGTTGCTGCGGCTGCGGTTCGGGTTCCACGAGGTCGGCACGGTACTCGGGGTGCGCGCTCAGCCACTCCGACGCCCGCCGCATGCTCTCCTCGTTCTTCTTGTTGATGAACCCGTAGATCGGGCCCTCGAACCACTTCCACGGCGCCTTCGCGAGGTCGTAGCGCTCCTCGAAGTGGAACCGGGTGCGGTTCGGGCCGAGCGGCTCCAGCCGGATCTTGCCCGTCTGGTCGTTGCCGGCGTCCCTCGAGATCATCGTGTAGGTGTACCCGCGTTCGGGCTCGACGTCGGTGACGAGCTCCAGCGCCGAGCCCTCGCGGCCGAGCGGCATCTGGTAGATCACGCGCCGGAGCCGTCCGTTGTGGTGCTCGTCGCCAGGCCACAGGACGTCGACGCGCTTCACCATCGGCGCGTAGTCGGTCCATCGGTCGTAGTCCTGGAACAACGCCCAGACGCGCGCCGCCGAGTGCGGCATGTCGAACGAGTAACGGTGTTCGCGCACGATGCTCCCCCTGTGGCCCCGGACCGCGGTCGGACCTTTCCTGACTATCGTGTCAGGTTCACGAGCCTCGCAGGAAGGCGCCCATGCCCATCCACTACAAGCGCGACGACGAGCACGTCGTCCGCATCACGATCGACCGGCCGGAGGCCCGGAACTCCGCCGACATGGAGCATTTCAAGCAGCTGCGCACGGCATGGGAGCGCTTCGACGAGGACCCGGACGCGTGGGTGGCGATCATCACCGGCGTCGGCGACGCGTTCTTCACCGGCGCCGACCTCAAGACGTACGTCCCCGAGATCACAAAGGTTGCCGAGCGCATCCAGAACGAGGGTCTGAGCGAGGTCGACGGGTACCGCCTCGACGACGGCACGAAGGCGGTCCTACGGGGAGCGAAGATCTGGAAGCCGATCATCGCCGCCATCAACGGCTTCTGCACCGCGGGAGGGATGGAGATGCTCGGCGGTGTCGACATGAGGGTCGCGTGCCCCGAGGCCCAGTTCGCGGTGATGGAGCCCAAGCGCGGGTTGTTCGCCGGAGGCGGGACGACGGTGCGCTTACCGCGACAGATTCCCTTCCCCTACGCGATGGAGTTCCTGCTGTGCGCCGACCTCATCCCGGCCCAGCGCGCCTACGAGATGGGGCTGCTCAACGCGATCGTTCCCCGTGACCAGCTGCTCGACAAGGCGTACGAGTTCGCCCGCCGCATCACCGCCAACGCGCCGCTGGCGGTCCAGGCGACGAAGCAAAGCGTCTGGGAGGGGCTCGGCATGAGCTTGCGCGACGCGTACAAGAACGAGAGCCAGCTGAGCTCGATGATCTTCCAGACCGAGGACGCCAAGGAAGGCCCGAAGGCATTCAAAGAGAAGCGCAAGCCGGACTGGCAGGGGAAGTAGGGATGCCGGTCGTCGACCCGCGCGCGCCGTGCCTGATCGGCGTGGGGCAGCGCACCTGGCATCCCGAGGAGGTGGGCGACGAGGGCGCGCCCGAGCCGCTGCTGATGTGGGAGGACGTAGTGCGCCTCGCCGCCGACGACTCCGGGCTCGGGTCGTCGGTGCTCGACCGTCTCGACAGCCTCCAGATCGTGTACTGCCAGACATGGCAGTACGACGACCCGCCGGCGCGCCTCGCCGACGAGCTCGACATTGCGCCCCGGCACTCGTTCTACTCCGGAATCGGCGGCACGACGCCCCAGGTGCTCGTGAACGGCGCCGCCGAGCGGATCAGCGCCGGGGAGCTCGACCTCGCGCTGGTGTGTGGCGCCGAGGCGCTCGCGACCCAGCGGCGATACAAGCAGCGAGGCGAACGGTATCCGTACCGGTTCAAGCCGGAGGAGCGGCGGCCGTTCCCGTGGGAGGCGCCGTTCCATCCCGCCGAGGTCGCGCACGAGGTGTTCCAGGCGTGGCTCACGTTCGCGATCTTCGACAACGCCCGGCGCGGACACATGGGCGTCGGGCTCGAGGAGTACCGGAAGGACCTCGGTGCGCTGTTCGAGCCGTTCACCGAGCTGGCGGCGGCGAATCCGAACGCGTGGTTCCGCGTGGCGCGCTCGGCGGACGAGATCGTCACCGCCACGCCGGAGAACCGCATGGTCGGCTATCCGTACACGAAGTACATGGTGTCGATCATGGACGTAGACATGGCAGCGGCGGTGATGTTGGCCAGCCACGAAGCGGCCGACGCGCTCGGCGTGCCCGCGGAGCGCCGGGTGTACCTGCGGGGTTGGTGTTACGCGACCGATCCGGTCTACGTCGCCGAGCACGACGAGATGTGGCGGTCGCCGGCCATGGCGGCGGCGGCGGGGGAGGCGCTGCGGGTCGGCGGCGTCGGGGTCGACGACGTCGCTCACTTCGACGTTTACAGCTGCTTCGGGAGCTCGGTGAACTTCGCCCGCGACGCGCTCGGTCTCGAGGACGACGACGAGCGATTGCTCACGGTGACGGGTGGGCTGCCCTACCACGGCGGCGCCGGCAGCGATTACATGACACACTCGATCGCGACCATGGCGGACGTGTTGCGCAACGATCCCGGCTCGTACGGCCTGCTGAGTGGCGTCGGCATGCACATGACGAAGCACGTGTACGGCCTCTACTCGACCGAGCCGGGCGTCGTCGGACCGCCGGACCGGGATGGCGTGCAGGGGAAGCTCGATGCGGCCGGGAAACGCACCATCCGCGATGTCTACGACGGCGCCGGGACGGTCGCGGCGTACTCGGTCGTGCACGGTCGTGACGGTGGGCCGGAGTGGGGGGTCGTGGTCTGTGACGTCCCCGACGGAGACCGCGCGTACGGGAAGGTGCTCGACGGCGATGTGCTGTCGTCGATCGAGCACGACGAGCTGGTCGGACGCAGAGTGACGCTCACGCCGACCGAGTCGGAGACGGCGGCGGGCAAGCAGACGGTGAACGTGGCGACGTTGTGACGGCGCCGACGACGCGGGGGTAAGCGATGGCCTGGGATTTCTCCACCGAGCCCGAGTTCCAAGGGAAGCTCGACTGGATGACCGAGTTCGTGCAGACGGAGATCGAGCCGCTCGACCTCGCGTTCAGCTCGCACCTCGTGTACGACAAGGACCACCCCGTCCACGAAAAGGTGGTGCGTCCGCTCCAGGACGAGGTGAAGGCGCGCGACCTGTGGGCGTGTCACCTCGGTCCGGAGCTCGGGGGCAAGGGCTACGGGCAGCTGAAGCTCGGGTTGATGAACGAGATCCTCGGGCGGTCGAATTGGGCGCCGAGCGTGTTCGGCAGCCAGGCGCCGGACTCCGGCAACGCTGACATCATCGCCCACTACGGCACCGAGGAGCAGAAGGAGAGGTACCTCCAGCCGCTGCTCGACGGCCGCATCTCGTCGTGCTACTCGATGACCGAGCCGCAGGCGGGTTCGGACCCGCAGCAGTTCCGGTGTCGCGCCGAGCGCGACGGCGACGAGTGGGTCATCAACGGCGAGAAGTGGTTCTCGTCCAACCTGCGCTACGCCAAGTTCGCCATCGTGATGGCGATCACCGACCCCGACGTGCCCGTGTACCAGGGGGCCTCGATGTTCCTCGTGCCCACGGACACACCCGGCGTGAACATCGTCCGCAACGTCGGCCTCGGCGGCGAGAGCGAGGGCGAGGGTGCCCATGCGTACGTGCGGTACGAGGACGTGCGCGTCCCGCCCGAGAATCTGCTGGGGGGCGAGGGGCAGGCGTTCGTGATCGCGCAGACGCGTCTCGGCGGCGGGCGCATCCACCACGCCATGCGGACGATCGGCGTGTGCCAGCGGGCGTTCGACATGATGTGCGAGCGGGCGCTGAGCCGGCAGACGCAGGGCGAGGTGCTGGCAAAGAAGCAGATGGTGCAAGACGCGATCGCCGAGTCGTGGATCCAGCTGCTGCAGTTCCGGCTGCAGGTGTTGCACGCGGCGTGGACGATCGACCAGGTCGGCGGGCACAAGGCGCGTACGGAGATCGCAGGGGTGAAGGTCGCGACGCCGAAGGTGATGCACGACGTCGTGTACCGCGCCATGCACATCCACGGCGCGCTCGGTGTGTCGAACGAGATGCCGTTCGCGGGCATGTGGCTGGCGGCGCCGATCATGGGCATCGCCGACGGGCCGACCGAAGTGCACAAGGTGACGATCGCCCGGCAGGTGCTGAAGCAGTACCAGCCCTACGAGGGGCTTTTCCCGCCGTCACACCTGCCCGAGCGGCGGGCGGAGGCGCGGGCAAGGTTCGCGCACCTGCTCGACCTGGAGGTGGGGAACCTGTGACGGACGCGTTGTTCCAGTCGGCGGACGACGAGGCCAGGACGGAGGGCCTCGTCGACACGGACGCGCTGGCGCGGTGGATGGACGATCGCAGGTTGCCCGGCGCGGGGGAGCCGATCGAGACGCACTTCGTCAGTGGGGGCGCGTCGAACGAGATCTTCGAGTTCCGGCGGGGCGGCCGGCGGATGGTGCTGCGGCGGCCGCCGAGAGAAGTGCCGGCGGGCCGGAACGAGACGATGCTGCGCGAATACCGCGTGCTCGAGGCGCTGAACGGGACGGACGTCCCGCATCCCGAGGCGATCGCGGTGTGCGAGGACACGAGCGTGCTCGGCGCCACCTTCTATCTGATGGGCCACATCGACGGTTGGTCGCCGATGAGCATGGGCCGGACGTGGCCGGCGCCGTTCGACACGGACGTCGAGGCGCGGCGCCGGCTCGGGTTCCAGCTCGTCGACGGCATCGCCAAGCTGTCGAAGGTCGATTGGCGGGAGCGCGGGCTCGAGGGGTTCGGCAGGCCGGACGGCTTTCACGAGCGTCAGGTCGACCGCTGGCTTTCCCATCTGTCGCGGTTCCAGTTCCGGGAGCTGCCCGGAACCGACGAGGCGGCCGACTGGCTCCGGCACCACAAGCCCAGCGTCTACGAGCCCGGGATCATCCACGGCGACTACCAGTTCGCGAACGTGATGTTCGCCCACGGCGCGCCCGCGCGGCTGGCGGCGATCGTCGACTGGGAGATGGCCACCGTCGGTGACCCGCTGCTCGACCTGGGCTGGGTGATCATGGGCTGGCCGCGCGAGGGCGACGCGCCGTCGATGGGGTACGTCGACTACACGGGGCTCCCGACCCGCGACGAGCTGCTCGAGTACTACGCGAACGAGAGCGGCCGGTCCGTCGACGAGATCGACTACTACGAGATCCTGGCCCGCTTCAAGATCGCGATCGTGCTCGAGGGCGGATACGCACGCTACGTCGATGGCGGCGCCGACAACCCCAAGATGCAGGCCTTCGGCCCCATCGTCCTCGACATGATGCAACGGGCCGCCGACCTGTCGAGGACGACGACGCTGTAGCTGGATCACGCGTACCCAGGGAGCCCAGATGTCAGCCTCCGGACGCATCAAAGCGCGGGGGTGTGACAGCCAGGGGTGTACTGGCGCTCGGCGCTGAGGTCCGGCACGCTGGTTCCGGACACAAGGAGGGCAGGGATGACAACACTCGACCGCGCCGCCGTGGACACGCTCGAGCCCGGCTTCCTGGGCGAGCTCGTGCGACCGGGCGACGGCCACTACGACGACGTCCGCAAGATCTGGAACGGGAACATCGACCGTCGCCCGGCGCTGATCGCGCGCTGCCGGGGCGTGGCCGATGTGATTGCCGCCGTTCGCTTCGCCCGCGAGCAGGACCTGCCCACGTCGGTGCGGGGCGGTGGCCACGCAGTCGCCGGTTACGCGCTGTGCGATGAGGGTGTGTTGATCGACTTGTCGCTCATGACCGGGTCGCGCGTCGACCCGCTGGCCCAGACCATTCGGGTCGAGGGTGGCTGCCTCAACGAGCACGTCGACCGCGAGAGCCAGGTCTTCGGCCTCGCGGTCACCGGCGGGATCGTCAGCCACACCGGGGTCGCCGGGCTGACCCTGGGCGGCGGCATCGGCCACCTCATGCGCAAGTTCGGCCTGTCGATCGACAATCTGCGCTCGTGTGACGTCGTCACCGCCGACGGCGAGCTCGTCGTCGCGAGCGAGCAGGAGAATCCCGATCTGTTCTGGGGTCTTCGGGGAGGGGGCGGCAACTTCGGCGTCGTCACGTCCTTCGAGTTCCAGCTCCATCCGCTCGGCCCCAACGTGCTGGCGGGAATGCTCGCATGGCCGATGGACGACGGGCGCCGCGTCCTGCGGTTCCTACGAGAGTTCGCCGCCGATGCGCCCGACGAGGTCGGGATCATGGCGGCCCTCCGCCTCGCGCCGCCGATGCCGTTCGTTCCCGAGGAGCTCCACGGAAAGCCGATCGCCGCGCTCGTCGCTACGTACGCGGGCCCGATCGACGACGGCGAGCACACATTCCAGGTGGTCCGCGACGAGCTGGGCCCGCCGGCCGTCGACACGCTGGTGCCCAAGCCGTACACCACGCACCAAAAGATGTTCGACCCGTCGGTGCCGCGCGGTCAGCACTACTACTGGAAGTCGCACACGCTCGGCGCGCTGACAGACGACGTCATCGACGTCGTCGTCGAGCACGCCAGCGGGATCACGTCGCCGGCGAGCACGATCCCGATCTTCACCCTGGGTGGAGCGGTCGCACGCATCCCTGAGAGCGAAACAGCGTTTCCCAACCGAGGCGCGCTCCACGACATCAACATCGTCGCGGCGTGGTCACCCGACGA
>DATFXL010000039.1:0-15417 GCA_035316025.1 Acidimicrobiia bacterium
CCTTGATGCCCGTCCCGCCGATGTCGATCCCGAGCACCTGGTTCACGCCGAGCCCCCTACTGTCGCAAGACTCCCGCAGGGTATTCGCACGCATCGGCCGATGGGCGGCGATGGGCATGGGCGGCATGGCCTTTGGGAATACCCGACCCCAGGACTAGCCTTTTCAGGAGAGGGTCCCGTGCGGGACCGCTCCGCCGAGCCCAACGACCCAGGCAAGACCGAGAGGACTCAGATGCCCGGCTTCCGCGAGCTGCTGGCCCGGACCAAGCAGAACATCAACGAGCTCGACCCGGCCGAGGCCGAGGAGCGCCTCGGCGACGCCACGTTCCTCGACGTCCGGGAGCTCGACGAGTACGAGCAGGGCACGGTGCCAGACGCCGTGTTCATCCCTCGCGGTCACCTGGAGAGCCAGGTCGAGAACCGGGTCTCGAAGGACAAGCCGGTCGTCGTCTACTGCGCCGGCGGCGTCCGCTCCGCGTTCGCGGCCGAGACCCTGCAGGAGCTCGGCTACGAGGACGTCGCGTCCATGCGGGGCGGCTTCGGGCGCTGGAAGGACGAAGGCCGTCCGTGGATCACGCCCCAGACGCTCACGCCCGACCAGCGCATCCGGTACCACCGCCACGTTCTTCTTCCCGAGATCGGCGAGGCCGGGCAGCAGAAGCTGCTCGAGACGAAGGTGCTGCTGCTCGGGGCGGGCGGGCTCGGCTCACCGGCCGCGATGTACCTCGCGGCAGCCGGCGTCGGCACGCTCGGCATCGTCGACATGGACGTCGTCGATGCGTCGAACCTGCAGCGCCAGATCCTGCACAACGTCGACCGCATCGGCGAGCGCAAGGTCGACTCGGCCAAGAAGACGCTCACTGAGCTCAACCCGGACGTCGACGTCGTCACCTACGACGTGCGCCTCGGTGCCGACAACATCCTCGACATCATCGACGGCTACGACGTGATCGTCGACGGCACCGACAACTTCCCGACTCGTTATCTCCTGAACGACGCGTCGCTCGTGAAGCGAATCCCCGTCGTGCATGGGTCGATCTTCCGGTTCGAGGGACAGGTCACGGTGTTCGAGCCCTACGAGGGGCCGTGCTACCGATGCCTGCTGCCCGAGCCGCCGCCCGCCGAGCTCGCGCCGAGCTGTGCCGAGGCCGGCGTGCTCGGTGTGCTGCCTGGCATCGTCGGCTCGATCCAGGGGCTCGAGGCGATCAAGGTCGCCCTCGACCTCGGCGATCCACTCGTCGGCCGACTGCTCGCCTACGACGCGCTCGAGGAGTCGTTCCGCACGTTCAAGGTGCGCCGCGACCCGGCGTGCCCCGCCTGCGGCGAGAACGCGGGCGAGATCGTCATCGCCGAGTACGACGAACTCTGCCTCCCGCACGCCACGCTGGCGGACGGCGCCACGACCGATCACTGAACACGGCTCGCCTCGACGACTCCGCGCGCGACCGTCTCGCGCGTTACGCGAGCTCCTATCGCCTCCGTCTCGTAGAGCACGTACTGCCCTATTGGCTGCGTGTCACCCGTGACACTCAGCACGGTGGGTATGTCGTCCGCTCCGACTATCAACGCACGTGGCTGAGACAGACCGCGCGCCGCATTCTTGGTCGATCGTCGCAGAGTCCAACTGACCACAAGGAGCTCGTCGCCCACGCCCGGCTTGTTTGGGTCTTCTCACATGCGCACTTGAAGGGACTCGACAAGGCGAGCCTCGGCTATCTCGGAGCGGCCGAGCGGGGATACCGGTTTCTGCTAGAGCACTTCCACGACGCCGACCATGGTGGCTACCGGTGGATGACCGACCGCGCCGGTCACACACTGAACGACGCCAAGATCCTCTACGGTCAAGCGTTCGTCGTATACGCCCTCGTCGAGTTGGCGCGCGCCGGAGGGGATAGCGACGCGCTCTCGGCGGCGCTCGATCTGCACCGCGTTGTCAACGAGCACACCCACGATTCTGAGAACGGGGGCTGGTTCGAGCACACCACACCCGACTGGTGTGTGCTGCCGATCGACGATCCCCGCGCTGTGCTGGACGTGGCGGGCCTCAAGAGCGCCAACGCCAACGTCCATTGGCTCGAGGCACTGATCGAGCTCTACGACGCGACGGGAACCGAGGACGTTCGCCGATCCCTTCTCGAGGCCCTCCGTGTCAGCCATCAGTATTTCTTCCCTCCCGATCCGGCCCAATGCTGCCAGTATCGTCAGCGCGACTGGTCGCCGGTTGCCGGCGCCTCCAGTAACGCCGTGTCGTATGGGCACAACGTGGAGTTCGCCTGGATGCTCATCCGCGCCGAGACGGTGCTGGGGCTTCCCCCGTCGTGGGAGCTCTTCTACGCGCACCTCGACCATGCACTCCGCAACGGGTATGACGACCGGCGGGGCGGGGCGTATCACGCCGGCTTCGGCAACCAACCGGCAACGCGAACGGAGAAGGTGTGGTGGGTGCAGGCAGAGCTAGCCGTCGCGCTCACCGATGCGCTGCTCCATCGGTGGGACCACCGCTACAGCGGCGCGCTCGTCCAGACGCTCGGCTTCGTCGAGCGCCACCAGACTGATCACCGCGATGGGGTCTGGGTCCAGGCAGTCACGGCCAAAGGGCGCCGTCAGGAGGCGCGAAAGGCCGGACCATGGAAGGTGGGTTACCACGAGGTGCGCGCTCTCGTGAGACTCGTCGAAGCATTTGGCCAACGGCCTACCGAGGAATGAAGCGTCACGGAGGAACGTCGCCGCGACGTACCTCGAGCACGACAGCGTGCTCTCAAGGCTCGACCGGTTCGGCGCGGACGGCGTCGTACAGCGCCTCGGCCTCATGGCCTGTCGTCTCACGGTACGGCCGCCACAGCAGTGCAGCCATCGCGACGAGCGTGACGGTCGAACCGACCACGTACGCGAGCTCGGCGCGTAGGAGCACGTCCTCGCCTCCGATCAGCACTGCGACGAGAAAGGCGACGACGCCGAGCACCCAAGCCAGCGCGTAGCGGCCGTGGTGCTCGAGCGCGATGAGTGCCTGTCCCAACGTCAGGGCGAGCATGTAGACGGCGGATCCCAACCCGAGCAGCGCCATGTCACGCGCGTCGAGCTGGAAGTCGCTGCCGAAGAACGTCCGCACTGCCCACGGGCCGAGCACGGCCGACCCGATCGCCGACACGGCGCCGATCACGATCACGGCGACGGTGAGCTTGTGCAGTCCGGCGCGGAACGCCTGGCGCTCACCCGCGCCGCGCTGCTCCGACAGCTCGGGCACAAGCGTCGCCTGGATCGCCTGGAAGAAGTACAGCGGCACCCGAGACAGGAGCATGCCGGCGAAGATCCAGCTCGTCTGCTCCGACTCGGAGCCACTCGAGAGCAACTGCACCACGATGGCGGCGGCGTTCAAAAGCGCGAGGGCAAGCGCCGATCCGGCAACGAGGAACCCGATGTTCGTGGAGATCTCCGTCCAGGACGCCGGCGGCCCCGGCTCGACCAGGCCCTTCTGGCCCCGTAGCGAGATCGCCACCGCCGCGAACGGCGCCACCGCGACGAGCATGCCGTAGGGCCCGGCGGTCTCGACACCGATGACTGCGAACACGATGCACCCGGCGAGGCGCAGGATCCCCTCGCTCCCGACGAGGAGCCCGTAGGGGTTGAACCGGTCGTAGCCGGCCAACACGCCCCGCGTCATGTGCTCGGTGAGATAGCCGATCAGCATGATCGTCAGGGCCAGCACCAGCAGCGACTGACCCTTGAAGAGCGAGTCGACGAGCGGCGAGGCGATGGCGACGACGACGATCACGACCACGAGGCCGAGTGCGAGCAGCCCGCCGGTGAGGGCGGCGCGCTGGATGACGGGAAGGGTCCCGACCCGACGCGCCCGCCGCGCCGCGATCGCCCGGGCGACCTCCTGCTCCAGCGGCTGGAAGAAGCCGGGTGCGGCGGTGAACGCGAGGACCCAGAGCACCGCCAGGGCGCTGTAGCGGTCGCTGCCGAGCGCGCGACCGGAGACGGCCAGGAACAAGTACGCCGTGACTCCGGCCACGATCAGCCACAGGCCGATCGTGGCGCTGCCCTCCGGGAACGGGTTCCTCTCGCGGAGACGCTGCCGGATCCCGTGACCGCGGAGACGACCCACCCGATCAGTCCGCCGCGTTGCTCCGGGCCGGCTTCTTGAACCGGTCGATCAGCTCGACGAGCGTGCGCACGGCGAAGCCCGTCCCGCCCTTGACGATGTAGCCGTCGTCGCTACCGGCGCGCGCCGGCCCGGCGATGTCGAGGTGCACCCACGGCACACCCTCGACGAACTCCGATAGGAACAGCGCGGCGGTGAGCGCGCCTCCGTAGCTCCCGGTGCTGATGTTGCGCAGATCGGCGACTTCCGAGTCGAGCAGCTTGCGGTAGTCGCGGGGCAGCGGGAGCGGCCACATCGGCTCTCCGACGGCGTCCGCGGCTGCCTGCACCTGCTCGTTCCAGGAGTCGCGATTCCCCATCAAGCCCGCGATCTTGTCGCCGAGCGCGACCATGCACGCGCCCGTGAGCGTGGCGACGTCGACGACCGCGTCAGGCCCGTCCTCGGCAGCGAGGGAGAGCCCGTCGGCGAGGATCAGCCGTCCCTCGGCGTCGGTGTTCAGCACCTCGACGGTCTTGCCGTTGCGGATCTTGAGGACGTCCCCGGGACGGATCGCGGTGCCGCTCGGCATGTTCTCCACCATCGGCACGTACGCGGTGACCTTCGTCTTGACGTCGAGCGGCTTCAGCACCGACATCGTCGCCAGCACCGCCGCTGCGCCCGACATGTCCGTCTTCATCGTCTCCATGCCGCTGGACGTCTTGAGCGACAGGCCGCCGGAGTCGAAGACGACGCCTTTGCCGACGAGCGCGACCGAGCCGGCCTTCTTGCCCGCCGGGCTGTACGTCGCCTTGACGAGGCGGGGCGGGTTGCCCGAGCCCTGACCGACGCCGACGACGCCGCCGAGTCCCTCCGCCTCGAGCTCGGCCTCGGTCATGACCTTCACGGTCACGCCCTTGCCGCGCAGGAGCTTCTTCGCCGCGTCCGCGAACGCGGCCGGCGATTTCGCGCCCGACGGCTCGTTCACCATGTCGCGCGCCCAGGTGACGGCGCCGGCGATCGTCGCGCCGCGCTCGAGCGCGGCCTCGACGCGGGCGCCGGCCCGCGTGACGACGATCACTTCCGCGAGCTGGCTGGCGTCGCCGTCGGCCTTGTACTTGAGGAACTGGTACGCGCCCAGCACGAAGCCCTCAGCGAGCGCCTGGGCGGCGTCGGGGCGCTCGAGGCCGGCGCCGTCAGCGAGGTCGACGAGCGTCGTCGCGACCGACGGTGCCCTGGTTGCCCGGCGTGCGATCGCGGCGGCGGCGCGGCGAAGACCGTCCCCGGTCACGTCGTCGAAGGGACCCACGCCAACGAGGAGCGCGGCGGCGGCGCCGAGCCGGCCACGCGTCGGGACCGCGAGCGTCTGCTCCGGTTTGCCGTCGAAGTCGGCCTCCTCCATGAAGGCGCCGAGGTCGCCGTCGAGGGCGGCGTCGACGACGTCCGCGCCCGGCCCGAGGGCGCGCTCGGCGCCGACGGGCACGGCGAGCAGGTCGGCCTCGACGCGGTCGGCCGGCGGTGCGGCGATGGTGAAGGTGAGCGGCACGGGCACCTCCTGGGTGGCGCTCAGCTGCGATCGGTGCGGACGGGACGGAAGCCGTGCTCCTGCCAGCGTGCCAGCGTGTACACGAGGTCGGCGAGTCGATTGAGGTACGGCACCACCTGGCTGTCGTCGAGCCAGCCGGCGTCGCGGGCCGCGACCGCCTGGCGCTCGGCGCGCCGAACCACAGTGCGGGCAAGGTCGAGGGCTGCCGCGAGCTCGTTCTCGCCCGGGACCACGAACTCCCGCGGTGGATCGAAACGTGTGGTCACGTCGTCGATGAGCGGCTCGAGGGCGGTCACCATCTCGGGGGTGACGCGGGAGACACCGGGTTCGAGACGACCTCGCTTGGCGGGCTCGGTCGCGAGCTCCGCGCCGACGACGAACAGCTCGCGCTGGAGCCGGAGCAGCAGCGCGTGCAGCTCCGAGTCGGCGTCGGTCCGTGCCCGGGCGACACCCAGCGCCGAGACCGCCTCGTCGACGTCGCCGTACGCGGCGGGGCCGGGCGCGTCCTTTGCGACGCGCCCACCATGGAAGAGCCCGGTCGTGCCGTCGTCGCCCGTGCGCGTGTACACCTTCCGGGCCTCCATGCGCCGAAGCGTAGAGGACGCTTCCCAGTACGCTGTCGGGCGATGTCCGTCGCCTCCAGGCGGCCGGCACCGACGCCCGGAGCCGAGGCGCCGGACACCGGCCGCCGCCCCTCGCTCGTCCGCAGTTTCGTGCGAGAGGCGCGTCCGAAGCAGTGGGTCAAGAACGTGCTCGTGTTCGCGGCGCCGGGCGCGGCCGGCGTGCTCACCGAGCCCCTCGAGCTCGGGCGGACGATGGTGGCCTTCGTCGCCTTCTGCCTCGCCGCCAGCGGCACGTACTTCCTCAATGACGCGATGGACGCGGAAGCGGATCGCCATCACCCGACGAAGCGGAACCGCCCGGTGGCCGCCGGCCTGATCACGACGGCGCAGGCGAAGGTCACCGCCGTCGTGTTGATCGTGCTCGCGCTGGCGATCTCGGCCCCGCTGAACAACGGTCGCCTCCTCGTCGTGGTCGCCACTTACGTCGCAGTGACGGTGTCGTACACCCTCTGGCTCAAGCACGAGCCCATCCTCGACCTCGGCGCCGTCGCCGCCGGCTTCGGCCTGCGCGCGATCGCGGGCGGTTACGCGACCGACGTACCTCTGTCGAACTTCTTCCTCATCGTCGTCGGCGCCGGCTCGCTCTTCATCGTGGCCGGGAAGCGGCATGCCGAGCTCACCGAGCTGGGAGACGCGTCCTCCGGTCATCGACAGACGCTCGGCGAGTACTCCGACTCGTTCCTCAACTACGTGCGCGCAGTCACGTCAGGTGTCGCGATCACCGGGTACGCGCTGTGGGCCTTCGAGCGCGCCGCCGAGGTAGGGAACACGTTCTGGTTCCGGCTCTCGATCGTGCCGTTCGTGCTCGCGATCCTGCGCTACGCGCTCACCGTCGAGCAGGGGGGTGGCGGCGCCCCCGAAGAGGTCGTGTTGCGCGACCGCATGCTCCAGCTTCTCGGCGTTCTCTGGCTGGCGTGCTTCGCCATCGGAGTCCATGCCGGCTGACCGCGCGACTCCGCAGGCCCGGCGACTCCTGACCGGATGGGGACGCACCGCACCCACCGCCGCCGACGTCGTCACGCCCGACACCGTGCACGACGTCGACGACGCCCTCGAACGCCCGGGGCGGCGGGGCACGATCGCCCGCGGTCTCGGGCGCAGCTACGGCGACGCGGCCCAAAACGCCGGCGGGTCCGTGATCGACGCCACCGCGCTCGACGAGGTGCTGGACCTCGACCTCGACCGCGGCCTGATCCGCGTCGAGGCGGGCGCGAGCCTCGACGCGCTGCTGCGCCTGCTCGTGCCGCGCGGATGGTTCGTTCCCGTCACGCCGGGGACCCGCTACGTGACCGTCGGCGGCGCGTTCGCGGCCGACATCCACGGCAAGAACCATCACGTGGACGGGAGCTTCGCCAACCACGTCGAGCGCATCACGCTGCGGACACCGAAGGGCGTGCACGAGGTAGGACCCGACAACGACCCTGAGCTGTTCTGGACGACCGCAGGCGCGATGGGCCTCACCGGCGTGGTCACCGAGACGACCTTCCGGCTGCTCCCGATCGAGACCGCGTACGTGTCCGTGGACACCGAGCGAGCGTCCGATCTCGACGACGCCATGGCCAGGTTCCGAAGCGGCGACGACGCGTACCGCTACTCGGTAGCTTGGATCGACTGCATGGCGAGCGGGTCGGCGCTGGGCCGATCGGTGCTGCTGCGAGGCGATCACGCGCCGCTCGACCAGCTGCCTCCGAAGCGGCGGAGCACCCCGCGCCGCTACGAGCCGCACACGCGCCTCGCCGCGCCGGCGTGGGTACCGAACGGCCTCGTGAACCGGCTCACGATGCGCGTGTTCAACGAGGCGTGGTTCCGGCATTACCCCTCTGAACGGCGCGGCCATGTGGAATCGCTGTGGTCCTTCTTCCACCCACTTGACGGCGTGCGCGATTGGAACCGCATGTACGGCAGCCGCGGATTCGTGCAGTACCAGTACGTCGTGCCCGACTCGGAGCACGAGACGGTACGGCGCACGATCGAGAAGCTCAGCAGCGCGCAATGCCCGTCGTTTCTCGCCGTCCTCAAGAGGTTCGGTCCCGGCAACCCCGGTCCGCTGTCGTTCCCGACGCCGGGCTGGACGCTCGCGCTCGACATCCCGGCCGCGCCGGGTGGTCTCGCCCCCCTCCTCGACGACCTCGACCGCCTCGTCGCCGACGCCGGTGGTCGTGTCTATTTCGCCAAGGATTCGCGGGTCCGCCCCGAGCTCGTGCCGGCGATGTATCCCGAGCTGGACCGCCTGCGGGAGGTGCGGGCCCGAGTCGACCCGTCGGATGTGCTCCAGTCGGACCTCGCCCGGCGCATCGGACTGGTATGACGAGACCGTGAAGGACTCACTCGGCTCCGTGCAGTCCGTGCTCGTCCTCGGCGGCGGCTCGGAGATCGCGCTTGCCACCGTGCGCCAGCTCGTCGAGGGGCGGGCGACGACGGTCGTGCTGGCGGCGCGCCGGCCCGACACGCTGGAGACTGACGTCAAGGAGCTGCGGGAGCTCGCCGGCGGACGCCCCGACGTCACGATCGAAGCGGTGCGATTCGACGCCGACGACCTCGACACGCATGACGCGTTCATCGACGACGTGTTCGACCGCTACGGCGACTTTGACCTCGTCTTGCTCGCCTTCGGGGTGCTCGGCGTGCAGAGCCGGGCCGAACGTGACGGCGCGACCGCGGTCGAGATCGCGCGCGTGAACTACCTCGATCCGGTTGGAGTCGCGGTCCCGGTCGCGAACCGGCTCCGCGCCCAGGGTCACGGGTCGATCGTCGTGCTGTCGTCCGTCGCCGGAGAGCGCGCCCGCCGTTCGAACTTCGTCTACGGGTCGACGAAGGCGGGTCTGGACGCCTTCTTCCAGGGTCTCGGCGACGCGCTCGCCGGGTCGGGCGCGTCGGTGATGATCGTGCGGCCCGGATTCGTGCACACGAAGATGACGGCGGGCGAAGATCCGGCGCCCCTAGCGACGACACCGGAGGCGGTGGGGGCGGCGATCGTCCGCGGCCTCGAGCGGGGGTCCGAGATCGTGTGGGTGCCGCCAGCGCTGCGCTGGGTGATGGCCGCGTTGCGGCACGTCCCCCGCCCGCTGTTCCGCAAGCTCCCTGTATGACCCTTCCCCTTTTGGCGTCGCCCAGGCACCTCATCGGGGCCTGCGTGACGCCAAGAGCATGAGCGAGAAGTCACACGAGCGGGTCGTCGCCGCGTTCGACTTCGACAAGACGATCTCGACACGCGACAACGTCGTGCCGTTCCTGCGCGCCGTCATCGGGCGGGCGCGTGTGGCGGGGGCCTTGTTCGCGATCAGCCCGCGCCTTGTCCACGCCGCATGGAACGACGCCCATCGGGACGCGGCCAAGGTCGCCCTCGTTCGGCACACGCTGCGCGGCTCCGACGCGAAGGAGGTGGCCGCGGTGGGGGCCGAGTTCGCCCGCGACGTCCTGGCCCGGCACCTGCGGCCCGACGTCTTCGAGCGGGTGCGTTGGCACCGAGACCAGGGCCACGACGTCGTGATCGTGTCGGCGTCGTTCACCGACTATCTCGACCCGATCGGGGCCGAGCTCGGCGCCGCGGCCGTGCTCGCCACCGAGCTCGCCGTGGGCGACGACGGGCGGCTCACCGGCGAGCTCGCCCGGCCCAACGTGCGCGGGGCCGAGAAGGTCCGGCGCCTCGACGAGTGGCTCGGGGACCGGCCGGCTTACGTGTGGGCCTACGGCGACAGCTCGGGTGACGTCGAGCTGCTCGCCCGCGCCGACCAGGGTGTGAGCGTCGGCCGCGCCCGAGCGGCGTCCTGACGCAGCGCGGCGACGGCGGCGCTGCCCCGAACGAAGGCCTCGGCGAGGAGGAGCAGCCGCAGCGCGATCGTCGTCCGGTCGGCCGACGTGAGGAGGTGCCACTCGAGCGGAGCGGGGCTGACGACGTACGCGTAGACCACCGAGCGCGACGAGTCCGGCGTTGCGAGCGGTGTCGGCAACTCGCCGCTCGCGCATCGTGTGTCGTTCATGCCGCCGGTACCTACTGCGGCCAGAAGAACTTCACGATGTCACGTATGGACGGTAGGTAGCCGTACAACGCATTCCCGGGACACTCCGTCGCTGATGTGTCGCGATGGCCCAGAATGTCGGCCGCCGCGTCGTCGAACGGGTTGTCACCGTGGATGAGGAGCTTCCACCGGATCAGATTCTCGAGCGTGCCGAGGGCGGCGCCGGACGGGAGCACCGAGGTGAACGTCCCTAGCATCGCGACACCGGTCGTCCCGTAGTTCGCCCCGATCGCGTGCGCGCCGACCACTGACTGGTCGATGCCACCCAGGCGACCCTCGTACGGCACGCCGTAGTTGTCGACGATGAAGTTGTAGGCGATGTCGCAGTATCCGAGCGATTGGACGTGGTAGGCCCAGATCCCGCGCATGATCCCGACGCTGTCGCCCGGCCCGTACCCGTTGCTGTTCACGGTGTGGTGGACGATCGCGGTGCTCATGTACGGGGCGTACTGGGGGCCGCCCGGGCAGGCGCCCCAGTTCCACGGTAGGTCGGGCGCCCACTGCGACCGGGCGACGATGGCGTCGGGGATCGGACGACCCCCGCCGGCGCCATTCTTCGTCGGCGCGCACGCGGCCGCGACGAGGATGACCGCAGCGACAAGGACCGCGAGGACGCGCCGCCGCCGCACGACGAACGCCACCGCCACGGTCGAGAGCGCGACAGCAGCCAGGCTCTGCGGCAGCCCGAAACCCTGCTCGGCGGCCCGCGAGGTGGTGGTCACCGCGCCCGAGCCGCCGCCCGGGGGCGCGGCAGGCGCGGTCGGGGCCGGCGCGGTCGGGGCCGGCGCGGGGGTCGACGGCGCCGGCGGAGTGCCCGTCGACTCGACGTTCGCCTCGGGCTTCTTGCCGTCGAACGAGGCGATCACGTGGAGCTTCACGTCCTGGGCGGTGCCGTCGTCCAGACGCACCCGGACGCCCGAGACGTCCTTGCCGACCCAGATCGGCTCGCTGGCGTTCGTCGTGCCCTGATGCGTGGCCGCGGCGGCGGCGTCCGGGCTGCCCGGGTCGGGCTTGGCATCGTTCTTGCCGACGTCCCCCGCTGTGCGCCAGGTGCCACGACCGTCGCGCACCTCGACCGTGAAGTCGGCCCCCTCGTCGCCGCTCCACTGGACGCCCACGAGGTTCGCGTCCGTGCCCACCTGGGCTTCCCACCCTGCGTCGACCGTCTGTTGCGGCGCCGTCAGGTCGGCCACGTCGACGCGGGGCTTCGGCGGCCGTTGCGTCCCTGATCCCTGCTGCCCGAACGCGGCGGCGGCCAGGACGACGACCGATGTAGCGGCGATCGAGATGCCCACGACGAGCTTGATCCGGCGAGCGCGGACGCGAGTGCGGTGCATCCGGCGGGTCTGACGGTCCATCGGCGGGTCTCCCGGGGAAAGGATTGTGGCCAGTGTGGACTATGTGGTCAGCGTGGCTTGATTCTTACAGCCGGCCCAAGGCATCCGCAATGGGAGCGGTGGAATTGAGCGCCCCTTTTTTCCGACAAAAGGGACGGGCCCTCGCGGTGGCCGTGGACGGGCTCGTCACGTCGCCCACCTCCAGCGGGACGAGCTCGAACGCGAGCGCGGGCCGAAGAGCGCATCGTCGCCGCTCGCGCGAAGTCCATGCTCGACTTCGAGCTCGTTCTCGCGCGCGCTGAAGCGGGCGGGAAGGACCGCCGAGCCGCCGAAGACCCTCCAGTAGCCTGGGCAGGATGTCCGATTTCCTCGCCGCGCTTCGCGACCGCGTCCTGATCTTCGACGGCGCGTTCGGCACGTGGGTGCAGGACCAGAACCTCACCGCCGACGACTTCGGCGGCCCCCAGCTCGAGGGTTGCAACGAGCACGTCGTGCTGACCCGCCCCGACGTGATCGCAGAGATGCACCGCTCGTTCTTCGACGTCGGTGTCGACGCGGTCGAGACGGCGACGTTCGGAGCCTTCCCGGTGGTGCTGGCCGAGTACGGCATCCCCGAGAAGACCTACGAGCTCAACGAGGCGGCGGCCCGCATCGCCAAGGAAGTCGCCTCCGGGTACGCCACGCCCGGCCGTCCCCGGTGGGTGGTCGGCTCGGTCGGCCCGGGCACCAAGCTCCCCTCGCTCGGTGCGATCACGTTCGGCGAGCTGCGCGAGGGGTACCGGACCCAGGTCGAGGGCCTGCTCGCGGGGGGCGTCGATGTCCTGCTCGTCGAGACCGTCTACGACCTGCTGCAGGGCAAGGCGGCGGTCGTCGCCGCCCGCGACGCGATGGTGGCCGCCGGCCGCGAGGTGCCGCTGATGGTGCAGGTCACCGTGGAGCTGACCGGTCGGATGTTGGTCGGCACCGAGATCGGCGCTGCGCTGACGACACTCGAGGCGTTGCGGCCCGACGTCATCGGACTGAACTGCGCGACGGGCCCGGGCGAGATGACCGAGCACCTCCGGCACCTGTCGCAGCACGCGCGCACCTTCCTGTCGGCGCTGCCGAACGCAGGGCTGCCGTCCGTCGTCGAAGGCAAGACGCATTACGACCTCACAGCGGACGAGTTGGCCGAGGCACACGACCGGTTCACGAGCGAGCTGGGCGTCAACATCGTCGGCGGCTGTTGTGGCACGACACCCGAGCACCTGCGGCGCGTCGTCGAGACGATCGGTACCCGTGCGCCGATGGCGCGGCATCCCGTGCACGAGCCGGGATGCGCGTCGATTTACAGCCACGTTCCGTTCCACCAGGAGACGTCGTTCCTCGTCGTCGGTGAGCGCACCAACACGAACGGCTCGAAGAGGTTCCGCGAGTCGATGCTCGATCAGGACTGGGAGACGTGCGTGCAGCTGGCGCGCGAGCAGGTGCGGGAGGGCTCGCACGTGCTGGATTTGTGCGTCGACTACGTCGGGCGCAACGGCACGGCAGACATGGACGAGATCGCGTCACGCTTCGCGACGCAGGCGTCGATACCGCTCGTGTTCGACTCGACCGAGCCGCAGGTCATGGAAGCCGGCCTCCAGCATTTCGGCGGTAAGGCGATCCTCAACTCGGCCAACCTCGAGGACGGCGAGGGAGAGGGCCGGCGGCTCGACCGGGTGTTCCGCCTCGCGCGCGAGTACGGCGCCGCCGTCGTCTGCATGACGATCGACGAGGAAGGCCAGGCCCGGACCACGGACTGGAAGTTCCGCGTCGCCAAGCGGATCTTCGAGCTCGCCACCCAACGGTACGGAATCGACCCGACGGACCTCATCTTCGACTGCCTCACGTTCCCGCTCTCGACCGGCCAGGACGACCTGCGCCGGGACGGCATCGAGACCATCGAGGCGATCAAGCGGGTGAAGGAGGAGCTGCCAGGGGCGTCGACGATCCTCGGCGTGTCGAACGTGAGCTTCGGGCTCAAGCCCGCCGCCCGCCACGTGCTGAACAGCGTGTTCCTGCACGAGAGCGTGCAGGCGGGGCTCGACGCCGCCATCGTGCACGCAGCGCGGATCATGCCGATGCACAAGATCGACCAGCGCATCCAAGACGTCGCCCTCGACCTCGTCTACGACCGCCGCCGCGCCGGCTACGACCCACTTACCGAGTTCATGGCCCTGTTCGAGGGAGTCGAGGCGAGCGCGGTCCAGAAGGAGGACCGGTCGGGCTGGCCGGTCGAGGAGCGCCTGAAGCACCGCATCATCGACGGCGACCGCGACGGCATCGAGGCCGACCTCGACGAGTCGCTGCAGACCCGTCCCGCGCTATCGGTGATCAATGACGTGCTCCTGGACGGGATGAAGGTCGTCGGGGACCTGTTCGCGTCGGGCGACATGCAGCTGCCGTTCGTGCTCCAGAGCGCTGAGACCATGAAGACGGCGGTGGCGTTCCTCGAACTGCACATGGAGAAGACCGACGCCGGCGGCAAGGGCCGCGTCGTGATCGGCACCGTGAAGGGCGATGTCCACGACATCGGCAAGAACCTCGTCGACATCATCCTCACCAACAACGGCTACGAGGTGCACAACCTGGGGATCAAGGTCCCGCTCACGGAGTTCGTCGAAAAGGCGTCCGAGCTCGACGCCGACGCCATCGGCATGAGCGGGTTGCTCGTGAAGAGCACGATCATCATGCGCGAGAACCTGGAGGAGCTGAACGACCGCGGCCTCGACCGCATCCCGGTGCTCCTCGGCGGCGCCGCGCTGACCCGCAGCTACGTCGAGCGCGACCTCCGCGAGGTCTACAAGGGCCGCGTCTTCTACGGAAAGGACGCCTTCGAGGGTCTGCGCACGATGGACACGCTCGTCGAAGGCAAGCGGACGGGCCAGCTCGATCCCGACTTCGGGCGCGCGCTCGAGGGGCGGGCGCTGCCGCCGCGAAGGTCTCAGCGAGAGGAGGAAGCGGTCGAGGTGCCGGCGCGCTCGGACGTCGCGACGGACGTGCGAGTGTTCGATCCGCCGTTCCTCGGCGCTCGCGTCGCCAAGGGGATCTCGATCGACGACATCGCCTCGTACCTCAACGAGACGGCGCTGTTCCGAAACCAGTGGCAGTTCCGGCCCGAGAAGCAGGGCGGACGCAAAGGTGAGACCGACGCCGAGTTCAAGGACCGCATTCGGGGGGTCCTGCGCGACCAGCTCGACCGGGCCAAGGCCGAGGGCCTGCTCGTGCCCGCCGTGACGTGGGGCTACTTCCCCGTGAACTCCGAGGGCGACGACCTCGTCGTGTGGACCGACGACGACCGCACTGCGGAGCGGCTGCGGTTCACGTTCCCGCGCCAGAAGAAGGACCGCTTCCTGTGCATCTCCGACTTCTTCCGTTCGGTCGAGTCGGGTGAGAAGGACTACGCCGGCTTCCATGTCGTCACGATCGGTGACCGGGCCACGGAGCGCGAGCAGGAGCTGTTCGCGGCGGACAAGTACCAGGACTATCTCCTCCTGCACGGGCTGTCGGTCGAGATGGCGGAAGCGCTCGCCGAGCTGTGGCACCGCCGCATCCGGGAGGAGTGGGGCTTCGCCGACGAGGACGGCCCGACGCTGGCCGGCCTGTTCCGCCAGCAGTACCGAGGGTCGCGCTACTCATGGGGCTACCCGGCGTGCCCCGACCTCGAGGACCAGGCCAAGGTGACCGCGCTCCTCGACGTCGAACGCATCGGCGTCACCCTCACGGAGGAGTTCCACCTCGTCCCGGAGCAGAGCACGTCGGCGATCATCGTCCCCCACCCCGAGGCGAA
>DATFXL010000040.1:0-24381 GCA_035316025.1 Acidimicrobiia bacterium
TCGTGGCCGCCGTCGCTGCCGCAGGCGGTCATCCTCGTCGCCGCGTTGTGCCTCATCGCCGGGCTGATCGGCTGGCGGTTGGCCCAGGCCGATCACCCCGACCGCAACAGCGTCGACGTCGGGTTCCTCGAAGACATGCAGACGCACCATCTGCAGGCGCTCGAGATCGGCTACGCGTACCTCGAGCACGGGACGGACCCCACCCTGCAGCACATCGCGCACGACATCATCACGGACCAGGGGATCGAGGTCGGCCAGATGCGCACGGTCCTCTCCGAGTGGGGCTTCCGATCGACGCCCGATCCCGAGGGCACTGCGATGGCGTGGATGCACGAGCCCCATCCGGCGCAGCAGATGCCCGGCATGGCGAGCCCCGCCGATCTCGACCGCCTGCGCGCGGCCGAAGGCCTGGAAGCCGACGATCTGTTCAGCCAGCTGATGATCCGCCACCACCAGGGTGGCATCCACATGGCGGACTTCGTGGCGACGGACGCCGAGACGACCAACATCCGCAATTTCGCGCGGGGCATGGCAGCGAGTCAGCGCACCGAGATCGGCGAGATCAACGCCGTGCGCGGGCGGCTGGGGCTCGCGCCGGTCTTGCAGTAGACGCCGAGCCGCGACTGAGATGCAGCCCATGACCCATCGCGTCGCGCAGTGGAGTACCGGGAACGTCGGCCGCCTCGCGCTCCGAGGCATCATCGAACACCCCGCCCTGGAGCTGGCGGGAGTGCTCGTGCACAACCCCGACAAGGCAGGCCGGGACGCCGGTGAGATCGCCGGGCTCCCGCCCGTTGGTGTGACGGCCACGACCGACCCGGGCGAGATCATCGGCCTCGGCGCCGATTGCGTGTCGTACACGGCGACAGGGGATCTCCGTCCCGACGACGCGGTGGCAGACATGGCGCGCATCCTGGAAGCGGGTACGAACGTCGTATCGACGTCCGTCGTCCCGCTCGTGTTCCCGGCGTCGGCGCCGGGGCGCTACACCGAACCGCTCGAAGCCGCGTGCAAAGCGGGCGGCGTCTCGTGTTTCACGTCGGGCATCGATCCCGGGTTCGCCAACGACCTCGTTCCGTTCGCGTTCCTGGGCGCCTGCGGTCGGGTCGACGCGGTGCGCGTGATGGAGATCCTCGACTACTCGACCTATCTGCAGGCCGACGTCCTGTTCGACATCATGGGTTTCGGCGGGTCCCTCGACGAGGTGCCGCTCATCCTCCAGCCCGGTGTCCCCGCGCTCGCATGGGGCGGCACCGTGTCGGTCTTGGCGGCGGGGCTCGGTGCCGACCTCGAGGACATCCGCGAGGTGCACGAGCGGGTGCCCGCGGCGCGCGACTACACGACGCCACTGGGGACGATCGCGGCCGGGACCACCGCCGGCATGCGCTTCGAAGTGCAGGGCATCGTCGGAGGGGAGCCTCGGATCGTCCTCGAGCACGTCACGCGCATCAACCCGGAGGTCGCCCCCGAGTGGCCGCAGCTTCCCGGACAGGGCGGATACCGCGTCGACATCGAGGGCAACCCGTCGCTGCACTGTCAGTTCCACTTCGAGGGAGAGGACGGCGACCACAACACCGGTGGCCTGACGGCCACCGCGATGCGCTGTCTGAACGCAATCCCGGCAGTCTGCGAGGCCGACCCCGGCGTGCTCTCGGTGCTCGATCTGCCGCTCGTCACCGGCCGGGGATTGATGCGTCCCCTGGGAGCCAGATAGTCACTTCTGGGGACGCATCATCGGCGCGTCAACCCTTGCTGCGTGACGCGATCATCCGGTTGTAGACGCCGATGACCTTCGAGGCGTAGTTCGGGTCGGTCGCCCAGTTGCCGTGTCCCATCATCTGCCACGTCGGTGCCCAACCCTTGGCGAAGAAGGTGTCGAAGTTCCGCGCCGCCGTCGCCGGGTTGGAGCCGTACCAGAAGGGCGACGGCGGATTGTGCAGGTCGGACGCGACCGAGCGGTGATCGGCATAGTTGCGCAGGTGCTGGATCTGGGCCCGCACCCCGTCGCGCGCGGTGGGAAAGCTCGTCTCACCCGAACAGCCGTCGCACGCGCCGAGCCCCGAGAAGTTGTTGTCGCCGCCGCCCGCTCGGAACCCGCCCGTCTCGACGTACGACTGCGCGAACGCGAAGTCGGCCCGAACGTTCTCGGCCGTACCTTCCTCGACGAAGATTTGCGCGAGCTGGTCGATCGACATGCCGGCGGACAGACGCGGTGACGCGCCGCTCGACCGGTACCACGCGACCATCTCCTGCGGTGTCAGGATGGTCGGGCCCATGACGGGCTCTCCGAGCGCCCGCAACGCGCCGATCTCCTCCGCCACCTCGAGGGCGCGGTTCGCCACCGCCACTTTCTGGTCGAACACCGCCTTTTCTTGCTCGAGGCGCGGCAAGATCTCTTGGAGTTGGGCTCGCTTCGCTTCGAGCTCGCGTTGAGCCTGCTCGAGACGGTCGGCGGTCTCACGTAGCTGGCGGGCCCGTTCGTTGTCGAAGGCGTCGGCCGCTTCAGTGAGCTTCGTCTTACGTCCGGCCCGGAGGTGACTCCTCGCCGTCAGCACGTCGAGGCCGACGGCCGGATTCGTATTCTTGTACAGGGCAGCCGCCCGAATCGACAACTGCGCGCGTAAAACCGCCTCCTGCGCCCGCAACTCCGGGATGGCCTGCTCGAGCCCGGCGATCTGCCCCTGCACCTGGTCGCGATCCTCGACCGCCTTCTGGTAGCGATTGTGGGCGGCGTTGGCCTCTTCCTGCGCGGCCTGCAGCTTCTCCCGAGCCTGGGTGACGTCAGGGTCCTCCTGCGCCGGCGCGGGAGCCGCGTTCACCAACCCCAGCGTTACGGACAGTCCGATCGTCACCGTGACGAGTGTCCGTGCCAGTCCTCGCCGGCGACGGCCTTGCACCATCGCATCGGAAGGTAACACCGTGCAGTCAAAGATCCGCGGCAATCGAGTGCGCGACCGTCGCGGTTTGGTGCAGTGTAGGAACATGTTCGACGAGCTGCTCCGGCATCCGGGCGTCGTCGAGGAGTTCGAGCTCCGATCACCGTTCGGCTTTCTGGCCATCCACGGCGGCAGCCTCGAACGCGGCACGGCCGAGGTGGCGACCGACGCCGCCGACCGCGCGGCCGCATCGATCTACGCGGTCCGCCAGCCGGAGAACCTTCGCTGGCACATCCCCTCCGCGCTTGTCGATCCGAGCTCTTCGCCGGCCTTGAGCGCATTCCTCGACCACGTCGACGCCGTGGTCTCCGTGCACGGGTACGGCCGCCGGGGATACTCGGACGTCGTGCTCATCGGCGGAAGGAACCGCGAGCTCGCGTCCCGTGCCGCGCAGGTGTTACGCGTCGCGGTGCCGTCGCATCGCTTCGTCGACGACCTCGGCGCGATCCCGCTGACACTCCGGGGCATCCACGTAGACAACCCGGTGAACCGGACGCGTGACGGGGGGATCCAGCTCGAGCTGCCGCCGACGTTGCGCGACGGTCAGGGCGCGGCCTCCGATCGTGAGGCGCTCGTGGCAGCCTTGGCATCGCTCGCGCGCCGGGACTGAGGAAGCGGCATGGGACGGCTCGCTGTGATTGGCGGACACGGGATCCTCGGCACGGCGTTCGCGACGCAAGCGTCGCGCGTGGAGATGGACACGCACTACGGCCGCGTCGCGCTCCTCGACGCCACCGACTGGGTCGTTATCCAGCGACACGGCCTCGACGAGTTCGTCGCCGCGCCGTACATCAATCACCGGGCCCACCTCCGTGCCCTCGCCGACCTCGGGTGCGACCACATCCTGGGACTGGCGTCCGTCGGCAGCCTCCGGCGCGACCTCCCGGTAGGCACCTTCGTCGCCCCCCACGACTTCATCGCCTTCCACCTCGGCATCTCGTTCTCCCACGGCGACGAGGGACACCAGTCGCCCGGCTTCGACCCCGGCTGGCGACGAACGGTCGGCGACCGGTGGGCGGAGCGCACCGATGTCGCGCTGCACGACGGCGGGGTCTACTGGCAAACGATCGGGCCCCGGTTCGAGACGCAGGCCGAGATCCGTTTGATCGCCCCCTCCGCGGACCTCGTCGGCATGACGATCGCCAGCGAGTGCGTCCTCGCCCGCGAGCTCGGGCTCGCTTACGCGAGCATCTGCGTCGTCGACAATCTCGCCAACGGCATCGGCGACGCTCCGCTCGCAATGGAGGAGTTCCGAGCCGGTGCGGCCGCGAACCGGGCCCGGCTGGTCGACGCGCTCGATGCCGTCCTCCCGGCGTTGAGCAAGGAGGCAGGGAACAGATGACGACTCTCGCCGTCCGCAACGCGCAGCTCGACGGCCAGACGGTCGCGCTGCGGGTGGAGGACGGCCGGGTCGCTGCGCTCGGCGCGGGCGTCGAGCCCGAACCGGGCGACGACGTGATCGACGCCGACCAGATGGCGCTCCTGCCCGGGCTCGTCAACGGCCACACGCACGCGGCAATGACGCTCATGCGCGGTTACGGCGGCGATCTGCCGCTCATGCAATGGCTGCACGACAAGATCTTCCCCGTCGAGGCCAAGCTCACGGCCGACGACGTGTACTGGGGAACGCGCCTGGCGTGCGTCGAAATGATCCGCTCGGGCACCGTGCGCTTCTGGGACATGTACTGGCAGCCTGAAGCCGTCGCGCGGGCCGTCGACGACGCCGGCATCCAGGCGTCGGTTGCACTTCCGCTCGTCGACGGCCTGGACGCCGGCAAGTCGGACGCGCTGCGCGCCGATGCCGAACGATCGCTCGACGCCCTCGCCGGCGCCGGTCCGCGCGTCGCACCCACGCTCGGCCCCCACTCGATCTATCTCGTCAGCGAGAAGTCGTTGCAGTGGGTGGCGGAGCTGTCCTCGGAGCGCGACCTTCCGGTGCACATCCATCTCTCGGAGACCGAAGGCGAGATGCGCGACTGCGTTGCGGCGCACGGCGTCCGGCCCGCCTCGTACCTCGACCGGATCGGTGTCCTGACGCATCGGGCGATCCTTGCGCATGGCGTCTGGCTCGACGACGACGAGCTGGCGCTCATCGGCGAACGCGGTTCCACCGTCGTCACCAACCCGGTCTCGAACCTGAAGCTCGCGGTCGGCGGCGTGTTCCCGTACGCGAAAGCGCGGAGCCACGGGATCCCTGTCGGGCTCGGGACGGACGGCGCCTCATCGAACAACTCCCTCGATCTCTTCCAAGACGTCAAGCACCTCGCCCTCGTGCAGAAACACGCCCAGCGGGACCCCGCCGCCATGCCGGCGATCGAGGCGTGGGCGGTGGCCACCGGCCGGCGCGCGCCGGTCCTCGGTCAGTCGGGCCTGCTGGCGGCGGGGGAGCCGGCTGACTTCCTCCTCGTGCGCAGCGACGCTCCCGAGCTCACGCCGGGCGACCTCGTCGCGAACCTCGTGTACGCCGCTGCCGGCGCGGTGGTCGACACGACCGTCGTTGCCGGGCGCGTGCTCATGCGCGACGGCGAGATCACGGGCGAGGACGAGGTGCGCGACGGTGCGCTGGCGAGCGCGCGCCGACTCGGAGTGATCGCCTAGAGCGACTTCGGCGTGGCGAACAGCTCGCGCAGCCTCGGCTCGAAGTGTTCGAGCGGCAGCGTGTCGTAGTCGGCGTCGAAGGCGGCTTGGTCCCACTCGTCGGCGAAGCGCTCGGCCAGCTCGTATGCCGGGTGGCCCTCGTACTGCTCGCGTGCGTTCGGGTTGCCGCCGAAGTGGTGGTAGTAGTGCCGGCCCTGGAAGTCCTGATGGACCTTGATCATCCAGTAGACGTCGTCACGTACGTACGGCCTGAGCATCTCGGCCGCGATCGCGGGATGATTCGGCACGCTGACGGCCTTGCCCACGTCGTGGCAGAGGCTGGCGATCACGACGTCGTCGTCGGCGCCGGCCCGCTCAGCGCGCGTCGCCGTCTGGAGGCAGTGCGTGAGCTGGTCGACCGCGAACCCGTCGGTGATGTCGGCCAGCGACCCGAGCATGCCCAGCACGCGGTCGGCGACCCGCCCCTGGTTCTTGAACGACTCCGTGCCGATGACCGCCCACTGCTCGGCCGTGGACTCGTCCATGCGCCGGAAGCTCTTGGTCTGTGTCTGCGTCATGCGACCATTCTCCCATAGGGTGCGGCCGTGGATCTCCCGCAGCTGGCTGACCTGGAACTTCCGGACTCGACGGGCGCCCCGAGGCGACTGGGCGACTTCTGGGCCGAACGGCCGGTGATCCTCGTCTTCCTGCGCCACTTCGGCTGACTGCTTTGCCGTGAGCACGCCGCGCAGTTGCGGGGCAGCTACGACGAGATCACCGCACGGGGCGCCGAGGTGGTCGCCATCGGCACCGGCAGCGTCCGGCACGGCGCCGCCTTCGTCGCCGACGAGCACATCCCGTTCCCGGTGCTGGTCGACGGCGACGCCCGGGCCGCCGGCGCCGCGTCCGTGCGGCGGATCGGGTTCTTCCGGTTGCTGACCGACCGGCGGAGCCGGGCGGGGGCCAAGCGGGCGCGGGCGGCCGGGCACCGCATCCACAAGGCGGGGCGGCGCGTCACCCAGCTGGGGGCGACGTTCGTGATCGGTCCCGGCGACGTGGTCCACTACGAGCACCTCGACGATCACTCCGCCGACCACGCCCCGCTCGACGACGTCCTGAGCTCGATCCCGACCGCCGCCGCCGGTTGAGCGGAGCCGCGGACGCGGCCGGCCGCGGGCTCGATACCCTCCGGATCGACGGAGGGAGACGTGATGACTCCGATCGTGGGCGAGATCATCGGGCCCGACCTGCTGATCATCCTCGCGGTCGTATGCCTCCTGTTCGGCAGCTCGCAGCTCCCGAAGCTCGCCCGTTCCCTCGGGCGCGCATCGAAGGAGTTCCGGCAGGGGCTCGCCGAGGGTGAACGGGACGACGACCGCAAGACGAGTCAGGACTGACCGGAACGCCGAGACGGGCGACGCGCTCCCGGCGTTTCACGCGCCGGGGCAGGGCGACACCGCGAGGACCAGAGCGCGAGCGGGAACACCAGCGGGCACTCGATACGGTCCTTCGCGTGCGCGAGGAACCCTTCGCCCGCGTGGATGCGTCGGACGACGCACATTTCTACGCCGTGGCACGCAAGGTCGTGCACCTGGAGCCGGGCGCCATCGAGGCGCTCCGGAGCGTCTACGAGGCGCGATTCCCGTCCGGAGTGACCGTGCTCGACCTCATGTCGTCCTGGCGGTCGCACCTCCCGGACGGCCTGGGACGCGTGGTCGGCCTGGGGATGAACGCCGAGGAGATGGCCGCGAACCCCCAACTCGACGCGTGGGTCGTCCACGACCTGAACCGCGCGCCGCGTCTCCCGTTCCCCGACGCTTCATTCGGCGCAGTCGCGTGCGCGGTGAGCGTGCAGTACCTGGTGCAACCGCTCGAGGTGTTCGCCGACGTGCGCCGTGTCCTCGCTCCCGGTGGGCCGGTCGTCGTGTCGTTCTCCAACCGGTGCTTCCCGACGAAGGCCGTGGCGCTCTGGCTCTCGGGCGACGAAGACGATCACCGGCTGGTGGTGCGCACGTATCTGGAGCGCAGCGGCTTCGTCGAGGTGGTCGACGAGCGGGTCGAGACGCCCGACGACCCGCTGTTCGTGGTCACCGGGCGCGTTGGAGATCGAGCCCACGGCGGAAGAACGTGAGCGCCACCTCTCGCTGATCGGGCGCACCTGTCAGCGCGGTGACCGTCAGCGCGGCGCCCTTGAAGCGTTCCTCGTTCCAGTACGGATCGGGCGCGACGTCGGCCCAGTGCGTGACGTAGAGGTAGGGGTCGGGAATGTCGTCGTCACCCGGGGACGCGCCGAAGGTCCCCCGGGCGTCGGCCTGTTCGTTTCCGAGATCGACGGACAGGTCGAAGTGCTCGGACCACAGCTGCACCCGCGATGCGCCGTCGTCCGGGCCGGACTCGGCCCGCAGCTGCTCCAGCACCGACGCCGCGAATCCGTACCACGCGCCGAGGAACCGGACACCGGACCGATCCAGCGGGAGAACGGCGTCGGGCGCGAGACGAGTGGCCGGCGTGTACACGTCCGCGGGCGCCCCCGGCGCGATCTCGGCCATCCGAGCGGCGTCGGCGACCGTCGTGATCGGCGCCGTACGCGTCTCGCCGTCGCGGTGGACGACGAGGTCCATGCCGTCGACCCGCACCTGGACATCGTGCCCGCGCCTGCGAAACCAGGGCGTCCCGAAGCCGCGGCGGGTGTAGCGCAGCCCGACCTTCCCGTTGGCGTCGCAGCGGGCGGGCGCCAGCACGTGCTCGGCGAGCGAGTGCAGAGCGGCGCGGGTCGTCCGGAACGTGTCGTGATCGGGGACGGTCGGGAGCGACCGCCATGCGCCGAGCCAGCGGTCGGCGGACCAGCTCGCGAGGTCGTGATCGTCGTGCGACAGCTCGTCCCAGGTGATGTCGCCCGTCGTCACCGGCGACACGATGGGCGCGCCGCCGCGCGACTCACCGCGGGCGACGGGGTCGTCGGCGAGCCACGGGCCGTCGGTCACCGGGGGCGGTGAGGGCTCGAGAACGCGGACGTCGTAGGCGCCGCCGAGGCGTGCGGCCGCCTCTCGGCGCGGGTTCACCCGTCGAGGAAGCTCTCGATCAGGCGCGCCAGCTCGACGGGTCGGTCGCCTTGCACGCTGTGCCCGGCGCCCTCGACGACCTCGACGCGAACGTCGGGTCGACGCCGTCGGAGCTCGGCGACGTCCTCGTCACCGACGACGCCGGAGTCCGCTCCCAGCACGAGCATCAGCGGCATCGTGAGCTTGGACACGTCGTCCCACAGGGGCCGGAAGTCCGGCACGTCCTCGCCCTCGCCCAGGCGCCACCGGTCGTAACGCCACGTCCAGCTGCCGTCGTCCTGCTCGCGGGCGTTGTGCAGGACGCCGCGTCGCAGCGACGACTCGGTGCGGGTCGGGTTGAACGCGATCGTTCGTTCGAGGATCTCGTCGAACGAGGCGAACTGCTCCGGTCCCGCCACGAACGCCGCGATCGGCGCCGCCTTGTCGCGGTCGACCCCCGGCGTGACGTCGACGAGCACGAGCCGCGGCACCAGCTCGGGATGCCGGGCCGCGAGCGCGATCGACGTGAGCCCGCCGAGCGACATGCCCACGACGAGCCGGGGCGACGGCGCGAGCACGGGGAGTACTCGCGCCAGCTCCTCGGCGTTGTCCGCCGGCCAGTAGCGGCGATCCTCCCGCCAGTCGGAGTGCCCGTGACCGGGTAAGTCGACGGCGACAAGCGGGCGATCGAGTGCCAGCGCGACCGTGTCCCACGTATGGGCGTTCTGAGCGCCCCCGTGCACGAGCACGAGCTCCGGATCCGCCTCGGCCCAGACCAGGGCGCTCACACGGCGGCCGTCGCTCGCATCGACGAACTCGCGACGCACGGCCGGCGACCCCTTCCAGGGGATGTCGTACTCCTGAGCGTTCTCCTGGAAGAGACCGAACTCGTCGTACTTGACCGGCGCCACGACTGCGAAACCTAGCGCCCGCACGGGACGGCTCAGGCCGCGAGACCCGAGCAGCCGCGCCGGTCGTCCCACGCCGCGCCCGCGCGCTCGGCCGCCGCACCCTCGAGCGGAGCGGGCACGCCGCCGCGGATGCGCGCCGGCACCCAACCGTACGTGTCGATCTGCCGACCGGTGGCGGTCACCTGGAGCACACCGGTCACGCCGCTGCTCCCTTCCTCGTTGTAGAAGACGAAGTTTCCGAGCCCATAGTCGACGAAGGCATCGTTGAGCCGGCCGGCGCCCAACTGGAGGTGCGCGTGGCTACCGACCACGATGTCGGCGCCGGCGTCGACCAGTTGCTGTGCCAGCCCGCGTTGCGCGTCGGTGGGACATTCCTGCTGCTCGACACCCCAATGCAGGTAAACCACGACCGTGTCGGAATCGAGGCGCGCCGCCTGGACCGCGGCGATCAGGCGCTCGGGGGTCTTCGCCGACGCGAGACCGGGCTGCTCGTCGGTGGCGCTCCAGCTGTCGACGAACTGCCTGTCGAGGACCTGGGTCGCGGCCAAGATTGCGATGCGTTGTCCCTTGACGTCCATACGGTGGGGCGCGAACGCTTCGCTCGCGTCGTGGCCGACACCGATCAGATCGAACCCGATGGACTGCTCTGCGGCCAAGGTGTCATCGAGGCCCTGCCGCCCGTAGTCCATGCCGTGATTGTTGGCGAGTGTCGCCGTGTCGACGCCGGCGGCGGTGAGCGCGGTGAGCGCGACTGGTGGGGCGCGGAAGGCGAACTGCTTGAACTGGGGTGAGCCGCCGTCGGTGATCGCGGTCTCGAGGTTCACGACGGCGACGTCCGCTCCCTCGAGCACCGGCGCGATCGGGTCGAGCACGGTCTCGGGGTCCGCCACGAGCTTGCCGCGGAGGGCGCCCTCGAAGTGAACGTCTCCGCCGAACGCGAACGACACCGGCGCGCCGCTCCCGAGGGGCCCGCGTGTCGTCGTGGCGGTGGGAGCAAGGGTCGTGGCCGGGACCATCGTGGTCGTCGTGGTCGTCGTGGTCGTCGTCCGTCCGGGCCGTCCGTGCGCGACGACACGTGTGACATCACCGGCCCGGAGCAACGCCCCTGCCGCCGACGCACCGCCGACGAAGACCGAGGCAACAAGGAGGCTGTAGATCGTGCTTCGCGATCCACGCGCCCTCGGACGGGCGCCCCGAGTGCCCCCCATGGAGAGACAGAGGCTACCGCTCCGACAAGTCCGATCGGTTGGTGGTGCGATCGCACGCCTACGATGCGCGACGAATGCGGATGCTCCGTCTCACCCCGGTGCAGTACCGGCGCGTCACTCTGATCGCCGCAGTGCTCCTCGCGGCGATCATCGTGACCGGAAGCGCCGTGCGCCTCACGGGTTCGGGGCTCGGCTGTCCCGACTGGCCCAACTGCGAACCGGGACGGCTGACGCCATATGCCGCCACCGACTTCCACGCCATGGTGGAGTTCGTGAACCGCACGGTGACCGGCCTCGTGTCGCTGGCGGTCGTCGTGGCGGTGCTCGGGTCGCTCGTCCGCGTCCCGAGACGGATGGATCTTCTGGTGCTGTCTCTCGGCCTCGTGGTCGGTGTTGTCGTTCAGATCGTGTTGGGCAAGCTCGTTGTCGAGAAGCTGCTGTCGCCGCCGTGGGTCATGAGTCACTTCTTGGTGTCGATGGTGCTGCTCGCGGACGCGGTCGTGCTGTACCGGCGTGCCGGCCAGCCCGACAACGGCTTCGCGCGGCCGCCGGTGCCGATCGTGGCGCGATCGGTGCTCTGGATGAGCCGGGTTCTCGTCCTCGCGGCCGCGGTCGTCGTGGTGACGGGAACCGTCGTCACCGGATCGGGCCCGCACTCCGGGGACGTGCCCGGCACGGCGCAGCGGGCGACGCGTCTCGACCTGTACATCCCGACCGTCGCCCGGGTCCACGGGACGAGCGCGATGGTGTTGCTCGCGCTGGTGCTCGTGACCCTGCTGCTCGTGCACCGCACGCGCGCGCCGGGCGCGGTCGTGCGCCGACTCGAGGTCGTGCTCGTCGTGCTGGTCGCGCAAGCCGGGGTGGGCTACGCGCAGTACTTCACCGGCATTCCTGCCCTGCTCGTCGGCGTCCACGTCGCCGGCGCGACCACGCTGTGGGCGGCCACGATCTGGTTCGCGCTCGGTGTCACCGAGCGACGGGTTTCGGACGACGCGGTGACCGTGGTCACGCCGCAGCCGGCGCTGGCGGGTACGGGCGCTCGCCCGGCCTGACCGCGCCCCGAAATTCCCGACACCACCCTGTCGGGTCCCACCCGCAGGATGCGCACGATGAGATCGCGGTGGCGGGACCGTCCAATCGGGGCCGCGACCGGAGGAGTGCGATGTCGGTAGGTTTGGCCGCCATGACCACCGCCGCGGTCCGGACCGAGAGTCTCCGGCGGTTCTTCGACACGACCAAGGCGGTCGACGGCGTCGATCTCGCCGTCGACCCGGGGGAGATCTACGGGTTCCTCGGTCCCAACGGGGCGGGCAAGTCCACCCTGGTGCACGTGCTGTGCACGCTGCTGCTGCCGACTTCCGGGCGCGCTGAAGTGGCGGGGTTCGACGTCGCCAGCCAACCGCTGGAGGTGCGTCTCCGCATCGGCGTCGCTCTCCAGGAGGCGTCGCTCGACCCGGCGCAGACGGGCAACGAGCTCCTGCGGCTGCAAGGGCGGCTCTACGGGCTCACGAAGTCCGAGACGGAGCAGCGGCTACGCGAGCTCACCCAGCTGGTCGACATCGGGCCCGCGCTCGGCCGCCGTGTCGGCACGTACTCGGGTGGGATGCGGCGCCGCCTCGACCTTGCCGTCGCGCTGGTGCACAACCCGGAGGTCGTGTTCCTCGACGAGCCGACGACCGGCCTCGACCCGGCGAGCCGCGTCCGCGTGTGGGACGAGGTCCGTCGACTCAACGCCGAGGGAATCACCATCTTCCTGACGACCCAGTACCTCGAAGAAGCCGACGAGCTCGCACACCGCGTCGGCATCATCAATGAGGGCCACCTGATCACCGAGGGCACGCCGGCGGAGCTGAAGCGCTCGCTCGGGTCGGACGTGATCATCGCCCGGGTCGACGACGGCGCGGAGCGGGCGTGCAACGCCGTGCGCGAGGTACCGGGCGTCGACCAGGTGGACGTCCACGGCGACGAGCTCACGGTCCGCGCGCTCGACGGCTCCGCCGTGCTCAGCCCGGTGGCGATCGCGCTCGACGGGTGCGGTGTGCGTGTGCGCGACCTCACCCTGCGAGAGCCGACGCTCGACGACGTGTTCCTCGAGCTGACGGGCGGGCACATCCAGTCGGAGAACGGCCAGGGCGAACAGGAGGAGACTGGTGGCGACGGCGACGATTGAACACGCGCCCATCCGGGCTCGTCCCGCCGGCTTCCTCGCCGACTGCGTCGGCATCGCGAACCGGTCGATCCGCGCCGTACCCCGCGAGGTCGAGTTCGTGGTGCCCGCGCTCGTCGTCCCCGTGTTCTTCTACGCGATCAACATCGGTGCGCTCGAGCCGCTGGCGCAGGCCGGGACGGGCGTCGACTTCAAGGCCTTCCAGCTGCCGGTGGCAATCATCTTCGCCGTCACCGGCCTGTCGCGGGCGAGCGCGCTCGTCACCGACATCCAGAACGGGTACTTCGACCGTCTGCTCATGACGCCGATCCGTCGGCTGGCGTTGTTGCTCGGGCTGATGATGGCGGATCTCTTCCTCATCACGACCCTGTCGATCCCGGTCGTCCTGATGGGGTTCATCGTCGGCGTCCGGTTCGACACGGGCGCACCCGGCGTCCTCCTGTTCATCATGATGGCCGGCCTCTGGGGTCTCGCCTTCACCGGATTCCCGTACGCCATCGCGCTGAAGACCGGCAATCCCGCCGCCGTGAACACGAGCTTCATCCTGTTCTTCCCGTTCGCCTTCCTGACGACCTCGTTCCTGCCGCTCGAGTTCCTCAGCGGCTGGCTGCAGACGATCGCGCGGTGGAACCCCGTCACGTACCTCCTCGCCGGGATGCGGTCCTTGTTGTACGGCGGGTGGGACGCCTACGACATCGGCATCGGGTTTCTCTCGATCGCGATCGTCGGCACGGTGAGCATGTCGCTTGCGTTCGCCGCCCTGCGGGGCCGTGTGAAGCGCGGCTGAGGCTTCGCGCCCGGCGCCGTGCCCGCCGCGTTCGACTATGACCGCCGGTTCGAGTTCGCGGTGTCACCCGAGGCGTTCTGGCAGACGGTGTCGAGAACCCAGAGCTACCCCGTGTGGTGGACGTGGCTGCGCGAGTTCGAGAGCGACGGCCTGCACTCCGGCTCGCACTCCGAGTGCGTCATTCGGGCGCCGCTGCCGTACGCGTTGCGGATCACGATCGACGTCGAGCGCGCGGTCGCGCCCGAGCGGGTGGAGACCCGCGTCTCCGGTGATCTCGACGGGCCGGCGCGACTCGAGATCTCCCCGACGCCATCGGGGTGCGCGGCCCGCCTGGTGTGGTCGCTCGAGCTGTGCGAGCCGTGGCTGGCGCGCCTCGCCCGATTCACGCGTCCGGTCCTCACCTGGGCCCACGACCGGGTGATCACGAGCGGCGTGCGTCAGTTCGAGCGCGTCGCGCTCGCCGAGACGTCCCCGCCCGGCTGACCACCGCGCCCACCAGCGCGCCGTAGGCCAGGTGATCAGCGACCTGGGGAGCCGTCGGCAGGGCACGGATGCGGGGCCAGCGACGGGCGAGCACACCGAGGTCGAGCCCGGCGATGGCGAGCCCGGCGAGCGCGCCCCACCCGACCGAATGCCGGCGGGGAAGCACGGCGGCCAGCACGACACCCCAGGCGAGCGAGATGGCGCCGTGGGCGAGCGCGCCTGCCGCCGAGAGCGCGGCCGGCGGACGGTCGCCGGGCACGAGCAGCGTGCCGGCAGCGCGGAGCGCGTCGAAGGGCGATCGGCCCGTGGCCACCGCGTGGGCCGTCGACGGAGCGCCGCTCAGCACGCCGGCGACGGCGCCGGCGCGCAGCCCGGCTCGAACGGTCGACGCGTCCATGGACGACAATGATGCGTGCAACGGGTGGCTCGTTGACACCCTGCGCACGCATCGTCCGCCTGCCCCGGGGGGAGTCGCCGTGCCCGTCCTGCTGCCGGACCACACGCTGACCTCGCTCGACGAGTACATCGACGACTTCGAGGGCGGCCAGGGCCTCGTTCGGGCGCGGGAGCTCGGACCGCCCGGCATCATCGAGACGATCGAGGCAGCCGGGCTGCGCGGCCGGGGTGGCGCCGGCTTCCCGACCGGTCGCAAGTGGGCATCGATCCGCGCCGGCGGCCTGGAAGTGGGCGACCGGTACGCGGTCGGGAACGGCGCCGAGGGCGAGCCGGGCACGTTCAAGGACCGAACGCTCATGCGTCGCAACCCGTATCAGGTCGTCGAAGGGCTCGCGATCGCGGCCGCGACCGTCGACGCCGTCAGCGCGTACCTGGCCGTGAAGGCTTCGTTCGAGCCCGAGATCGCCGCGCTCACCCGTGCGTTGCAGGAGATGAGCGCAGCCGGACTCGTGGGCGACGTGCCCATCTCACTCGTCACCGGTCCCGAGGAATACCTGTTCGGTGAGGAGAAGGCGCTGCTCGAGGTGATCGAAGGGGAGGATCCGCTGCCCCGCCTCTTCCCGCCGTATATCTACGGACTGTTCACCGCCATGCCGCAGATGGGCTGGTCGGCGGGCATCGATCTGTCCTCGGACGGCGTGGCGGTACCGAGCTCCAACCCCACACTCGTCCAGAACGTGGAGTCGCTCGCCAACGTCGTGCCGATCCTCGGCCACGGCAGCGACTGGCACCGCACCATGGGGACGGCGGAGTCGCCGGGCGTCGCGATCGCCACCGTGGTCGGCGACGTGCAGCACGCGGGTGTGGCCGAGGTCGAGTTGGGCACGCCGCTCGGCGAGGTGATCGAGCGCATCGGCGGCGGCCCAAAGCCCGGGCGGACGATCAAGGCCGTCCTGTCGGGGGTCGCGAGCGGTGTGATCACGGCTCGGAACCTCGACGTGCCGGTGAGCTACGAGGGACTCGCGAAGATCGACAGCGGCCTCGGGTCGCTCGGGTTCATCGTCTACGACGACACCGCCGACATGGTCGCGGTCGCGCACGCCGTGTCGAAGTTCCTCTACGTCGAGTCGTGCGGGCAGTGTCCGGCGTGCAAGTTCGGGACGGGCGAGATCACCGCGTACCTCGACCGCATCGCGACCGACGAAGGAACCGACCGCGACATCGAGGTCATCGGCGCCCGCCTCGACATCGTGACCGACGCCAACCGCTGTTTCCTCGGCGCCCAGGAACAGGCGCTGATCGGCAGCCTGCTGCGCGAGTTCCCCGAGGAGTTCGCCGCCCATCTGGAAGGCGCGCCGCCTGCGCCAGAGGTTCTGGTGCCGAAGCTCGTCGACATCCGTGACGGGGTCGCGACCTACGACGAGCGACAGGCCCGCAAGCGACCGGACTGGACGTACGCCGAGGAATAGCCCCCGGTCACGCGAGGGCGACGAGCGTCACGACACCACCGACGAGGATCACGGCGCCGACGAAGAGAGCGGTCCACCGCACCCATGCCGGCGTGCGGCCGAACCCCATGGTGTCGGCGATCGCCTCGCGCTCCCGGTGCTGCTCGGCACGGGCAGCGTTGCGGCTCCCGACCTTTGCGAGGCGCGTCCGCTTCTTGCCCTTCCGGGTGCGCTTCTCGCCCTGACTGCCCATCGGAGTGACCCTAGCAACGCACTAGCGTCCAACGCGTGCGGGTCCATCTCGTCGACGGCACCTACGAGCTGTTCCGGTACTACTTTGCGCTGCCCGGTCATCTCGACGACGCGGGCATCGAGGTCGACGCCGTCCGCGGCGTGCTGGGATCGACGCTCGGGCTACTCGAAGAGGGTGCGACGCACGTCGGCGTCGCCACCGACCACGTCATCGAGTCGTTCCGCAACGACCTCTGGCCCGGCTACAAGACGAGCGCCGGGATCGACCCGTTACTACTCGCCCAGTTCCCGCTGCTCGAGGACGCCCTCCTCGCCCTGGGCGTCACCGTCTGGGCGATGGTCGACCTCGAAGCCGACGACGCCCTGGCCGCCGCGGCCCGGGTCGGCGTCGACGACCCGAGGGTGGAGCAGGTCGTGATCTGCACGCCCGACAAGGACCTCGCACAGTGCGTGGTCGACCCCCGGGTGGTGCAGCTCGACCGCCGCCAGCGAAAGCGGTTCGACGAAGCGGCCGTGCGCGAGAAGTTCGGTGTGTCGCCGGCGTCGATCCCGGACTGGCTCGCCCTCGTCGGCGACAACGCGGACGGGTTCCCGGGACTGCCGGGCTGGGGCGCCAAATCGGCGGCGTCGGTCCTGGCGCGCTACGGGCACCTGGAAGAGATCCCCGCCGACGGCGGTACGTGGAACATCACCGTCCGCGGCGCGCCGAAGCTCGCCGCCACCCTCGCCGAGGCCCACAAGGACGCGATGTTGTTCCGAGACCTCGCCACCCTGCGCGTCGACGCGCCGGTCGGGAGGGTCGACGACTGGCGCTGGCGCGGGCCCGCGCCCGAGCTCGAGCGGTGGACCGACCGTCTCGACGCCCCCGAGCTCCTCGCACGGGCGCGCACGGCGGCCGAGGGGAGAGAGCCGTGAGCACCGTCGGCCACGCGAGCGTTCGGGAGGGCATCACCGTCCTGACCCTCGACCGGCCCGAGCGTCTGAACGCCATGAGCCGCGAACTCGTCGCCGATCTGCACGACGCTCTCGCCGCTGCTGGTGACGACCGGACGTGCAGGGTCGTGATCCTCACCGGCGCCGGCCGCGGCTTCTGCTCCGGGCTCGACCTCAAGGAGACCGGCGACCTCGCCGAGGCGGGTGGCGGCCCGCCCGCCGCCATGCGCGCACAGCAACACATCGCATCGCTCGTCACGCAATTGCGCGGGCTGCCGAAGCCCGTGATCGCGGCGGTGAACGGACCGGCGACGGGCGGCGGGCTCGCGCTCGCGCTCGCCTGTGACGTGCGGGTGGCTGCCGCGAGCGCGCGCTTCAACGTCGCCTTCATTCGTGTGGGCTTGTCGGGCTGCGACATCGGCGTCAGCTACCTGCTGCCACGGCTCGTGGGCGCGTCACGCGCGTTCGAGCTGATGCTCACCGGCCGCATGGTCGAGTCAGCCGAGGCCGACCGCATCGGGCTTGTCTCGCGCGTCGTGCCCGACGGGGAGGTCGTCGATGCCGCGCTCGAGACGGCCCTACTCATCCGCGCCAACAGCCCGTTCGGCGTTTGGATGACGAAGGAGGTCATGTGGAGCAATCTGGAGGCGAGCAGTCTCCAGGCTGCCATCGACCTCGAGAACCGCACGCAACTGCTCTCGAGCCACACCGGCGACATGCGCGAGGCGCTGACCGCGTTCATCGAGAAGCGGCCGCCGAAGTTCTCGGGCCGCTAGCGGCCGATCCACCGAGGAGGGCGTATGGCACTCGACGGAAGGGTGGCGGTCGTCACCGGGGGAGGCCGCGGCATCGGCCGGGCGGTCGCGCTCGCCCTGGCCGAGGACGGCGCCGACGTCGCGATCAACTACCGCCGCGACGAGGAGGCCGCCACCGACACCGTCGCCGAGATCGAGAAGCTCGGCCGCCGGGCCGAGAAGTACCACGCCTCGGTCGACTCGTGGGCGGAGGACGAAGCCATGGTCGCGGCCATCCTCGCCGACTTCGGCGGCGTCGACATCCTCGTCAACAACGCCGGCATCGCCAGCCGTGGAAACTCCGTGGTCAACACCGACCCGGCCGAGTTCGAGCGGGTGTGGCGGATTCACACGTTTGGTGCCTTTGCACTTTCCAAGCTCGTGATCCCGAGCATGCGGGAACGGGACCGCGGCGACATCGTCATGATGTCGAGCGTGGCGACCGTCAACCTCGCCGGCTGGTCCTCGCCGTACAACGTGGCCAAGGCGGGGCTCGAGGCCCTCGCCCGCACGCTGGCGAAGGAGGAGCGCCGTCACGGCATCCACGTGAACGTCGTCGCACCCGGGCTCGTGGAGACCGAGATGGGCCGCCGTCTCGTGAAAGGCGCGATGGGCGTCGACGACATCAGCACCCTGCACGCCGGCGCGCCCTTCGGTCACGTCTGCTCACCCGAGGAGGTGGCCGACGTGGTGCGCTTCCTCGTCTCCGACGCCGCCGGATACCTCACCGACCAGAAGCTCACCGTCGACGGCGGCAGCTTCTGAGGCGCTGTTCCGAAGGATGGCGGCATGACGTGGCCGATGTCGAGAACGGCACGCCGGCTCCGACGTTTCCGTGCACGCAAGAATCCCCTCACCAGGAGGACGTCAGATGAGGAAGCTTCTCTCGTTCATGGTCGTGACCCTCGACGGCTACTACGAGGGGCCGGACGGCGAGTTCGACTGGCCCAACGTCGACGACGAGTTCAACGAGTTCGCGATCAGCCAGATGAACGACATCGACACGCTGCTCTTCGGCCGGAACACGTACGAGGGCATGGCGAGCTACTGGCCCACCCCGGAGGCGAAAGAAGACGACCCCGCCATCACCGACCGGATGAACACCATCCCCAAGGTGGTGTTCTCCTCCACGCTCGACCGCGCTGAGTGGCAGAACACGGAGCTCGTCACAGGCGATGTCGCCGAGACGATCGCCGCGCTCAAGCAGCAGCCGGGGCGGGATCTGGCGCTCTTCGGGAGCCCCACGCTGACCGCGAGCCTCATCGAGGAGGGCCTGGTCGACGAGCTCCGGGTGATGGTGCAACCGATCCTGCTCGGCGCGGGCAAGTCGCTGTTCGCCGCCTTGTCCCGGCGGGTGCCGGTCGAGCTGCAGCGGACGACCATCTTCCATTCCGGCAACGTCCTTCTCGTTTACCGGCCGGTGGGGTAACTCCGCGTCCGGCGCGCCACTTGCGGTGCCGGCGAGGTCCGATGAGATCGCGCTGGAGCGGCGGTCGTCGGATCGCACGGCTTCGTTCCGGGGTGATGCTGGTCAGGCGGTTCCGAATCGCCAGCGGGTGTGGCTGTACTCGCCCTTGGTGAACGCGTACGCGGTGACCGGAGCGACCGCGAACACCCAGGCTTCCCCCGGCCCGTGGTGGAACGCGCCATCGTGAACCTCGAAGCGCCATTCGTCGCCGTACTTCGAGACGTACTCGTCGGCGATGCGCCCGAGCGTGGCGTCGTCCCGCACCCTTGTAGCGTCGCCCTCGACGACGAGGTCGGTGCCCTCGCGCAGGGCGTTGCACCCGGTCATGAGGATGCAGTGCGGGTTCCCTGCGATGTTCCTGGCCTTCTGCTCGTACGGGCCCGTGCAGAAGTACAGCGCGTCGTCCAGCCATACCGCCAGGAGTGGCGTCGTGTGCGGGCGGCCGTCGGCGCGCACCGTCAAGAGCCAGAACAGCTCGGCATCCGTCAGGCGGGCGCGTGCCTCGTTCCACTCCGGGGCCGTGACACCGTCGTCGCTGTACCGGGCATCGAGCTCGGTCACGGGATCTGCGGTGGCCATCGTGGCCTCCTCTCGCTGCCAGGACCGATACGAGATCAGACGGATCGGGGTCCGGAAAGTCATCCCCGCCTGTCGAGAGCGCGCCGCCGCCTCCGACGTCACGTGTGAGGAATCGTGAGCGGCAAAGGAGGAGCCGTGACGCAAACCGTGGTACGACGCACGGCAGTTGTCGAGGAGTACTTCGAGGGGTTCCGGCGCAGCGATCACACCCGGATCCTGGCCTGCCTGACCGACGACGTCGCGTGGGATCTCCCGGGATACGCGCATCTCGCCGGCAAGGCCGCCTTCGATCAAGAAATCGAGAACGACGAGTTCGTCGGCAGCCCGACCCTGACCGTCGATCGCATCGTCCAGGACCAGGACATCGTGATCGCGATCGGAGACGGCGAAGTCCTGCGCAAGGGCGGTGAGCTCCATCGCTTCGCGTTCTGCGACGTGTTCACGTTCGCGGGCGACCACATCCGCCGGGTCGACTGCTATCTCGTTCCTCTGAACGAGGCCGCCGCCGGCGAGTAGGCGGCTCGGTCACGCCCAGCCGTGGGCGCGGATCAGCGCCGCGACCTCTCGAGCTGTCTTCGGGCCGTAGGCGCGCGCACCCGTGGGCAGCTGCTGTCGGACGTCCTCGAGCTCCTGGCGGGTGAAGTCGCACTTCTTCGGCGCCGTCGACTTGATCTTGTAGATCTTCGCTGAGGTCTTTCCGAGGATCTTCTCCTTCACGGCGGGGGTCAGCGCCGGGTACCCGAACCGCGCCTGGAACTCGTGTGTGATCTCGAAGGCGCGGAACGCCTGGATCTGGTCCTGAGGCGACCCGTACCAGATCGAGTCCGTGCCCCACACGACGTTGTCGGGACCGAACTGCTTCATGAGCTTCCCGATGACGTGGGCGGCCTGCGTCGGGTCGCTCATCACCGAGTGCCAAGTCGAGCCGAGCTCGGCGTAGACGTTGCCGCCCTTGCCGATGCCGTTCTCCATCGCCGTCTTGATCAGCCGGTTGACGCCGACGTCGGCCGTGGCGTCGGTGTACGGCCCTTCCCGGCCCTCGGGCTCGTATCCCGAGTGGTAGATCACGAACTTGACGTCCGGATTGGCCTTGGCCGCCGGTCCGACGTCGACGGGCGACGCGTACTCGCGGTTGTTGCCGCCGACGAGACCGAAGCCCTTGTGCACTGCGATGACCTTCGGTCCTACGGCGCGCACGTTCTCGATGAACGCCTTCCCACCCGGGGCGGCGTCGGCCTCATGATCGTCGAGCCACCACGGCGGCCCGCCGGCGTGCGTGTAGACCTTCCACGCCCCAATCTTGTGCTCGCTGCGGAGCTTGGCCATCTCGTCTCGCTGCGCGCCGGCGTCTCCGATGCTCGGGAACGTCTGCCCCTGCACGAGCACACGCCCGCTGCCGCACAACTCGTTCATGATCCGCTTGACGAGCTCCATGTCGTCGATCGACAGGGGGTTCCCAGGCCCGGGGATCGGGATCGCCGACATGACGACCTTCGAGGTGTCGCTCTTCAGGAACATCTCTTCGATGACGTGATCGACCGAATAGCACGCGCGCGGGTCCGATTCGCCGCATCGCTGTTGGGGGAACAGCGCGCCGAGCCCGAGGCCGCCGGGCTGAGCGAGGTCGTAGTTCAGGTAGTGGACCTGGACGTCGAAGATCAGCTCGTTGCCGGCGATCGTGGCGCGGGCAGCGTCCAGATCGCCGATCGACTCCGGGTGCAGCATGTAGCGGCCGCCCGTGGCGCCTGCGCGAGCTGCTCGCGCCGTCGCGTCCAAGGTGAGGAGCATCAGCGCAGCACCGGACACCGATCGCAGGAACCGGCGTCGGCTCATGCCCAGCCGCGGGGCCTGCGTGTCCGCCGCCTCGTGCGTACGCCGAATCGTCTCCGCCTCGACCGGCGTCATCGGCGGCGGGACGTATTCACCGTTCGAGCACGGGCCGAGCTTGATGGGCAGCTCGCGGTCCGCGTCGTCGTCCACGTCGTCGCCCATCCGGCCCCCTTCTGGCGTGACGAGGGTCACCCTACGCTCGGCCCGGGCGTTCTTTCACGCGCTGTGCAAGCGATCCTCGGTAGCGTGCGCGTCGTGGGCAGCCTGGAGCTCGCGGTCGGCGACCTCGTCTTCGAGGCACGGGCCGACGGGCCGGACGACGGCGCGCTCGTCGTCCTCCTCCACGGCTTCCCCGAGACGTCCCTGTCGTGGCGTCACCAGCTGCCGGCGCTCGCGGCCGCGGGCTATCGCGCGGTGGCGCCCGACCAACGGGGCTACTCGCCCCGCGCCCGGCCCACCGACGTGGGGGAGTACCGCTTCGACCGGCTCACGAGCGACGTCCTCGGCTTCGCCGACGCGCTCGGAGTGGAGCGGTTCCACCTCGTCGGCCACGACTGGGGCGGCGCGGTGGCGTGGCAGGTGGCGGGGCGCCACCCGGACCGGCTCGACACCGTCACCTCGGTCTCGACTCCGCACCCGGCCGCGTTCCGTCACGCCATCCGGGACGGCGACCAGCGCGACCGCTCCGGCTACATCCAGTTCTTCCGCACCCCCGAGGCGGAGCCGTTCTTCCTCGACGACGACGCCACCGGGCTGCGCGCTCTGTACACCGCCAGCTCGATGCCCGAGGAGGCCGTCGAGGAGTACGTGCGCGTCCTGACCCAGCCCGGTGCGATGACGGGCGCCCTCAACTGGTACCGAGCTGCGGACCTCGGGCTCGTCGAGGGCCTCGGCCCGATCACGACCCCGACGATGTACGTGTGGAGCACCTCCGACCCGGCGCTGGGTCCCGACGCGGCCGAGGCGACCGCCGACCACGTCGCCGGCCCCTACCGGTTCGAGGTGCTGGAGGGGGTCAGCCACTGGATCCCCGAGCACGCGGCCGAGACGCTGAACGCCCTCCTCCTCGCGCACCTCCGCGGAACCCTGTAACTCACAAGGCTCCTGGCTCCCCGGTTGCCGCAGGTCAGGGTGCATCCCCGTAGCTGTCACACCCCTTTCGCAGAATGGGCGCATGAGCATCCTCATTGCGATCCTCGTCGTCGCGGGCTTCGCCGTCCTCCTTCTCGCCCTGGCTCGCTGGCAGCGGGCCGTCGTCAGCACCAACCAGGCCTTGCTCGCCGCCGAGCGCGACCGCGGGAACGCCGAGATCGCCGGCACGAAGTCGCTGATCGACCAGCAGCTCGCCGCGATGACCGACGAGCTGCGTGACGTGACCGAGTTGGTACAGGGGCTCGAGCGGGATCGCTCGCGGCAGCTCGGCCAGCTGGCGGGGCAACTCCAGGAGGCGGGCCGGCAGACCCAGGTGCTCGCGGCGACGACGCACTCCCTCCGGGAGGCTCTGTCGAGCACGACCGCGCGCGGCCAATGGGGAGAGCGGATGGCCGAGGACGTGCTCCGCCTCGCCGGCCTCGTCGAGGACGTGAACTACCGGAAGCGGCGCGCCCTCGACGCCAGCCGCCGCGTTCCCGACTACACGTTCCTCCTCCCGCAGGGTCTGTGCCTGCACATGGACGTCAAGTTCCCGCTGAACAACTACCTGCGCTACCAGGAGAGCGGGTCCGACATGGAACGCGAGCGCGCCCGCAAGGACTTCCTCCGCGATGTGCGGGGACGCTTGAAGGAGATCACGACTCGCGGGTACGTCGACACCGCCGCCGGGACGGTGGACTGCGTGCTGCTGTTCATCCCGAACGAGCAGGTCTACGGCTTCATCCAGGAGCAGGACCGTACGATCCTCGACGACGCGCTCCGCGACAAGGTCGTGTTCTGCTCGCCCCTCACCCTGTATGCGGTGCTCGCCGTGATCCGTCAGGCCGTCGACAACTTCCGCCTCGAGCAAACCTCGAAGGAGATCCTCGAGGTCCTGCACGGGTTCGGGAAGCAGTGGAGGATGTTCATCGACCAGATGGACAAGGTCGGCAAGAGCATGAAGACGGCCAACGACGCTTTCGGTGCGTTGCAGGACACGCGGAAGCGTCAGCTCGAACGTCAGCTCGACAAGGTCGAGGCGCTCCGCCAGCAACCGGGGCTCGCCGCCATCGACGACGACGAGCGGGGGACGCTCGCGCTCGAGGCCTAGCGCGAAGAGACCCAGCGGTACCATCGGTCTGTGGTCGCGTTCCTCGTCGCTCTCGCCATCGTCGTCGGCGTCATCGAAATCACGGTGATGATCCAGGTCGGGCAGATGATCGGGGTCGTCAACACGATCGGGCTCCTGATCCTCGTCTCGCTGATCGGAGCGTGGCTCGTCAAGCGGCAGGGGCTCGGCGTGATGAGACGCATCCGCGAGGAACGGGCGGCGGGGCGGCTCCCGGCCGCCGAGGTGTTCGACGGCGGGCTCATCCTCGTGGCGGGCGTGCTCATGGTGATTCCGGGCTTCGTGACCGACGCGCTGGGCTTGCTCCTGCT
>DATFXL010000041.1:0-63291 GCA_035316025.1 Acidimicrobiia bacterium
CGGCGGGCCTCGAGCTGGTCGACGCGCTCGACGCGTCGGGGGCCCTGCGCGGCTACCACCTCCTCCCGGCCACGCGCGCCGACCTGCTGCGTCGCCTCGACCGACGCGCCGAGGCGGCCACCGCGTACCGGGAGGCGCTCGGGCTCACGACGAGCGACGCCCAGCGGCGTTATCTCGAACGCCGCCTGGCCGAGACGAATCGCCGGGGTCCCTAGAGCACGGCGCTATCCCTCGTCGGCGAGCTGCGATGGACCGACGCGCTTTTCGAGCCAGTCGTGCAGCGGCCTCGAGGCACGGAGGAAGGCGACCAGTCGGTCTTTCGACTTGCGCGTGCCCAGCCAGGCGCCGACCGACCACTGTTTCCAGCTGATGAGTCCCTTGTACCGGAGGAGCTCGATGCGCGGGTGGTCCTTGGGATAGCCCTTGGGCGCCGTCTTCAGGACGTCGTGAGCGTCGACGGTGATGCCGCCCTTTCGGAGCTTGGCGACGATGTCGACGAGCTGCCGGCCGCTGCGGTTGTCGGCCACCGCTCGCCGGTACCGCTCGAGCTGATCGGACGCCGGCATGTACAGCCCCTGGCCGGCGCTCAGACCCTCGGTCGAGAGGCTGATGTACCCGCCGCGTGCCAGCGTGGCCGCGATCGACGTCTTGTACGGCGACTTGTCCTGGCTGAAGCGCACGTCGCGGTACGGGCGGAAGATGCGGCCTTCTCCGTACTCGGGCGCGAGCTCGACGAGCAGCTCGTCCATTGGCCCCCGCACGACCTCCTCGTACACGGGCTTGTTCGCCTGCCAATACGTCCGGGAGTTGTCGGCTTCGAGACCCTCGAAGAACTCGATCGCCTCCGCCGGCCAGCCTCGGAACGCCATAACCGGCGAATCTAGCGATCGCGCGGCGTCCGCTTCCCGACGCGATCGAGGAAGGCATGGCCGCGGGCCGAAAGGCGGTATCCGACCTCCAGGCTCTCGGTCAGCCCGAGCTCCTTCAGCTTCCGGACGTCGCGTTTGAACGGCTGCGTCTCCTGACCGAGGATCGGCGCGAGGTTCCCTGCGCGCACGGCCGGGCGGTCTCGGATCAACCGCAGGACCCTCATCGTCCAGGCGCCGTGCCGGCTGGCGATGTCCAAACGCTCCAGTCGCCGCTCGATGTCCGCCAGCTCGTCGTCGGTGATGCCGCCGCGCTCCCGCAGCGCGACGCGTGGGTCGGGCCCCTCGACGCGCAGGGCGATGCGGTACACGCGGCCCTCGCGCTGCTTCGACAGATCGTCGAGGAGGTCCGAACGCGACGCGAACCCGGCACGGCGCGCGTCACCATCCGAGATCCGGGATACGGCGACCGCCTCGACGCGGTCGACGCCGATCACGCCCACGCCGGTGCGGAGGCGGCTGCCGGCGCGGACACGCGGGCGAGCCCAGCGCCGAAAGGCGAGGTCGATCGTGCCCCGGGCCAGCCCGTCGAGGACGTGCCGCTTGAAGAGCACTCGACCGCGACTTCCGCCCTTAGGACCGCACCTCGGTGAGACCGCCCTCGCTCTGGTCGTAGGCCTTGCCCGTCGGTTGCATGAAGCCCCACTCGTACCCGTCGGGATCGCTCGCGTCGAACATCCGCACGCCGTAGGGCTTGTCCTCGGGTTCCTTGGCGTCCACGCCGGCTGCCTTCACCTGCTCGTACTGGGCGTCGACATCGTCGACCCAGATCAGGAGGAGCTGCTCGGGACCCCGGCCCTTCTCGTCCCAGTAGCCGGGATCACGCCCCGAGAGCCAGATCTGCTGGTCACCGACGCGCATCTCGGCTTCGCGCACCCGGCCGCCGTCGTCGACGTACCGCGAGATCTCGTCGAAACCGAACACGCGCGCCAGCCAGTCGAGGCTCGCGGCGGCGTCCTCGTAGTGGAGGTACGGCGTGATGCCCTGGAACTTCACCGCGCTCATCGCTGCTCCTTCCCCAGGTACTCGGCGAACCACTCCAGCAGCACCGGCTCGCCCTTCTGGACGTTCGCGACGCCCTCCGCCGCCACCGCGGCCGGCAGCGCGTCCCACCCGCGATGCTCGAGCAGGACGCGGGTGCCGCCGTCGATCGCCTCGAAACGGATCTCGACCTCGGTCACATGGCCGCCGCCGTGCAGGAGGTAGTCGAAGACCAGCCGCTCCCCCGGCTCCCACGCCGTGATGCGCCCGAAGTCGAAGCCCTCGCCGGTCTCCCGGTCCCACACCTCGATCCATCGGCCACCGACGCCGGGCTCGAAGCGGATCCCGACGGCACGCTCGGGGTGCTTCCAGCTGTGCGGACCGCGCTGGTACCAGGCGTCGATCTCCGCCGTGAAGACCTCGAAGGCGGTGACGGGGTCGACGCCGACGTCGACGGTCGTGGTGACGGAGTCGGTCGTGCTCACCGCGCCCGACCCTTGCGTTCACTGCGGCGCTCGGCGTGTTCCTTGAACGCGCCGAGCTGCTCGCTCCAGAACGCCTCGACCTGGTCCAACCACGCCTGCAGGGCGGCGAACGGCTCGCGCCGCAGCCGGTAGACGCGCAAGCGCGCGTCGTCATCGGCGCCGGTCGCTTCGACGAGCCCGCCGGCGCGCAGCACGCGCAGGTGCCGGCTCATCGCCGGCGCGCTCATCTCCGCCGAGGCCGCAAGGTCACCGGCCCGGCGCGGTCCCGTGCGCAACAGGTCGACCACTTGTCGGCGGGTCGGATCAGACAGCGCCGAAAACGTGACGCCGAGATCGCTCATGATCGTCTCAATGCTCGCATCGTCAACGTGGTCGATGCTGCGTGCCCGCGCCGCGCGTGATGTGCAAGGTGTCGCCGGGCTCGTGCACGACGGCGCGGTGCCACACACCCCTCGGCACGATGCACGTCTGTCCTGCCTCGAGGACGACGAGCCGCTCGCCCTGGTCCTCCTCGAGCACCACGTCGATCGCGCCCGACAAGAGGCAGACGATCTCGTCCCCGGCCGGATGCATCTCCCAGATGTCCCAGTCCTGGGCGTTGTGGAACGTGCCTACCAAGCGACCGCCGTGGAGCTCGGGGCGGCGGTCGATCGTGTCCCAGAACTCGTCGTCGACTTCGATGGCCAGCGCCTCGGGGCCGTCCTCGAGCTGCACGTACGTCGTCGTGAGGTCGAACGAATCCGTCCCTCGCGCCGTCTCCTGCGTGTTCCTCATCTGCGCCACTCTCTCAGCACCCCTTCAGTGCGTCCGTAACTATTTACTAGCACGTTAACTATCTCCGGGTCAACCCCGCCCGGGGCGGCGGGCATGATCGGGGGCGTGAGCGAATCGGTCCGGGGGCGGCTCCTCGTCGCCACGCCCACCCTCTACGACCCGAACTTCTTCCGCTCGGTCGTGCTCGTGCTCGAGCACGGTGAGGACGGCGCCCTCGGTGTGGTCCTCAACCGCCCGAGCGAGACCGCGCTGGGCGAGCCGCTCCCCGACTGGACCCGCGTGGCGTCGGAGCCGGGAGTGGTGTTCGTGGGCGGCCCCGTGTCTCCCGAGGCCGCCATCGGCGTGGCCCGGGTCGGAACGCCGGCGCAGGCGGACGGTTGGGCGCCGCTGTTCGGGCACCTCGGCACGGTCGACCTCGGACGCGACCCGGTGAAGCTGCCCGTCGACGTCCTGAACCTGCGCGTCTTCGCCGGGTACTCCGGCTGGTCCGAGGGTCAGCTCGACGGGGAGCTCGACGCCGGTGGCTGGTTCGTCGTCGATGCGGCCCCCGACGACGTGTTCACGGCCCGGCCCGATCGACTCTGGACGTCGGTTCTCCGCCGGCAGGGCGGTCGCCTGGCCATGTTCGCCTCCGCTCCCCCGCACCCGTCGCGGAACTGATGACGCGCACCGTCGTCGACGGCATGAACGTCATCGGCGCAAGAGCCGACGGCTGGTGGCGCGATCGCGACGGCGCCGCCCGCCGCCTCCTCCGGCAGCTGCAACACGCCGTGTCGCGCACGGAGGACGCGCTCACGCTCGTGCTGGACGGCCGGCCCCCGGCCGACCTCGCCGAAGGCGACCACTGCGGCGTCGATGTCCAGTACGCCCGCCGCGCTGGTCGCGACGCGGCCGACGACCGGATCGTCGAGATCGTCGCGGCCGACGCGGATCCAACCGGCCTGCGGGTGGTGACCTCGGACCGAGAGCTCGCCGCACGGGTCATCGCGCTCGGCGCGACGACCGAGGGGGCGGGCAGCTTCCTCCGCCGCCTCGATCGCCTCGGCGCCTGAGACCGCGGATCAGCTCCCGGTGAGCGACACACACGACTGCTGGTCCTGGACGAACCCGAGCCGGAACGCCTCCATCCGCTCGAACGCCGTCCCCCGCACCGCCTGCTTGGCCTCGGCAGGATCGCCGAAGACGATGAAAGACTGCACGACCTCGTCGAGATCACCGGGCGAGAGCGAGAACGCCGACTGACGCGTCTCCGGCCCGCCGCGTGCGGACTCGGTGCCCTCCTGGTCGACGGGAACGCTCCCGACCCACGCGCCGGTCAGACAGTCGGCCTGCAACCCGATCGTCTTGGCGTCGCCGGTGATGTCGAGGCGCGACTGCATGGCCGAGGCCCAAGCGTTCCCGACGAGTGTCGCGACCGCGAAGTCGCCGAACTCTCCATAGACGTTGCGGATGAGGTTGCGGTCGTAGCCGACGTAATCCCCGCCTCGGCAATAGAAGATCGAGTCCTTGAAGTCACTCGCCTTGAACCCAGAGCACTTGGGCAACGAGCCCTTGTCCCTCGGGTTGTAGGAGACCACGTCGCTTGGCGCCTTGTAGGGCTGGCCGTCGAACGTGAACTGGCCCCAGTAGAGGTCGAGGTCCCGCTTCGTCGTGGGCAGCACGTCCTTGAACGGGAGGTTCCCGCCCTGCGCGACGTCCAGCGCGTTCGTGAAGGGCAGCTCCTGGATGAACGGCGGGTTCGTCGTGTATTGCGCGCAGCGCTGCACGCCGCTCTCGTAACCCTGCTGATACGCGCTCACACGGTCGAATCCCGATCCGTGCGAGCCCTCATTCGTGGGGTCGCCCCCGATCGGATCGCGGAACTCGAGCATGCCGGCCAGCCCTTTGTCGAGGTCGCCCGGGTCGAGCCTGAGCAGCTGGCTGTCGCCCTTGTCCACGTGCGCGGCCCAGGCGCCGGCGAAGCAGTCGGCCTGCTGCTCGGCGAGGATCGTCGCCGGGAACGCCGTTCCCGTCTCCGTCTGGATCACGTGGCCCCACTCGTGGGACAGCACCTGTGCGAGCGTGAACGCCCCGAACTTCTTGTACAGAGCCGGGAACAAGTCCTGGTTGTCGTAGTTGATGGTCATGTCGAGCGGGCAGTGGAACGCGTTGTGCTTGAAGTCCTTGTACGTCGCGCCGCCACGCGCGCATTCGGTGATCGACGACATGTCGGTCTTCGCCGTGTACGGGTGGATGTGGCTCGGCGGCAGCTCGTCATATGGGATGCCGTAGACCGCGGGCATTTGCTCGGACCAGAAGTCCTGGATGTCCTGGATCGACGCCTTGAGGATGCGGTCGTAGGGCTGTGCCGTGGGCCGGCTCGCGCCCGCGAGGCCGACACCGACCGACGTGGTCGCGACCGTCATCGCCGCGACGGCGAACAACGTCAGGAGCCTTCTGCGCACGCGATTCTCCCTGCCTTCATCGGATGTGCCCCGTGAGTCTGCCACGCGACGCGCATCGCCCAGAGTTCCGCGGACGGTGCGCGTCCGACCTTGCTGTACTAGTGCTCCATGGCTGAATCCCTGTCGACCGCGGTCGAGCGCGGGGACGTCGATGCGCTCACCCGGCTAGTGGACGCGCTCTCTGCATCGCGGGAGTGGGATCGTCTTGTTGAGCTTCGCGACCGCTGCGAGCAGGCGGTCGCGCGAGGGCGGCAGCTGTGGCCGGTCGCCGCCCACGCCGAGTACCGGCTCGCGCTCGAATCGCCGGGACCGTGGGCCGCGAGGGTGCTCGTGGAAGGGGCAGGACGGTTCGCGCCGGGCCCGCTTCCCGAGGTCGCGGCTTCGACCCACGAATGGCGCGACCTCGCGCCGCACGCGCCGTACGGGCCGCCGGCAGTGCTGACCGCGCACGAACGTGTGGTGCGCGGCGAAGACCTGACCGGCGCGCAGCTCCCCGGGCCGCCCGTCCTCGACCTCCCTCTCCGCCTCGCCGCATGGGAGCCCGACTACCTCTTGGCTCACTACCGATCCGACGGCGTGGACCTGCCGGGCCCGACGTCGCCGCCGCTCGAACCCGTGGACACGCCGGCGGGGGCGTCACGCCGAGAACAGGACCCGGCGACGAATGCGCTCCTGGACGCGGTTCGGGCCTGGACCGAAAGCTCCGAAGGGCGGGCCGAGTCCGTCACCGTGCGAGGCGACGCTCTCGACGCCATCGGGGCCCTCGGGCGCGGCCGCGTCCGGATCGCCCCGCTCACCTCGGCCGATGCAATCCGCACCCTGGCGTGGGCGGGCGCGAGCGGCGGGGCGCATGCCCGCCGGCCCGGCGCGGCGCCGGGCCGGTTCGCCGCCTGGTGGGCGGCGGCGGCGCTGACCGGCCTCGTCGACCAGTGGCCGGTCGACGCCGAGGTCCTCGGCGACGGGATGACCGCGCTGCGGTGGTACGCCTGGGACAGCGGCGGCACCGCCTCTGGGTGGCAGCTCCACCTCGCGATCGAGCAGCCGGCCTCCGCTCGGGCGTGGGCCGTCGCCGCCGTCGACGTGCCCTGACGCGCCCAACCCTAGATTGGCGGCGTGGACGCACTCCGGTTCTTCGGGCTCGCGCGCGCCGAGGACGACCCCGACCTCTGGCACCTGCCGGTCGTGCCCGCGCTGTGCTCGGGACGCGGGACGCTCTTCGGCGGCTGCGGCCTCGGCGCCGCCATCGAGGCGCTCGAACGCACGACCCGCCGGCCACTGGTGTGGGCCACGGCGCAGTACCTCTCGTACGCGCGGCCGCCGTCTGTTGTCGACATCGCCATCACGGAGATCGTGCGCGGCCACCGCTCGTCGCAAGCGCGTGCGGTCGCGCGCGTCGACGGCGAGGAGATCTTCACGGTCACCGCCGCCCTCGGTGCACGCGACTTCCCGTTGTCGGGCTCGTGGGCGATCCACCCCGACGTCCCCTCGCCGCGGTCGAGCCCGGCGCGCGAAACGCTGCCGCGGCACGAGGGAACGATCATGGACCGCCTGGAGGCGCGCCTCGCTGCCGGCCGCAACTTCCAGGACCTGCCCGGCCCCCCCGGCGACGGCCGCGCCGCGTTGTGGGTGCACCTCCCGGGCCTCGACATGTCGGCGGCGGCGCTCGCGATCGTCGGGGACTTCGTACCCTTCGGCGTCGGGCAGGCGCTCGGAGAGCGCGCCGGCGGCAACAGCCTCGACAACACCTTGCGGGTCGTGACCCGTCATCCGACGGAATGGATCCTCGCCGATGTGCGGATTCACGCCGTGCAGCACGGCTTCGGCCACGGTCTCGTGCACCTGTGGGCCGAGGACGGCACGCTCCTCGGCACGGCCAGCCAGTCGGCCATCGTGCGCAAGCACCGGGACTGGGACGAGGATGACCGCACGGCGGAGACGGCCGGCGACTCGAACCCGGCTCCGGCACAAGAAGGAGACGACCCATGACCGTTCCGCAGCGCCACGGCATCACCGTCCCCTTCGACGGTATCCCCTTGCACGCGCACCGCGAGTGGTTCGAGGAGATCGCCGCGCTCGGCTACACCGACCTGTGGTCGGCCGAGTCGGGCGGAGCGGATGCCTTTACCCCGCTGACGCTGGCGGCGGCATGGACACCGTCGCTGCGATTGGGCACCGCCATCGTGCCCGCGTTCACGCGTGGCGCGGCGACGCTCGCCGAGACCGTCGCCAGCATGGTGCAGGCCGCGCCGGGGCGCTTCGCGCTCGGGATAGGTACGTCGTCGAATGTCATCGTCGAAAACTGGAACAGCATCTCGTTCGAGGAACCGTACCGGCGCGTGCGCGACACCATCCGCTTCCTCCGCGCCGCGCTCGCGGGTGAGAAGGTCTCGCACGAGTACGACACGTTCACGGTCAAGGGATTCCGCCTCGGCATCCGCGTCGACGAGATCCCGCCCATCCTCGTCGCCGCGTTGCGTCCGGGGATGCTCCGGCTCGCCGGCCGCGAGGGCGATGGGGCCATCATCAACTGGCTCTCCGCCGAGGACGTGAAGACCGTCGTCCCGCACGTCGGTGAGGACAAGGAGATCGTGGCGCGGATCTTCGTGCTGCCGACCGACAACGAGGATGCGGTCCGCTTCATCGGTAAGCGCGCAATCGCCGCGTACCTCAATGTGCCCGTCTACGCCGCCTTCCACGCGTGGCTCGGCCGAGGGGAGACACTCCAACCGATGTGGGACGCGTGGAAGGCCGGCGATCGGGAGGCGGCGACCTCCGCCATCCCCGACGAGCTCCTCGACCAGTTGATCGTGCACGGGACGCCAGACGAGATCCGGGAGCACCTCGACCGTTACGCCGCCAACGGAGTCACGACGCCGGCTCCGGCCTTCCTCGCTGGGCCCGACGATGCGCGCCGCGCGTTGCGGGAGCAGGCCCCGAGCCGCGGGTAGGCGATTGCCGGCACCGGCTGCGGTCGCCGTCAGGCGACCTGCTTCAACCTGACCTCGTCGTGTCGCACCGTCACCTGGTGACACCGCAGGAGGGCGCGCACCACCCACCATCCCGGGTCGACCTCGCCGCGGCCGAGCGCGAAGTTCGCCGACGTGGGCGCGGCGTGATGGTTGTTGTGCAGGCCCTCGCCGCCTGTCAGGAGAGCCAACCACTGCGAGTTGCCGGCCGGGTTCTCGAACGGACGACGCCCTCGAGTGTGACCGACCGCGTTGATCGCTCCGCTCAACGCGAGGTAGCTCACCGCGTGCACGCCCGCCGCCAGCAGCCCGGTCTGCCATCCCAACGTGACGCACAGGATCCCGATGCCGATCGCCAGGCCGAGCAGGCCGTGGTCGAAGAACCACCGGTCGAGGCGGTCGGGAGGAAGGTCGCGCGCGTACCGGCGCACCGTGAGCTTGTCGCGGGCGACGCGCCGGTACAGCCCCGCGTTCGCGAGCTGGACCCGCCAGAAGCCGAGGACCCGCGGGCTGTGCGGATCCGAGGGCGTGTCGGAGGTGGCGTGATGGCGGCGGTGAACCGCGACCCATTCGCGTGGACGCATGCCGGTCGTGATCCACACGACGAACCGGCACACGAACGCCGACACCGGGCGCATGGTCAAGGCCCGGTGAGCGAGGGTGCGGTGCAGGTAGATCGTCGTCACGACCACCGAGATCTGGGTCACGACGATCCCGGCCAGCAGCGCGAGCGGTACGTTCACGAGCGGGTCTCCTCGTTCGGACGGCGGACCTTCCGTCCCTGCCGACGGTACTCTACCTACCGGTAGGTAGAAGAAATCGGGCGTATTGTGCGAGTTCGCGGGCAATTCGCGACGAGTTCGCCGGGAGGCCCCACGATGGCAGCAACGACGGCGACACCCGCCCACGACACGAAGACCCTCATCCTCGGCGCCGCCGTCCGTCGTTTCGCCGAGCACGGCTACAACGGCACGAGCCTGAACGAGATCGCCCACGAGGTAGGGATTCGCCGGCCCAGCCTCCTGCACCACTTCCCGTCCAAAGAGGCGCTGTACCGCGCCGTCCTGCTCGACGCGTTCGCCGACTGGTTCGCGCTCGTCGACGAGGCGATCGCCGGCCCCCAGAAGCAGGGTTGGCCGCAGGTCGAACGGGTCATGCGAGCTGCGTTCCGGTTTTTCGAGGAGCGTCCCGAGTTCGTCCGGCTCGCACGGTGGGAAGCGCTCGAGGGCGGCCCCATCCTGTCGGAGGAGCTCGGGGCGATGCTGCGGCCGCTCTTCGAGCGGGGGAGTGCGTTCCTCGAACGCGAGATGGACGCCGGCCGGCTCCGTCGCTACGACGCCGGCCAACTCCTCCTGACGGGATACGGCGCCGTCCTCTCTTACCTCTCGGACGCGCCGTTGACGAAGTCGCTGCTCGGCGCCGACCCCTTGAGCGCAGCGATGCTCGCCAAGCGGCGGGAACACGTCATCGACGTGCTCCGGAACGCCCTGGAGCCCTAGCCGAAGCTGGCGTGCTTGCGGAACCGCTCGAAGAGCGGTGCATCGCCGAACACCTCGACGGCCGCCATCGTCTTGCGCCCCATGAGCACGAGCAACACGTCGGACGCGGGACCGCGCACGGCCACGTCACCTTTGGCGTGCTCGCGGGTGAGCTGAACCCCCTCGGCGTCGAGGCGCACCAGCCACTCCCCCGGCGTGTCGGTCGCGTGCAGATGGATGGACGCGGCCTCGGGGAAGCGTCGACCGCGGAACGCGCCGAGGATTCCCAGGTACTCGTCTACACCGTCGGCAGCAAGACCGGCGTCGAACCCGTCGGCGCCCGCGCCTGCGTTCTGCGCGTCCCATCGATGCATTGCCGTCTCGTGGGTCGTGCGCCGCGACCAGAAGCCGACGCTCTGATCGAATGGCACCCACGTCCAGCAAAGCTTCGCCGGGTCCGTCGCCTCGAGCTTGGTCGCCAGCATGTCCGCGCCCTCGACGAGCCAATCGGGGATCGCGTCGTCGGCTGGTGGCGCCTCGCGCTGCTTGAACGGCTGGCCGTCGGGCGGTTGGTCGAGGTTCCCAGCCACCCAACGGTGGTGGGAGCCAAGGTGGTGCGCGAGATCGCGGAGGTTCCACTCCGGACACGACGGGACCATCGTCTCCATCGACACATCGCGCGCGGCCTCCGCGGCCGCGTTCCCGTTCCATCGCAGCGCTGAGATGTACTCGCCGTGTTCCATGCAGCGACGCTATAGCCCCAGCGACGGTTCGGGCTCGACGCGTTCAACCAGGTGCGGACCGTTGTTGTCGGCGCTGTTGACGGCGGTCCCGACCGGATACGCGATGAGAAGATCGTCCGACGCCGGGCGCAGCAGACGCGCGAGCGCGTCGAGGTCGGGGGCGTCGGGGTCCAGCCACCGGTCCCAGTCGCGCTCCTCGAGCACCACGGGCATGCGGTCATGGAGCGGCGCGACCGTGGCGTTCGCGCCCGTGGTGACGATCGTGCAAGAGCGAATCCAGTCGTCGTCGGCCTCGCCGCCATTCCGCCACGCCGCCCACAGGCCGGCGAAGGCCATCGGCTCGCCGTCGCGGCGGTGGATGAACATGGGTTGCTTGCGTGCGCCGCCTCGCTGCCATTCGTAGAAGCCGTCCGCGGGCACGAGGCATCGGTGCCGCCGGAAGGCGCGCTCATAGGCCGGCTTCTCGGCCAGCGATTCGGCCCGGGCATTGATCATGCGGTCCCCGACCTTGGGATCCTTCGCCCACGACGGGATCAGCCCCCAGCGCAGCTCGGAGAGGTAGCGGCGGCGCCCCGTCTCCTCGGCGCGGTCCCGCACGACGTACACGCTCGCCCGGGGTGCGACGTTGTAGCTGGGCTCACGCGTTGGCGCCGTCAGCTCGTCGACGCCGAACCGCTCCACGAGCAGCTCGGGTGACGAGACCTGGACGAACCGGCCGCACATGGAGCGCACGGTACCGACGCCCCGGGCGGGAGGGTGGTGCCCCACGTCACGTTGCATCCGGCCCGCAGCAGGCTCATAGTTCAGACCGAACGGTCGGTTTTCGAGAGGACCCGATGGCCACGAGCACCAGGCTGCGCAAGGGCGAGGCGACTCGCCGCATGATCCTCGAACGGGCCGCGCCCGTCTTCAACCAGCGGGGCTACGCCGGCGCCTCGATGAGCGAGCTCGTGGAGGCCACGGGCATCGAGAAGGGCGGCATCTACAACCACTTCGGCAGCAAGGAAGAGCTGGCGGTCGAGGCGTTCGACTACGCCATCGATCTGATCGTCGAGGGGTACGCCGCCGTGCAGGAGGGCAAGACCGGGCTCGACCGGCTCGTGGCCCTCATCGACATCTTCGTCGACTGGTCCGGGCACCCGCTGGTCAAAGGCGGATGCCCGATCATGAACACCGCCATCGAGGCCGACGACACGAACCCGGCGCTGGCGGCACGGGCGCGGGCCGCCATGGACTCGTGGCACCGCCTGATCGGCTCGATCGTGAAGGAAGCCAAAGCGCGAGAGGAGATCGACGCTGACGTCGACCCGTACGAGCTCGCCACCCTCGTGACGTCGACGCTCGAGGGCTCGCTGATGCAGGCGCGCCTGTTCGGCGACCCCGTCTACAAGCGCCGCGCCGGCGCGTCACTGGTCGAGCACGTCGAGAGCCTGCGCAATCCCCCCCGCCGTCGGACACGGAGGACATCCCGATGACAACCTTCGACGAACGAAGCCGCATCGTGACGTGGGACGACCCCGTCGAGAGCCGGAAGGCGGCCCGAGGCCTCGGCGGCATCGAGGTGCTGCGCGCGATCGAGGGCGGCGACCTCCCCCCGCCGCCCGTCGCGCGTCTGATCGGGCTCGAGATCGATCAGGTCAGCGAGGGGCTCGTGACGTTCGCATTCGAGCCGTCCGAGTTCCACTACAACCCGCTGGGCACGGTGCACGGCGGCATCCTGACCACGGTCCTCGACAGCGCGATGGGCTGCGCCGTCCATAGCAAACTACGCGCCGGCACGAGCTACACCACGCTCGAGCTCAAGGTGAACTTCCTGCGCCCGGTGCGGGTCACCACAGGACGCGTCCGCGGCGAGGGAAAGATGGTGCACCAGGGCGGACGCGTCGCCACCGCCGAGGCTCACCTCGTCGACGAGCACGGCGAGCTCTACGCCCACGCGACGAGCACCTGCCTCCTGTCCACCAAGTCGGACGAGTCCGCCGGCGCGGCCTGATGGCTGCCGTCGACCAAGGCGCCGAGGTCGGCGCTCCACGCCCCGATCTGGTCGAGCTCGACGACGGCTCCGCGGTCGCCATCCGCCCCATCGAGCCGGCCGATGTCTACCCGCTTCTGCGGATGTTCGACCGGCTGTCGCCGGAGTCGATCTACCACCGGTTCTTCTCGCCGATGCCACGGCCTCGTCGTGCCGCGCTCCTCCATCTCGCCGGCCTCGACCACGAGCTCCACGAAGCGCTCGTGGCGACGAGCGGCCGGGAGATCGTCGCCGTCGCGCGGTACGACGCGCGGCCAGGCGAACCGGACGCCGAGGTCGCGGTGATCGTCGAGGACGAGTGGCAGGACCGCGGGCTCGGGACCCGACTGCTGCATCGCCTCGCCCGCGTCGGCAGCCGTCGCGGCCTGGTGGCGTTCCGGGCGATCGTCCTCGGCGAGAACCGCCGCGCCTTGCCCTTCCTACGGCGCCTGTCCCCCGACGCCGATGTGCGCTTCCGCCACGGCGAGTACCAGGTCTATGCGCCCTTCCGCCGCCGCGCTCCCGAGCCGGCACGTCGGTCGGCCAGGCGGTAGCCAAGGCGGCGCCGGACCAGACCTTCGGCGAGGGCGGACGTCCTGGTGTCGACGGGCCCTCCGTTGAACCCCGGCCCTATTCCGACCTTTTTGCTCGTCTATTGGTCTCGCGCTGGTACCGTAAGGGCACGCAACGGACGTCCGGACGAGGAGAGACACATATGGCACTGCGCCTGGGAGACACCGCTCCCGACTTCACGGCGGAGACGACCGAGGGCACCGTCAACTTCTACGACTACCTCGGGGACAGCTGGGGGATGCTCTTCTCCCACCCCAAGGACTTCACGCCGGTGTGCACGACCGAACTGGGCGCGTTCGCCCAGCGGAAGTCGGAGTTCGACCAGCGCAACGTGAAGCTCATCGGTGTCAGCGTCGACCCGCTGGAGTCGCACAAGGGCTGGTCCAAGGACATCGAAGAGACACAGGGAGCGGCACCCAACTACCCGTTGATCGCCGACCCCGACCGCAAGGTCGCCGATCTCTACGACATGATCCACCCGAACGCCAGTGATACGGTCACCGTGCGCTCGGTGTTCATCATCGGCCCCGACAAGAAGATCAAGCTGATCATCACGTATCCGCAGAGCGCGGGCCGCAACGTCGACGAGCTCTTGCGGGTGATCGACTCCCTGCAGCTGACGGCGAACTACAGCGTCTCTACGCCGGTCGACTGGCGGGAGGGCGAGGACGTGATCATTGTCCCCGCCGTCTCCGACGAGGAGGCCAAGGACAAGTTCCCGAAGGGCTGGAAAACCCTGAAGCCTTATCTGCGGGTCACGCCCCAGCCGAACAAGTAGCCCTCACCAGCTAGACCCAACCCATCGGGTCGACCGGGTTGCCGTTGACGCGTACTTCCCAATGGAGGTGCGGGCCGGTGGACGCGCCGGTGGAACCCACGTAGCCGATGACGTCGCCGGTGCTCACGTGCTGGCCGATCGACACCGCGATGCGAGACTGGTGACCGTAGCCGGTCGCCAGCCCGCCGCCGTTGTCGATCAGCGTCCAGTTCCCGTAGCCCCCGTTCGGGCCCGCCATCTTGACGACGCCGTCTCCGGCGGCCTTGATCGGAGTGCCCTGTGACGCGGCGATGTCGACGCCGGTGTGCATCCTCTCGGTGCCGTAGATGGGGTGCACGCGCTCGCCGAAGCCGCTCGAGATGGAGCCGTTCACGGGCCATGTGAATCGGTGGTTGCCGGGCGTGGGGTTCCCTCGGCTCACCATCGCCGCGATCTGTGCCTGGACGGCGTTGTACTGCGCCTCGAAGTCGGCCTTGCGGGCACGAATGCCTTCGATGACCTGCTGCTCGTGCTGCTCCGCCGCCGCCACCTGCGCGCGCTCGGCGTCGGCTTGCGTGCGGAGCTGGGTGACGCGATCGCGCTCCGCCGCCGCGACCTGCTGCGCCTCCTGCGCCTTCACCTGCTCCTTGCGCAAGTCGCTTTGGGCGTCGTCGAGCTGGTCCTTCAAGCTGCCTTGCCGTTGGAGCTCCCGTTCGAACTGGCGCGAGTTCTCGCCGAGGTACTTGCTGCCAGCGATCAGCTCGTGGGTGCCGCCGCCGGTCGAAAGCAGCGTGAAGCTGTTCGAGCCGTTGCTCCCGCCCTTGTACAACGCGAGCACCGACTCGTTGAACTTCTGCTTCGACGCCTCGATCTCGGCCTTGATGCGGTCGATGTCCCGCTGCACCGTGTCGATCTGGGCCTGGATGCGGGCGATCTCGGCTTCGGCGGCTCGGACTCGTTGTGTCGCCTCCGAGATCTGGGCGTCGAGAGCTGCGACCTTCGCCTCGAGCTCCTGTCGCTGGGCGGTGATCCCCTGCAGTTCCTGGACGGCCGACACCTCTTCGGCCGAGGCGTCCTCGATCGCGCCTGCCAGCTCGTCCCGCTGGGCCTTGGGATCAGGGGACGACTGGCCGCGGGCGACGTCGGGCGCGAGGACGCCCAGCAGGAGGACGCCGGCGAGGAGGCAGAGGACGAGGCGCCGAGTCATCAGTTGGCGGAGAGCGTAAACAACATGAGTCACACAAGCAACAATGGTGGGCAAAAGGCCCAGGCAAAACAGGGAACAAGCCCGCGACGGGCCCGAAACGCGGGATGCGGTGCCCGAGGACGGGCGTCAGACGTTCAGGAAGCGGCGGAGCCCGACCCCGGCGCCGACGGAGCCGATGAGCGCGCCGCCGATCAGGAGCCCGATGCTGATCGCACCGGCGTTGCCGGTGGTCACGAAGAAGCCCTGGAAGAAGCCCTTCGTCGTGTCGAGCTGGCTCAGCAGGTACTGGAGCGCGAACACGCCGCTGACCGCCAGCCCTGCTCCAACGGCGCCCTGCACGAGCCCTTCGGCCATGAAGGGGATGCGCACGAACCAGTTCGAGGCGCCGACGAGCTTCATGACCTCGATTTCGCGCCGGCGAGCGAAGGTCGCAAGGCGGATCGTGTTCACGATGAGGAACAGCGACGAGGCGATGAGGATCGTCGAGATCGCAATGAACATGTACCGGAGGAAGTTCGTGATGTCGATGAGCTGCTTGATCGCCTTGTCGGCAGTGATCGCCTCGTCGACTCCTGGTCTCGTGTTGTACTTGTCACGCAACGCGGTGGTCCGCTTCACCTGCGTCGGCGCCACCCGGAACGACGCCGGAAGCGCGCTGGGGTCGACCGAGCTGACCAGGTCGGGCTTGTCCTTGAAGATTCGCTTGAAGTCGTTGTACGCCTGTTCCTTGGAGATGTACTTGGCGCTCTTGATCTGGCGGTCGCGGTCGAGCTGAGCTCGAAGCGCGTTGATCTGCTCCCTCGTGGCGTCGGTCTTCATGTAGATCTCGAACTCGACGCCGTGCTTCCACTTGTCGGTGCCGTGGTCGACCCACTGCTGGAACAGCAGGATGCCACCGAGCAGCAGCAACGACACCGTGACGGTGAGGATTCCCGCCAGCGTCATCAGCAGGTTGCGGCGCAGCGAGATCAGCGTCTCGCGCGCGAAGTAGGTCAGCCGCCGGACCATCCGATCAGCTCCCTACGCCGTAGACGCCGCGGGCCTGGTCACGGACCATGTGGCCGTGATCGAGCTCGATGACACGGCGCCGCATGGCATCGACGATGCGCTGGTCGTGGGTTGCCATGACGATCGTGGTCCCCGTGCGGTTGATGCGGTCGAGCAGGCGCATGATGCCGACCGTCGTGGCGGGGTCCACGTTCCCCGTCGGCTCGTCGGCGAGCAGGATCAGCGGCCGGTTCACGAACGCCCGCGCGATCGACACCCGCTGCTGCTCACCACCCGAGAGCTCGTTCGGGAACCGCTGGGTTTTTCTGCTCAGCCCGACGAGATCCAAGATCTGAGGTACCTGCGCGTCGATGACGTGTCGAGGACGGCCGATGACCTCCTGCGCGAAGGCGACGTTCTCGTAGACGGTCTTGTTGGGGAGGAGCTTGTAGTCCTGGAACACGCAGCCGACGTTCCGGCGTAGCTGTGGGATCTTCCACGAGCTCAGCCGCGAGATGTCGCGGCCGGCCACGATGATGCGGCCGGACGTGGAGTTCTCCTCGCGCAACAGCAGCCGCAGCGCGGTCGACTTGCCCGAGCCCGAAGGCCCGACGACGAAGACGAACTCGCCCTTGCTGATGTCGAAGGAGACGTCGCGCAACGCGACGACATTGCCCTTGTAGATCTTTGTGACGCCCTCGAATCGAATCATCGATGCTCAGCCGTGAGAAGGACCGGTGATGAAGAGAGGCCGCGCGCCCCACGCGTGCTTCGGGGCAGGTTAGCAGCCCCGCCTGCGGCGCACTGGAATGGCAGCGCCGACCTGCTCAGCGAGCTGGGAGCGCCGTGATGGCGACCCGAGGGGGTTACGCGCCGCCGTCGTGGCGGCGGCGCCACTGGAGGTACGCCTCGATGAACGGGTCCAGCTCGCCGTCGAGGACCGCTTGGACATTCCCGGTCTCGTGGCGCGTTCGCTCGTCCTTCACGAGCTGATAGGGCGCGAGCGTGTAGGTGCGGATCTGGCTCCCGAACGCGACGTCCTTCTTCTCGCCCGACAGAGATTCGAGCTCCCGCTGTCGTTCCACCCTTTGCCGTTCGGCGAGTCGCGCGGCCAGGATCTGCATCGCCTTGGCGCGGTTCTGGATCTGCGATCGTTCGTTCTGGCACGACACGACGATGCCGGTCGGAAGATGGGTGATGCGCACGGCGGAGTCAGTCACGTTCACGTGCTGACCTCCGGCGCCCGACGAGCGGTACGTGTCGATGCGTAGGTCGTTCGGATCGATCTCCGGCTCCTCGGAGTGCTCCAGCGCGGGAACGGCGTCGAACGACGCGAACGCGGTCTGGCGGCGCGCGTTCGCGTCGAAGGGTGAGATGCGGATCAGACGGTGCACGCCCTTCTCGCCCTGCAACAAGCCGAACGCGTAGCGCCCCTTCACGATGAACGTCGCCGACGTGATGCCCGCCTCGGTGCCCTCCTGCGCCTCGTCGAGCTCGACGTCGAAGCCGCGGCGTTCCGCCCAGCGGAGATACATGCGCAGCAGCATCTCGGTCCAGTCCTGCGCGTCCGTCCCGCCGGCCCCCGAGTGAACTTCGCAGATGGCGTCTCGTTCGTCGTGCTCGCCCGTGAAGAGGGCGCGTAGCTCCAGCGTGTCGAGATCGGACGACAGGGCGGCCGCGCCGACGTCGATCTCGGACTCGACCGAGTCGTCCCCCTCCTCGCGGCCCAGCTCGTACAGGGTCTCGACCTCCGACAGCCGCTCCTCGAGGCCGTCGAACACCTCGAGATCGTCACGCAGACGGGCGAGCTCGGACGTGACCTTGCGCGCCTGCTCCTGGTCCGCCCAGAGGTCGGCCCGGCTCGCCTCCTGCTCGAGCTCGGTCATGCGTGTCCGGGCCGCCTCGATCTGGAGATACGCCCGCGCGTCGCCGACGCGGCGGCGGAGTTCGGCCAGGGTCTCGGTGAAGTCGCGCATCGCGAAGGCTGCGGGGTTCGACGCTTCGGTTCAGCGACCGTGGCAGTGCTTGAACTTCTTCCCGCTCCCGCAGTAGCAGGGCTCGTTCCGGCCCGGCGTCTTCTCGACGCGCACGGGCTGCTGCACGACCTCGTCCGGCCGGTCAGCGACCGCGGTGGCCGTCGGCGCCGCCGCCATCCCGTCGCCCACCGGCTCCTCTATCGGCTGTCCCACGGCGGCCGCTTGGAGCGCTTCCGATCCCTGCACCGGCCCCTCGGCCGAGGAGTAGCGCATGTGGCTCGCCTGGCGTCGCGGCTCCTCCTCGGCGACGACTTGGAGGTGCGAGACATAGCGGACGAAGTTGTCCTGGACGCTCGCCATCATCGCCGAGAACATGTCGAAACCCTCGCGCTGCCATTCGGCGAGCGGATCCTTCTGCCCCATCGCGCGAAGGTTGATGCCCTCGCGCAAGTAGTCCATCTCGTACAGGTGCTCGCGCCAGTGCTGGTCGATCACCGACAGCATGACGCGGCGCTCGATCTCGCGCAGCGCCTCGCTCCCGATCGTCTGCTCCTTTTCCTCGTACAGGTCGATCGCGTCGTCGGTCAGGAGCTGTACGACCTCCTCCCGGGCCGGGAGGTCGAGCTGCTCGCGCGTGATTCTCGTCGGGAACGTGGTCTCGATCTGATTGTGGAGCTCGTCGAGATCCCACTCCTCCGGGTACTCGGTGGGACACCACGTCTCGACGGCGTTCCGGATGGAGCCTTCGATGGCCTCGAACGCCTCGTCGCGCAGGTCGCCACCGTCGAGGATCTGCTGGCGGCGCATGTAGATCACCTTGCGCTGCTCGTTCATCACCTCGTCGTACTTGAGGACATCCTTGCGGATCTCGAAGTTGCGGTCCTCGACGGTGCGCTGGGCACGCTCGATCGCCTTCGTGACCATCCGCGCCTCGAGTGGCACGTCGTCGGGAAAGGCCTTCCCCATCACCCAGTTCATCGCGCCCGTCGCGAACAGGCGCATGAGCTCGTCCTCGAGCGAGAGATAGAAGCGGCTCTCGCCCGGGTCACCCTGTCGACCCGACCGGCCCCGAAGCTGGTTGTCGATCCGCCGGCTCTCGTGACGCTCCGTGCCGAGGACGTAGAGGCCGCCGAGCTCACGGACGAGGTCGCCGTCCGGACGACACTCCCCCCGGAACTTCGCTACCAGCTCCTGGTAGCGGTCGGGCGCTTCGTCTGCCGTCGACCCCTCGGCCTGGAGCTCCTGGCGCGCCAGCCCCTCGGGGTTCCCGCCGAGAAGGATGTCGACGCCGCGGCCAGCCATGTTCGTGGCCACCGTCACCGTGTGCGGCCGCCCCGCCTGTGTGACGATGATCGCTTCCTTCTCGTGCTGCTTCGCGTTCAGCACCGAGTGCGGTACTCCGCGCTTCTCGAGCAGCCGCGAGAGCTTCTCGGACTTCTCGACCGAGATCGTGCCGACGAGGACGGGCTGTCCCGTCTCGTTGCGTTCCTCGATGTCGTCGGCGACCGCGTTGAACTTGGCGTCCTCGGTCTTGTAGATGAGGTCCGCGTCGTCCGCGCGGATCATGGGTTCGTTGGTCGGGATCGCCACGACCTCGAGTGCGTACGTGTGCGCGAACTCCCCGGCCTCGGTGATGGCGGTTCCGGTCATCCCCGAGAGCTTCTCGTACATGCGGAAGTAGTTCTGGAGGGTGATCGTCGCCAACGTCTGGTTCTCGGCCTTGACGCGCACGCCTTCCTTCGCCTCGACCGCCTGGTGCAAGCCTTCGCTCCAGCGACGACCTTCGAGGATGCGGCCGGTGAACTCGTCGACGATCTTCGCCTCGCCGTTCTGGATGACGTAGTCGACGTCCCGCTTGAACAGCTCCTTCGCTCGCAGCGCGGCTTGCAGCTGGTGCACGAAGTTCTGGTTGACGTGCTCGTAGAGGTTGTCGACTGTCAGCGCCTGCTCGACACGACCGATGCCTTCCTCGGTCGGCACGACCGTGCGCTTCGCCTCGTCCACCTCGTAGTCGCGGTCGCGCTGCAGACCCTTCACGACGCGGGCGAACCGGTAGTACAGCTCCTGGGCGTCGTCGGCCCGGCCCGAGATGATCAGCGGGGTCCTCGCCTCGTCGACGAGGATCGAGTCGACCTCGTCGACGATCGCGAAGAAGTGGCCCCGCTGGACCTGCTCCTCCTTCGACAGGGCCATGTTGTCGCGCAGGTAATCGAAGCCGAACTCGTTGTTGGTGCCGTACGTGATATCGGCCTGGTAGGCGGCCCGCTTCGCCTCCGGGTCGTCGACCTGGGGGACGACTACTCCGACGTCGAGCCCGAGGAACCGGTAGATCTGGCCCATCCACTCGGCGTCACGGCGGGCGAGGTAGTCGTTCACTGTCACGAGGTGGCAGCCGTAGCCAGCCAGCGCGTTCAGGTAGAGGGGCAGCGTGGCGACGAGCGTCTTGCCCTCGCCGGTCTTCATCTCGGCGACCCAACCGAAGTGGAGCGCGGCTCCGCCCATGATCTGCACGTCGAAGTGACGCTGGCCGAGCGATCGCTTGGCTGCCTCTCGCACGGCCGCGAACGCCTCGGGGAGCATGTCGTCGAGCATCTCGACCCGCTCGTCCTTACCCGGCGCCTGATCGAGACGGCTCCGGAACTCGCCCGTCATGGCTCGCAGCTCCTCGTCGGAGCGTGCCTCCATACCGGGCTCGAAGGCGGCGACCTCGGGAACGATCGACTCGACGAGCTTGAGCTTCCGGCCTTCGCCCGCGTGCAGGATCTTGTTGAAGAGGCCCATGTGGCCACCGAGTGTACCGACGGGGGTCGCCGACGCCGCTGCGGTCCCTCTTCCGGGCGGGCCCGAGGCTCGCCGCCTCCTTCGTTCAGGAAAGGCGTCGGCGGCGACGTCGGGGCCCGCCCGCCGAAGTGTCAGCATGCCCGTCGTGGCGACGGCCGTCGGGCAGGACCCGGAGCTCCAGATCGGTTCGGAACCGCAGAAGGAGGTGCGGTGGTGGGAGCGGGTGTCGCCGACTGCTGTCGGGGTGGTGGTCGCGGTGGCCGTCGCGTCGTGGTCGACGCGGGGGGCCTGGGGCCCGCACCCGCCGCACGGCGAGGATGTCATGGCGTACCTGGTCCGAGCCGACTTCGCTCTCCCCAACCTGGTCGCCCACGGGCGGCTGGACGGGTGGCTCCCGCGCTTCTACCTCGGGTACCAGGAGTTCCTGTTCAACGGCCCCGGCGTGACGTGGGCGATGGCGGCGCTGCGGGGCGTCACGTTCGGGGCGCTCTCCAACGCCGGCGCGCTGAAGCTCCTCGGCGTGCTCTCGTTCGCAGCGGTGCCGGCGGCGATGGCGTTTCTCGCCCGATCGCTCGGACTCGGACGCCTGACGGCGGGGATCGCGGCGGTGCTCTCGCTGCTCGTGTCGAGCGTGTTCGGGCCCGGTCTGCAGGGGCTGTACGCCGTGGGCCTCGTCTCGCACCAGCTCGGCGCCCCGCTCTTCCTCCTGGCGCTCGGGGCGATGTTGCGCGTCCCGAGAGAGCGGCGCTGGCGATGGGTCCTGCTCGGTGCGGTGTCGCTCGCCGCGTTGGTGATCACGCATCTCATCTCCGTGATGATCCTCGCCCTCATCTTCCCGCTGCTTGCATTCGGGTTCCGGCGCGAGCACCTCGGACGCGCCGCGCTCGCGCGCTTCGCCCTCACCGGCGTCCTCGCAGCCGCGCTGGCGGCGTGGTGGCTCGTCCCCGCGCTCGTGCATCGCGATCTCCGTGGCACCGTAGCCACGTGGGGGACGCCGCCGTTCGGAGATCGCATCGACGCGATCGTCATCGGTCAGATCCTGTTCCGCCCGTACACGGTCTGGCTCGTCGTCGCCGGTTGGGTGTTCGCGCTCGTCCGGGTGCGCCGACGGCGCCCGTTCGCGATCGTGCTCGTGGCGACTCCGCTCCTGTACCTGGTCATCGCGCACTGGGCCGCGTCCCGGTGGCCTGACAACGAGGTCGCGATCCAGCTCGCGAACCGGGGCCTCGGGTACGCCGGGCTTCTTGCGATCCTGCCCTTGTCGGCGGCGGTGGCCGCGGGCGCGCGCGAGGTCAGCCGACGTCTGTCGCCGTGGCCGGGCGCCGCCCCCGCGGCGGTGACGGGCGCGCTGGTCATCGTCGTCGTGGTGGTCCTGTCGCAGCTCGGCCCAACGCGCCGAGTCGCAAGCGAGCTCGATCCACCAGTCCCTCAGCTGCACCATGCCGCGGCCGAGCTACACCGCGTCGTTCCCGAGGGTGCGCGCTTCGTGACGCAACGCGACTACCCGGCGGAGGTCGCCCGGACCGGTGTGCTGATCCCGCCGACGTGGCTGGCATGGTCATCCGGCCGCGATTCGTTGAACGGCTGGAACCTCGAGTCGTCGAGCACGCCCGAGCTCGACCTCGAACCGGACCAGGACCTGGGACACCGCCCCGCCGCCGAGCAGGCCGATGTGCTGAACCGGCTCGGTGTATCGCACGTCGTCACCGTCTCCGACGCGGCCGCCGACCCCCTGACGGCATCGAAACGGTTCGAGCTCGTCTGGCGCGAGCCGCCGATCGCGATCCTCGCCGTCCGGGCGCGCAACGGACAACCCGCGCCTGCGTCACTCATCGCGACGGGCGCGCCGGCGACGGCCCGGGTGGAGCGAGCGCAGCCGGAACGGTTGCGGATCCGCGTCGATGCGTCGAACGCGGTCACGGCCACCGTCGCGGTCGCGTGGTCACCGAAGTGGCACGCCCGCGTCGACGGTCGGACGGTCGATCTCGCCCCCACGAACGACGGCCTCATCCAGGTCCGGCTGCCGCCAGGACGCACGAGACTCGATCTCGCCTACGAGCCCGACGGCTGGGACCGGCTCGGAGTCGCTGTCAGCGCCGTGACGGTCGCGCTGCTCGTCGGGCTCGGCGTGTGGGCGCTCGTAAGACGGCTGCGGTCGTCGTCGACGAGCGCGTCGGCGTCCTAGTCGACGTCCAAGAGCTTCTCACGCATCGCGTAGACGACGGCTTCCATGCGCGAGTGCAGATGGAGCTTCTCGAGGATGTTGCGCACGTGGTTCTTGACCGTGTTCTCCGAGATGTACAGCTCCTCGGAGATCTCCCGATTGCTCAGGCCCTTCGCCACGAGCTTCAGGACATCGAGCTCACGATCGGTGAGGCTCGGCAGCAGTGACCGCTGACGCTCTTCCGCCTGCTGCACGAGGGCGTTGAACTCGGACAGGAGCTTCGAGGCCATCGACGGCGAGATGAGGCTGTGCCCGCGGGCGACGGCCCGGACGGCGTCGGCTAGCTCCTCGATCGAGATCTCCTTCAGGAGATAGCCGCTCGCGCCCGCCTTCACCGCGGCGTACAGGTCCTCCTCGCTGTCCGAGACCGTGAGCATGATCACCTTCGTGTCGGGCAGCCGTTCGCGGATGCGACGCGCCGCCTCGATACCCGTCGATCGGGGCATGCGGACGTCCATCACGACGACGTCGGGCGCGATCTCCTCGGCCCGGTGCACGGCCTCGATCCCGTCGGCGGCCTCGCCGACGACCTTGATGTCGGGCTCCTCGGACAACACCAGGTCGAGCCCACGGCGAAAGAGTGCGTGGTCGTCGACGATGACGACGCGGATGGTCTCGCCTTCGTTCACCCGGTCGTCTCGATCAGCCCAAGGTTGCCGTCGCGCCGGCGGTAGAGAACTGCGGCGTGGCCGTTCTCGGAATTGGTGAACAGGAAGAAGTCGTGTCCGAGCAGGTCCATCTGCAGCGCCGCCTCCTCGGGACCCATGGGCTTCGTGGTGAGCCGCTTCGTCGTGACGATTCGCGACGCGGCGTCGAGCTCCTCGCCGTCGTCGCCGTCGACGTCGCCGTCGACGAGTGACGCGCCGGCGTCGTTCCCTGCGGCTCGCCCCCGGCGCGCCGCATGGGTGCGCGTGACGCGCTTCTCCTTGATGCGGGCGACCTGGTGCTCGACCTTGTCGAGCACGAGATCGAGAGCGGCGGCGGGCTCGGTCGCGGCGGCGTGCGCCTTCACGAAGTTGCGCTTCAGGTGGACGATCACATCGCAGACTTGGTTGGCAGCGACGCGACGGTTGCGGAGCTCCGAGAAGTCGACCTCGACCCGCCCGGCGTCGTGGGTGAACCGCGAGATCTTCCGGACCTTCGCTCGGGCAAGCTTGCGGAGGCGAGCCGGGACCTCGACGTTCTTTCCTCGCACGACGATGTCCATCACGGAATCCCAGCGTTCTCGCGCCGTGACCCGGCGGCCATCGGCCGAGTATATGCGGGCGGCTTCGGCGAGACCCGGGGAACCGTGCCCGGACGGGGCGTGCGCGCGGCCGTGACCGCGACCACCGAGGTCACTCCGGCGCGCCGCAATGCCTCGGCCGCGGCCGCGAGTGTGGCGCCGGTGGTCGCGACGTCGTCGACGAGCAGCACCCGGCGCGGCAAGGCGCCCGTGTGGGCGTCGAACCGCGGACCGGCGCGACGGGCGGCGGCCGGTCGGCCGGTCTGCGGCGGACCCGGGCGGCGCCGAAGCATCGGACGAGCCGGGAGGCCGAGGTTCCGTGCAAGCGCACGGGCGAGGACCTCGGCGTGGTCGAACCCTCGGGCGCGTCGCCGGGACATGGTCGTCGGCGTCCACGTCACGACCCCCGCATCGGTCTCGGCGCCGGCCGCGACGACGAGCCGAGCCATGTTGGACGCCAGCCATGGCACCGTGGCGCGCGTGCGCCAGTACTTCAAGCGGGCGACGAGCTCGCGCGCCACACCTTCGTACGCGAAGGGCGCCAGCCACCGATCGACGCCGGCGGGTGGCGGCAGCGCGGGTGGCACGCGCAGCGTTTCTGCACACGACCGGCACACGGGCTCGGCCGGCGTCCCGCAGCCGGGGCACACGGCGGGGAACACCGCCTCCACGAACGCTCGCCACGGGTTCATGCGCGGCACAGTACCGGCGCGGTATGACAGCTACACGCACACGCGCCGGAGCGAGTCGTCGTACGGAGGGCGGAGCACGCCTCGCTCGCTGACGATCGCGGTGACGAGACGGGCCGGCGTGATGTCGAAAGCGCGGTTGGCGGCGTCGACGCCCTCGGGGACGATCCGCTCGCGGCCGATCAGCACGACCTCGTCGCCGGGACGGTTCTCGACCGGGATCGACGCTCCCGTCGGAGTCGCCACGTCGACCGTCGAGGTGGGCGCGGCAACGACGAATGGCACGTCGTGCTCCCGCGCGAGCACAGCGAGCGGGTAGGTGCCGACCTTGTTCGCGACGTCGCCGTTGGCGGCGATGCGGTCGGCGCCCACGACGACGACGTCTACCTCGCCCGTCGCCATCAGGGAGCCGGCCATGACGTCGGCGATCACGGTGACGGGGATGCCGAGCCGCTCGAGCTCCCACGCGGTGAGGCGCGCGCCCTGAAGGACGGGGCGGGTCTCCCCCGCCCACACCCGCGGGCGCTTCCCCGCTTCGTGCGCGGCGCGCACCACGCCGAGCGCAGTGCCGTAGCCGACGGTTGCCAACGACCCCGCGTTGCAGTGTGTGAGTACGCGCGCACCGGCCGGGACGAGGTCGGCGCCGAAGCCGCCGAGGGCGCGGTTGGCGGCGACGTCTTCGGCCGCGATGCGCTCGGCTTCGGCGAGGGCGGCGCCGGCCCCGCCGGTCTTCCAAGCGTCGAGCGCGCGGTCCACGCCCCAGGCGAGGTTCACCGCCGTCGGCCGGGCGACGGCGATGCGGCGGGCCGCGGCGCGCACGCCGGCGTCGTCGCCGACCGTCGCGGCCGCCAGGGCGACGCCGTAGGCGCCGGCGGCGCCGAGCGCGGGCGCGCCGCGCACCACCATCGACGCGATCGCGTCGCAGAGCTCGTCGACGGACGCGCGCTCGACGAACCGGAGCTCGCCCGGCAGCGCGCGCTGATCGATCAGCCGCACCCTCCCCTGCCGCCACTCGATCGTCGGCGGGATCGGGTCCACCCCTTCATTGTGACGTCACTCCGCCGGTCATCGGACGGCGCCGCGACGCCCAAAGAGGAGAGGAGACCTCAGTAGCGGTAGTGGTCCGACTTGAAGGGCCCTTCGACGGGGACGCCGAGGTACGCCGACTGCTCCTCGGTGAGCGTGGTCAGCTTCGCTCCGAGCTTGTCGAGGTGCAGCCGCGCCACCTCCTCGTCGAGGTGCTTCGGGAGCGTGTACACGCGCCGCTCGTAGAAGTCCGTGTGACCGTACAGCTCCATCTGGGCGATCACCTGGTTGGTGAAGCTGTTCGACATCACGAAGCTTGGGTGACCGGTCGCATTTCCGAGGTTCAGCAGCCGACCCTCGGAGAGCACGATGATCGAGTGACCGTCCGGGAACACCCACTCGTCGACCTGCGGCTTGATGTTCACCCGCTTGATCCCGGGTATGGCAGCGAGCCCGGCCATGTCGATCTCGTCGTCGAAGTGGCCGATGTTGCCAACGATCGCGTCGTGCTTCATCCGCGCCATGTGCTCGACGGTGATGATGTTCGTGTTCCCGGTTGCGGTCACGAAGAGGTCGGCGGTCTCGACGACGTCCTCGAGCGTGACGACCTCGTGACCCTCCATGGCGGCCTGCAGCGCGCAGATCGGGTCGATTTCGGTGATCACGACACGCGCGCCCTGGCCTCGCAACGCCTGCGCGCACCCCTTGCCGACGTCGCCGTACCCGCAGACCACGGCGACCTTCCCGGCGAGCATGACGTCGGTCGCGCGGCAGATACCGTCGACGAGGGAGTGGCGGACGCCGTAGAGGTTGTCGAACTTCGACTTCGTCACGGAGTCGTTCACGTTGATCGCCGGGAAGAGCAGCGTGCCCCCCTCCATCATCTGGTAGAGGCGATGGACGCCGGTTGTCGTCTCCTCGGTCACACCCTTGATGCCGTCGGCCGTGCGGTGCCACCGGCGCGGGTCTTCGCTCTGGATGCGCGCCAGCAACCCGAGCACGACCTTCCACTCCTGCGAGTCACTGTCGCCAGGCGCGGGCACCGCTCCCGCGCGCTCGTACTCGACGCCCTTGTGCACCAGCAGGGTGGCGTCGCCGCCGTCGTCGAGGATCATGTTCGGGCCGTCGCCGGCTGGCCAACGGAGCGCCTGGTCGGTGCACCACCAGTACTCGTCGAGCGTCTCGCCCTTCCACGCGAACACGGGAACGCCGCGGGCGGCGATGGCGGCCGCGGCGTGGTCCTGGGTCGAGAAGATGTTGCACGACGCCCAGCGCACCTGTGCGCCCAGCTCGAGCAGGGTCTCGATGAGCACCGCGGTCTGGATGGTCATATGGAGGGAGCCCGTGATCCGGGCCCCGCGCAGCGGCTGCTCGGCGCCGTAGCGCTGGCGCAGCGCCATGAGGCCGGGCATCTCGTGCTCGGCGAGCTCGATCTCCTTGCGACCGAAGTCGGCCAGCGACAGGTCGGCGACCTTGAAGTCGGGAGCGGCGGCGCCGGCCGTCGGCGCAGAATCGGTGGTCGAGGTCATCGGGACTCCTCGTGTCGTCGAGCGCGCTCGGGCGCACACGGAATCTTCAGGGAGTCGGCCCAGATCACTGGATGACAGCCGCAGACGGCCCGACCGGCAATCATGCTACCTCCGTCGGGTCGCGGGCGTCTCGTACTTGCGTGCTCCGCGCCGGTCAGCGTTCCCCGAGCGCGTCCTTCAACTGGAAGATCGTGTCGATCGGGCCCGGGTCGACGTCGTGATCCAGCGCCAGGTAGCAGCTCGCCCAGTCACCGACGTACATGAGATCGAGCAGCTGGGCGAGGCGTCCCTCTCCCTCCGCACGCACTTCGAGCACCTGCGCCAGCGCCTCCTCGATGAGCGCCCGCGTGAGGGCGAAGCGTCGCTGGAGCTGCTCGTGCTCGAAGCCGTGCCGGAGCTCGACGAGCGTGAAGACCTGGCGCGTGACGTCGCCGTGCTGGCCCCAGCCACAGATCTCGTTGTGATCGAGCTCGGGGTACGCGTTCCAGAACGCGGGCGCCTTGGCGTTCTCGTTCACGTCGCACTTCCAGCGCTGGGCGGCGACGGCACCGAGCGCGCCTCCGCCATAGAAGATCGGCATCGTCGTCCCGATTCGCCGGGCGATCTCGCGGCCGGGGTTGGCGGGTGCTGCGACGTCGGGTCGGCATTTGTCGCGCCGCGCCCTGAGCTGCCGACCCGCCTGGTCCAGCCATTCGGCCGCCTCGGGGAGTAGCCCGACTCGCCCGAGCGCGACGAACAATGGCGCGAGGAGCGCGCCAACGGCCGCACGAGGGAGGTACCCATCGGGACAGGCGACGTGCACGCCGCCGCGGTCCTGAGCGAGGTCTTCGAGCGCGCCACCCCGACTCACGCAGATCACGCGCGCGCCGGCGTCGAACGCGCCCGTCGCCATCTCGACGGTTTCCTCCGTGTCGCCCGAGTACGAGACCGCGAACACGAGCGTGTCGGGGCCGACGAACCGGGGCGTCCGGATCTGCTTGAGCACGAGGACCGGGACGGCCAGGGTCGAGTTGGCCACCGCGGCGAGCACGTCGCCGGCGATGCCGGACCCACCCATACCGAGCACGGCGATGCTCTGTACGGCGTCAAGGGCGGGCAACTGCGCTTGAGCCAGTGCCTCCCGCGCCGCGCGCTGCGCTTCGGCGAGCTGCTCCGGGAGCCCGCCGACGGCGTCGAGGAATCCCATCGAGTCGGGCACGGGCTATGCCTCGAACGTCGGTTTGATCCCCTCGGCCTCCGCCTTCTTCAGCAGCCGGTCGTGCTCGGCGTCGTCCACGGTCTCCGCCTCGTCGATGAGCATGATGGGGATGTCGTCGCGCACGGCGTAGCGCCGCTTGAGGCGCGGGTTGTAGAGGGAGCTCTCGTCCTCGAAGTAGAGGAGAGGGCCCTTGTCCTCCGGGCAGGCGAGGATCTCGAGCAGCTTGGCATCCAGGGCCACGACCATCTCCTTTTTCGTCTGCTCGCCGACGGGCTTTCGGTGACGAAGCGGCAACCGACGCTATTCCCCGCGCACGAGCGCGAGCACTTCGGCCGTGTGAGCCTCGCAGGACGCCGCGTCGTTCGCTTCGAGGTTCAGCCGCAACAACGGCTCCGTGTTACTCGGCCGAAGGTTGAACCACCAAACCCCCAGGTCGACGGTCAACCCGTCGAGCCGGTCCTGTTGTAACCCCCGGTACGCGCCTGCAACCCGCTCGATGACCGCGGGCGGGTCATCGACCCGTGTGTTGATCTCACCCGAGTCGACGTACCGCTCGAAGGGCCGCCGGAGCTCCGAAAGCGGTTGGCGCGCGAGAGACAGCTGCTCGAGCGCCATCATCGAGGCGATCAAACCCGAGTCGGCGCGGAAGTTGTCGCGGAAGTAGTAGTGCGCCGAGTGCTCTCCCCCGAAGATGGCACCCGTCTCCGCCATCACTTGCTTGATGAACGAGTGGCCGACCCGTGTGCGCACGGGCGTCCCGCCCATCTCGCGCACGACCTCGGGGACGACCTTCGAGCAGATGAGGTTGTGCACGATCGTCTCGCCCGGATGCCGCGCGAGAATCCCCTTCGCCAGGATGGCGGTCGTGATCGAGCCCGACAGGGGTTGGGCCTGGTCGTCGACGAGGAACACCCGGTCGGCGTCACCGTCGAACGCGAGTCCGATGTCGGCGTTGGTGTCGAGTACCGAGCGCTGCAGGTCCTTGAGGTTCTCGGGCTGGATCGGATCGGCGGGGTGGTTGGGGAACGTCCCGTCCAGCTCCGGATAGAGGATGGAGAGGTCGAACGGCAGATCGGCGAAGACGGCGGGCACCACTGCCCCGCCCATGCCGTTGGCGGTGTCGGCCACCACTCGCAGGGGCAGCAGCGCGCTGACGTCGACGAACGAGTGAACGTGTTGCACGTACTCCGGGAGCAGGTCGCGATGCTCGACCCGTCCGCGCTCGGCGGCCCGTTCGAGCAGACCGCTCTCGACGGTCGCGCGGATCTGAGCGAGGCCGGTGTCCTGGCCGACCGGCGCCGCGCCGGCGCGGCACAGCTTGATCCCGTTGTACTGCGCGGGGTTGTGGCTGGCGGTGAACATCGCGGCCGGCGCGTCGAGGCGACCCGACGCGAAATACGCGAGGTCAGTCGAGATGAGGCCGAGGTCCACGACGTCCGCGCCGGCCAGCGTGGCGCCGTCGGCGAACGCGGCCGTGAGCGGCCCGGACGATGGACGCATGTCCCGCCCCATGAGCACGAGCGGGGCGCCGGTGAACGCGACGAACGCGTTGCCGACGCGGCGAGCGGTGTCGTCGTCGAGCTCGTCCGGATACAGCCCACGGATGTCGTAGGCCTTGAAGATCGTGTCGAGACGGTGGTCGGTCATTCGGGCGCAGGGTACCCGCCGTCACCCGGCGCTCCCGCGGCCGCATCGGTCCGGCCCCGGCGGCGGCGCCACCACCACGGCCACACCGCCAACCCGGCCACGCCGACCACGCCGGCGGCGGTTGCGGCTCGACCCAGGTACTCGGCGGTCGTGGTCGAGTACTCGAGCCGGACGTCGCGGCTCGTAGGCACGACCACCATGAAGTTCGGTGTCGCCCGCCACGGTCCCTGCGCGCCGCTGGCGGTCCAGTTCGGGAAGTACGACGTCTTGACCATCACGGGGACGCCGGGCCGTGACACGCGGAACGACACCGAGTGGTCGGTCGTCCGCACGTTGCTGACCTGTACGGGTGGCAGCTCCTTGTTCGGCACCGCTCCGGCCGCCGGGAGCTTCGGGTCGGACGCATCGCCGCGTGACAACCCCGGCGGACGGGCGCGAGCCCAGCTCGCCGGCCCGTCGGACACGAGCGGCCGGTCGAGCAGAGAGACGTCACGGGCCTCGGCCGGGGTCCGCGTCGGTGCGTCCCACCAGGGCACGCCGACCTCGTCCTGCCAGTCGCGGGCCGACACGCCGGGCACGACCACCGGCTCTTCTCGGAGTGCCTCGACGAGGGGAGCGCCGCGGACCTCGTAGATCGTCCAGCCCCTCGGGGGCTGCCCGTCGACGTCGGGCGTCGTCGCGACCGGCACGAGCAGGCTGGACCGGTCGGCCTGCTCCTTGGCCTGATCGGAGAACGCGAGGTAGTACCGGACGCCGAGCCTCTGCAGGTACCGCACGCCCACGTCGAACTCCGCAAGCGAGCGGTACGGCAAGTTGCGCTGCGGGTTACTCGCATTCCCGGGCGCACTCAGCGTCGACACCGACAAGAAGTGGTAGGGCGTCGTCGCCGACGACTCGTAGTACAACCCTTCCATCGACGCGATTCGGCCGTCGGTGAAATACGGCAGCATCATGAGCGCCAGCGGCGTCCCGTACGTTCCCAGCGCGGAGCCGCCTTCCCACAGCGCACGTCCCGGTGGGAGCTTGTCCATCGTGGAGACGAGGCTGTTGAACTCGGGATACACCTTCGTATCGCTCCCGGTTCCGGTGTGTTCGTACCCGCTGTAGTTCCACTGCGCCCAGAACGTGATGAAGTCGGTCGTCACGTACATGCGCCAGATCGCGACGCTCGCCAGGATCACGGTCAGGACGGCGATCGTCAGGGCCCGAACCATCGAGCGGTTTCGGCGGCGATCGTCGTCGGTTCGCAGCTCGTCAGCGGCCTCCGCCCGCAGCTCGTCGCGGGGCTCCGGGCGCGGCTCGCCGTTGGTCGCGGGCAGCGGATCGGTTCGGCGCGCCAGGAGCTCGCCCGCGCCTCGGATGAGCTCGGCGGCGCCGAGCATGGCGAGCAGCACGAGACCCAGGTACCAGAAGGGCAGCAGCCGCAGGTTCCAGACCGGTGTGCTGTGTACGAGGTCGGTGACCCTCTCCCACAACGCGAACGAGATCCCCATGATTGCGGTCAGCGCCGCCAGCTCGAGCGTCACCCGCCGCCGGAAGAACACGCCGCCGACGACGGCAGCAACGACGAGCGGGACGATCCAGAACACGTACGCCGGGTACCACGGGAACATGTACAGCCCGACCTCGCCGAAGAGGCGATCAACGTGCTGGCTGCCGATCGCCTCGTACCCCATGTCGGTCGTGTAGCCGAGGGTCGATAGAAGCGGAATCGTCCACACCGCGGTCAGGAGCGCACCAACCCCGCCGATCGCGGCGGCGATCGGGAAGTTGCGGATCGGACGACGGGCCAGCCAGACGATGATGGCGGCGACCAACGCGAACACGCCGACCACGAGGTGGCTCATCACGGTGGCCGCGAACAGCACGGCCGGGAGCCACATACGTCGACGGTGGTCGAGTGAGAACGCGAGCGCCCCGAGGAAGAAGAGCGCCAGGGCCAGCGCGAGGACGAACGAGAACTCCCCGGCGAACGTGCTCGGGAGGTTCCCTCCCATGATGTGCTGGTTGCCGGCGACCCGAGTCGCCTCGGCGTCGGAACCGGGCGCACCCTTGAAGAAGAGGAAGATCGTCGCCCCCACCGCGAACAGCGCCGGTGCCGGACGAGGGGCGCGCAGGCCGCGACCGAACGCGTACGCCGCCGCCGGCAAAGCGATCGATCCCAGCGCGGTGACGAGCTTGAACGCGATGTTGTACGGCAGGATCGTGTCGACGGCGACGATCAGCAAGGCGGGGAACGGGAAGTAGAACTGCCCTGCGGGGAACCCTGCGAACCAGTCGGGCGCCCAACCCGCGATGCGCCACTGTGGCAGGAGATGGTCGCGCAGGTACGCCGGCCACCAGACGTGCGCACCCGTGTCACCGCCGGAGGGTGTCGTGTTGCGCAGGAGCAGATCGGGCTGGAGCTGGAACAGGACGAACAGGCAGCAGGCGACGACGATCGCCGCGCCCGCCCAGATCTCGACCTGCTCCCACCACGGCCGGCGAGCGCGCGCCGACGCCGGGGCGACCGCATCGAGCTGCCCGACGGGCGCGTCGGCGGGCGCCGGGCGCGTCGCGACCATTCGCTCAGCCTACGAGGACGGCGTCACAGCGCCGGGTCAGCGCGTGGTCATCGGGACACGACCACCGTGACCGCAGTGAGAAGGTTGAACCCGGCGTGCAGGAGGATCGACCTCGACAGATCGCCGGTGCGGATGGCAGCGGCGGCGGAGACGAGGCCGAGCGCAAACAGCGCCGGGACCGCGATCACCGACCCGATCGTCGGGCTCGACAGCGGGTGAACCGCTGCGAACGCGAGCGCGGAGAGCAGCGCGGCCCACGCCGGGCTCATCCTGCGTTGCAGCCCGCGCAGCAGCGCCCCCCGGAACAGCAGCTCCTCAGCCACCGGGGCGACGGTGACGACGAGTACCGCGAACAGGATCAGCGTCGGGCCCCGCGCATGTTCGAACTGCTCGACGACGTCCTGCGTCTCTACCTTTCCGTGGACATCGACGAGCAGTTGCAGGAAGGGGAGGCTGACCACCTGCAGCGCGATCCCGCCGAGCACCCACAGCGTCGCCGTCGTCCAGCTCCGGCCCGGCAACCGGGGGACGAGCCCGAAGTCGTCGCTCAGGCTGCCGCGGCCCTTCCGAGCCGAGACGAGCGCCAGCGTCCCGATCACGCCGATCGCCTGCCCGACGACGGAGGCGAGGAGGACTCCGACGTCGTCCCCGACGCGGCCGGCCTTCACACCGGTGGCGGCGCCGACGATCGAGCCCGCGATCACAGCCGCGACGACGCCGACGATCCAGGCGACGGCAACGTCCGGCAGGCCCCATCTGATCCTCGGCCCCGCTGCTCGCGGCGGCTCGAAGGCGTCGGGTTCGCCGGCCACTCGGGGTCGGCCGCGTCAGCGGGCAGCGGCCGGGGAGTCCATGGCGGCGCTCAACCTATACCGGGCGCCGCGCGCTCCTGCGACGCGCGGGACCGCGACATCTGCACCAAAGGTCCGACTCGGTAGGGTCGGCGAACGTGCCGGGACGCGAAGCGCCCTCCGCAGTGACTGATTCGCTCGCCTTTCGGCTTTGCTCATCCGCCCCTGCGAAGGGCATTCGGAACGTACACCGGCGATTCAAGACGGTCAAGGGTCGGATTTCGCAGTCCGCGGGCGTACTCGCTGCCCGACGGCCGTACCATGGGCGGACCGCGGACGCGCCGCGTCCGCCCCGGACCGACAGGGCACCCACGCATGAGTCGCCGCCCCTCCGACCTCCCCCCCGGTCGGAACCCCCGCCAAGGCGGACAAGCTCCCACGCCCACCCCGACACGGTGGCTCCCCTGGCTGATCATCGGGGCGCTCCTGGTGGGCGGCGTGTTCTTCTTCAACTTCGGCCGCACGGACAACTCGAAGGCAGAGCTCAGCTACTCGCAGTTCCAGAAGGCGGTCGAGGACGGCAACGTCCAGAGCGTCGAGTTCGACCCCGAGAACGGGAAGATCACCGGCACGTTCAAGACCGATCAAGGCGGGAAGAAGGAGTTCACGAGCTCGGGGCCCAACAACGACTTCCAGGAGACCGAGATCGCCCGGCTCCAGGAGAAGGGCGTCAACTTCAAGTACGTCCGTGAAGGCTCGAACATCCTCGGCGAGATCCTCATCTGGCTCATCCCGCTGGCGCTGATCGTCGGAATCTTCATCTGGATCAACCGGCGCGCGCAGGGTCAGATGGGGGCCGTGATGAACATCGGGCGCAGCCGGGCGAAGGTGTACGCCACCGAGAAGCCGAAGACCACGTTCAACGACGTCGCCGGCTACGGCCCGGTGAAGCAGGAGATCGCCGAGGTCGTCGACTTCCTGAAGAACCCGGGCAAGTTCAAGCAGATCGGCGCCCGGATCCCCAAGGGGGTGCTGCTGGTCGGCCCGCCCGGCACCGGGAAGACGCTCATCGCACGTGCGGTCGCCGGCGAGGCCGGCGTCCCGTTCGTGTCGGTCACCGGCTCCGACTTCATGGAGATGTTCGTCGGGGTCGGCGCCGCGCGTGTCCGGGACCTCTTCCAGACCGCCCGCAAGCAGGCTCCGGCGATCATCTTCGTCGACGAGCTCGACTCGATCGGCCGCAAGCGCGGCGCCGGCCTCGGCGGTGGCCACGACGAGCGCGAGCAGACGTTGAACCAGATGCTCGCCGAGATGGACGGCTTCGAGGCCACCGAGGGCATCGTGATGATGGCGGCGACCAACCGTCCCGACATCCTCGACGCCGCGCTCCTCCGTCCCGGTCGCTTCGACCGGCAGATCATCGTGCCCCTGCCGACACAGGACGAGCGGGTCGAGATCCTCAAGGTGCACTTCAAGGACAAGAAACTGGCGCCCGACGTCGACGTCGACATCATCGCCCGCGGCACGCCCGGTATGAGCGGCGCCGACTTGGCGAACCTCGTCAACGAGGCCGCGCTGTTCGCCGTGCGACGCGGCGAGAACGAGATCCACGCCGAGGACTTCGAGGCCGCGCGCGACCGCGTGCTGATGGGTCTCAAGCGCGAGTCGATGGCGCTCACGGAAGAAGAGAAGGAAGTCGTCGCCTATCACGAGGGCGGCCACGCCGTGCTCGGGTACGTGCTGGAACATGCCGACCCTGTGCACAAGGTGACGATCCTGCCGACCGGCATGGCGCTGGGTGTGACACAGCAGCTGCCGGTCGAGGAACGGCACATCTACAAGCGTGAGTACATCGCCGATTCGCTCGTGGTGCGCCTCGGCGGCCGAGTTGCCGAGGAGATCGTCTACGGGCACCTCTCGACGGGCGCACAGAACGATCTCGTCGGCATCACGGAGCTGGCCCGCAAGATGGTGCGCGAGTGGGGCATGTCCGACCGCATCGGCCCGATGGCGTGGGGTTCACAGGGCGCCGTGTTCCTCGGCGAGGACCTCGTCCACACCCGCGACTACTCGGACGACACGGCCCGGGTGATCGACGAGGAGGTCGAGCGCATCCTGCGGGAGGAGGAGGACCGCGCCCGCAAGGTGCTCACCGAGCACCGTGCCGGCCTGGAGGCCGTCGCCCACGCGCTGCTCGTGGAGGAGACCCTCGACGGCGACGAGGTCGCCCGGCTCGTCGACCAGGCCATGGGCCACAAGGCCGGTGGCCCCCGCAAGGTCACCAAGGCTGACGGGACCGAGGTCGATGCGGAGGAGCTGCCCGACGGCGACTCGCTCAGCGACGTCGACGACACCGTCGGCGCGCCCAGCAACCCCTTCGGCGCCGACTGAGCGGAGGCGCGAGCGCGCCTACGCCATCCCTCCCAGCTCGGGTTCGGGCGTCGACCCGGGCTTGCGAGCCTCGGCTACGGCGGCCCAGAGGTCCGTGGCGGTGAACGCGCCGACGAACGCGGCCCGCACGACACCGTCATCGTCGGCGACCACCGTCGTGGGGATGCCGGCGATCTCGTAGCGACGGTGTAGATCCGGTTGCGCGTGGTACTCGATTTCACACGTGGCGACATCGTCCGTGTCGAGCGCCGTGAGCTTTGCGGACAAACCCTCGCACGAGTCGCACGCAGTCGACGAGAACAAGGCGACGAGCCACGGGGCCGTCGCCCGCGGGAAGTCGGAACGATCGAGCTGCCTGGGAACTGGATACACATCGCGCGGCGGGGGCGCCGGCCGGCGCCGTTGAAGCACGAACGCGACCGCACACGCGATCGCGATCAACGCGACCGCGAGCACGATGCGGACGACCATGTCCTCGAATCTACCGGCGTTCGTCGCCAACCTGGGAGGCGCGTTCTTCGAAGCCATCGTGGGGGGCGGCGCGGTTGGAACAGGTGCGCGTCGAGCGCTGGGACATCGGGCGCGGTCACGGGTTCGCGACGCCGAGGGCCAGTGACGCGCCGGACGGGCCGAGGATGCGACGAACCGCGACCACGGGGACGTCGGCGCGCATGACGAGGACCTGATCGGGTGCGAGACCCGCTTCGGCGAGGTCGAACCGCGCCTGTTTCCCCCCCGGCAGCGTCAGCGCGTCGACGCGGCGCGGCGCGGGCCCCCCTCCGGGGTCGTAGGCCTCCAGGGTGACGCTCCCCCGGCTGTGACCGGGGTTGACCACGCTGATGGTCGCCTCCGCCTCGGGCACGGGCGGCCCGACGGTGAACGTCCAGGCGGGAACGCCGACCGGGCTCGCCAATGCGGTAGCGGATCCCGTTCCCGCTGCGGGTGGTGCCCACCACGCCAGCTCCTCCACCACGACCGATGACGGCCGCGTGGTCTGCACTTCGACCCCGAACGATGCGCCCGAGCCGCCGAACGTCATCGGGTCGAACACGGCGACGGAACGACCACCGACCGGCAGCGGCTGCGGCCGCGTGTTCGGCTGATCCTCGAAGCGAGGGGTGATCTCGACCTCGGTGGCGCTGGGATCGAAGTTCGCCACGAGCACGGTGTGGGACACGCCGTCGCCCGGCGTCAGGCCGGGAAGCGTCCACGACGACTCCGGGGCGGGCGCGCCGAGGGACAGCGTCAGCCCGCGGCGTGTCTCGTTCTCTGGCGTGAAAACGAGTGACTGCTCGGCGACGACACGGCCGGTGCGGGCGTGCACGTGCAAGGCGACTTGCGCCTGTCGGCGCAGGAAGTTGCCGATCGGGACGGTCAACCGCGTGTGCCGCGGCACGACCACCGCTTGGAGGTCCGCCGGCGCGATGAACCCGGCATCGGTCGCGAAGGTGAGGTCGACGATCGCGTCGTCGGGGAAGGGGTTGAAGAGGGCAGCGTTCTGCTCCGCGCCCCGCTCGGTCGTGCCGGCGGCGAAGTACCAATCGCGGCCGGCTCGGCGCGCGCACGGGCCGACGGCCGTCTCACCCTCGCCCTCGATCTCGTGCTCGACGACGGAACGACCGCCGAAGACCTCGACGATCACACCCGGACCGACGATCCCCGTCTCGTTCGGCTGTTCGACCGCCTGGACGACGCTCGAGACGGGCACGCGCACCTGCATGCCCGGCTCCACGTCGACGCCCCGGGACTCCCGGTCGTTCTGGCCGCCCCCCATCACGGTCACCACGGCACGAGCGTCGTCGGCACCCTGATTGGTGATGAGGACGGTCTCGTCCGCCCGTCCACCCGGAGCGCCCGTGCCCTCCGCGCAGTACCAGCTCGTCGAGACGGCGTCGGGCTCGGCGACGGTCGGGAGCGCAGCGGCGACGGCGATCCCGGGCCTCGCGCCGCTCCCCGGCGAGTTGGCGCCGCCGACGATGGCAAACGCGGCGGCCACGGCGAAACATCCGGCGACGACCAGCAGGGTGGGAAGCCGTCGTCCTTCACGCCGGCGCGACGCGGTCACGAACTCGGCCTCGAGATCCGACGTGGCCGGCGTCGCCCCGCAACGCGGCTGCGCCACGCGACCGCGATCAGCGCGATCACGAGCGCGACCTGCAGGGCGATCATGCCGTACCGGCGGAGCTGGCCGTCGTAGTTGATCGACACGGAGGCACGTCGCGTCGTGCGGAAGCCGTTCTCCCAGCCGAATGCTTCGACGTGCCGCAGAGGGCTGCCGGCGGTGGTCGCGCTCCAGTCGCCGTCGAACGCCTCACTCCACAACACCAGTCCGGGTCCTGTCGGAGTCGACTGCGACGGCGACCCGCGTACCGCGCTGACGCCTCCGACGTCGGCCCGTAGCGCGGCGCGCGTCGGGTTCGTCGAACGGCGCGGGACATCGCTCGCGTCGGCCGTCCGCACGGTTCCCGGCGTCGAAATCCACGCCGTGTTCTCGTACAGCGCGAGGCCGGGCGGCGACTCGAGCCGGGCGAGGTCGAGTTGGCCGGCGAGCGCGGCCGGCAACCGGGGCAGAGGCGCCTGCGCCGAGGCTCCGGGTCCGGGTCGGGTGGGCATCGCGATGTACCGCACGCTCATGGGCGCCACCAGGTGGCCCAGACGCTCGGTGCGGCCCGCCGTCGCCAGCTCCACGGCGTCGCCGACCCGCCGGTCGACCCGGCGGGCGGGGGCCCGCCAGAGCTCCCGGGCGTCGCCGGAGCCGTTCCGGGTGAGCGTGTAACCGAGCCCGTCGTCGGCGACGACGGGCTCCAACGGCAGCAGCGCCGGATCTCCCACCCACAGCACGCGGAAGCCGCCGGCGGCCCGATCCGTCTGCAGGAACGCCAGCGCGTCCGGCCAGTCGCCGTCCGGCGCGCCCCACCGGCCTTCGCCCGAGTCGGCGGCGAACCCGAGCACACCCAAGGTGAGCCCGACCGCCGCAAGCGCGGCCACCGCCTGACGAAGCCCGAAGCTTCGGTGCTGGACGTCCTCGACGAACACGCTCACGCCGAGCCCCGCGGCCACGGCCACGCCCAGGGCGGCCAGGGACAAGGCCGCCTCCGGCGCCGGCACCGAGGTCCCGGACGCGAAGCGCGCCGGGATCCAGACCAGCGCCCACCCGACGAGCGTCATGATCCAGGCGCGCGTCGCCCACGCGAACCGCGACTCGCGCCCGAGGAGGAGCGCGAGCGTCGCCGTGGCGAGGAGCCCCCACGAGGCCCACCCGCCGCCGGCGGGTCCGGTGTGGAAGCGGAGCACGTCGCTCAGGTCGAGCGGGGGCCGGAACGCGAAGCCGAGCGCACTCGGATCCCCGCCCGCGCCGAGCATGGTCACCGACCACGGCACGAGGATCACGGCAGCGATCAGTGTGCCCGCCACCGATGCGACGAGCACTCGCGCGCCGAGCCGGATCCCGCCGACGAGGGGCGCCGCAAGGACGATCGCCACCGCCGCCGCCAGCAGGAACAGCGGTGTGAGCACGTACCACGCGGTCGTGAACGCCAGGAGCGCGCCGAGGCCGATCAGCCGGTTGAGCGCGCGTCGCCGCTGCCCGCCTGGCTCTCGGTCGGCGTACGCAATTGCGAGTGACACGAGGAACGGACCGAGCGCGAAAAGTACGAGCGGGCCGAGGCGTCCGGCCGCGATCGCGTTGCGGGGGACGGGATTGACCGCGTATGCGAAGCCCGCCACGGCCGCCGGCACTGCGCTCTGCGTGATGCGGCGTGTGAGGCGGTAGGCGCCCAGGGCTCCGACCGGGAACGCGAGCACGACCACAAGCGTGCGGGCCAGGGCCTCGGCGCCGAAGAGCAGCGTGGTGAGTGCCGACGTGGCGACCAGTCCCGGCGGAGCCGCGGTCGACGAGCCCAGACCCGTGTACCGCCAGCCCGAGCCGTAGGTCGACAGCATGTCGACGATGCCTGTCCATCGCGCGAACGTCCCGACGGCGGGAACGCCGCCGGTGAGCAGGTGACGGGACCCGGCGACCCAAAGGAGTGCCAGCACGACGGCAAGCGCGAACAAGGGCTGTCGGGCACCGGCCGTCGCCGTGCTCACGGCGGAGCGGCCGGCCTCGGCGAGCGACCGCACGCGCTCGTCGGTCGTGACCTGCCCGGTGACGAAGCCGCCCAGGGGCGCACGGTGCGCGCGCAGGTCGTAGAGATCGCGATCGTCGACGCGGCGATTGCGACGCGCCGTCTGGCGCTGGCGGCGAATCGCACCGAACCGACAGAGATTCCACCACCATGCTCCCAGTGTCGAGCGGCTGCGCCCGTGGCGCCGCGTGATCGTCAGCAGGATCGACTCCGCGATCGACGCGGAAACGCCGGCGGGGACGACCCAGAGCAGGGTTCTCGCCGGCGACAGCGTGAGCAGCGTTCGGATGCGATTACGCGCCGCCGCGCGCGTGTCAGCTGCGGTATCGCCGCTGTGCATGTCGGCGGCCTCTCGGTGCAGGGCCCGCGCCGCCGGAGCGACGAGGACGCGCGCGCCGACGAGCCGCGCCCGCCAGCAGAGATCGAGGTCCTCGGCGCCCGGGAACCGTGACGCGTCGAAGCCGCCGAGCTCGTGGAAGAGGTCGGTGCGGACGAGCATGGCGGCGTCCGAGACGTAGAGGACGTCGCGGACGGCGTCGTGCTGCTGCTGGTCGATTTCGCCCGGTTCGATGCCCGTGTGCGGGTTGCCGAACCAGTCGACGGTGCGCCCGACCTCGAGGAGCACGTCGGGGTGGTCGGCGTCGACGAGCTTCGGGCCGACGACGCCGGCGTTCGACCGGAAGGCCTCCTCGAGAAGATGCCGCACCGCCCCGGGGTCGAGCACGACGTCGTCGTGGCACACGAGCAGGAAGTTCGCGTTCCGGACCATCGAGAGTGCCTCGTTGGCGGCGGCGGCGAACCCGCGCTGTGGCGCCCGCCGGACGACGGCCCGCGGAAGGGCGCCCGTGATCCGAGGGGCGGGGTCGTCGTCGGAGGCAGCGTCGACCACGAGGACGGCCACGCTCGGATAGTCCTGGCGCCCCAGCGAGTGGAGCGCGGCCTCGAGCCATCGCCCCGGGTTCCGGGTGACGACGACGGCGGCGACCGTGGGGATCTCGGTCCGGGGGGCCGGAGCGCCCTCCTCGTCTCCCGCAAGCCCCTGCGCGCCGGGCGATTCCGCCATCGCCATGATCGCGGCCGAGCATACAAAGTGGCCTCCGCGCTCGTGCGCATGGTCACGAGTGCTTGCAACTGTTTATCAATCCGGTTATTGTGGCAAGCGCCGACGTCGACCCCGCCCCGGGTGCCCGGCGCCGGCATCGAACCCGTCGGCCGCCCGCGGGGCACGACAGCCCGCCGGTGGCCACCAAAGGAGAGCAGCACCATGGACTTCGATCCCGGCAAGACCCTGAAGGACGCCGCGTACATCACCGTGGGCGTCGGCGTCACCGCGTTCCAGCAGGGCCAGGTCCGTCGGCGTGAGGTGCAGAAGAAGGTCACCGAGCACGCCAAGGAGACGCAGACCTACCTCACGACCCGTGCCCAGGACAGCCGGGTCAAGCTGGAGGCCCTCGCCAACGACCTTTGCACCAAGGCGGGCGCCGCCCGCGACGACGTCGCCGGTCGGGTCGAGCCCCTCGTGGGCGACGTGGGCCAGCGGGTGCAGCCGATCGTCGAGCAGCTTCAGACCGTGCCCGCCCAGGTGAAGTCGGCGGTCGACGCCGGCACGAGCCGGGCCAAGGAGCTCGTGAATCGGTCCGCCTGACCATCGCAGTTCTCCCCGTCGAACCGGCCCCCGATCCTCGGGGGCCGGTTCGCGTGTGGAGACCGGTACATTCGCAAGCGTGCTGGCGGCGCTTGCAGGTGGTGTGGGAGCCGCGCGGTTCCTCCGGGGGCTGGTGCAGGTCGTCCCGCCCGAGGAGATCACGGTCATCGTCAACACGGGCGACGACGACTGGTTCCACGGGTTGTTCGTCTGCCCCGATCTCGACACGGTGACGTACACGTTGGCCGGCGCCGAGAACCCCGACACCGGGTGGGGACTCGCCGGGGAGACGTTCGCGGCCGTCGAAGCGCTTTCGCGTTACGGGTCGTCGACGTGGTTCCGGCTCGGTGATCGCGACCTCGCCACGCACCTGTACCGATCCGAGCGGCTGAACGCCGGTGCTCCGCTTTCGACGGTCGCGGCCGAGGTCGCGGGCGCATGGGACGTCCCGTCCCGGCTGCTTCCCATGAGCGACGATCCGGTCTCGACGCGGATCGACGTGCGCACCGCCGACGGTTGCGTGACCGAGTTGCACATGCAGGAGTGGTTCGTTCGCGACCGCGCCCAGCCCCCCGTCGTCGCCGTGCGCTTCGACGGCATCGACCGTGCCGCGCCCGCCCCCGGCGTGCTCGACGCGCTCAAGGAGGCGGACACCGTCGTCGTATGCCCCAGCAACCCCGTCATCTCGATCGGGCCGATCCTCGGGGTGGCGGGCGTGCGTGACATCTTGCGCGCTCGCCGTGATCGAGTCGTCGGAGTCAGCCCGATCATCGCCGGCGCCCCGGTGAAGGGACCGGCGGACCGGCTCATGGACCCCCTCGGGATGGAGGTGTCGTGCGTGGGCGTCGCCCGCGCCTACCGCGACTTCTGCAGCGCGCTCGTGATCGATGCCGGCGACGCCAGCCGCGCACCCGAGGTCGAGGCGCTCGGTGTCCACGCGGTGGTCACCGACACGCTGATGCGTGACGCCCGCGTCGCTGCGGCCCTGGCACGCAACGCCCTCGAGGCCGTCGCCTGAATGCCCGCGCTGACAATCTTTCCCGTCGAGGGGGTCCCCGAGGTCGAGGCCGGCGACATCCTCGCCGACCTGCTCGTCGCGGCGGCTCGGCAACAGGGCACACCGTTCGAGGACCGCGACTGTGTGGTCGTCACACAGAAGGTCGTCTCGAAGGCCGAGGGGCGAGTCGTGCCGCTGGACGCCGAAGACCTTGAGGCGCGCCGGGCGCTCATCGAGTCCGAGTCGGTGCGGGTGCTGCGGCGCCGGGAGGAGCTCTTCATCAGCGAGACGCGTCACGGCTTCGTGTGCGCGAACGCCGGCATCGACCTGTCGAACGTCGACGACGGCCACGCCGCGCTCCTGCCGATCGATCCCGACCACTCGGCGCGGCGTGTACGCGACGGCATCCGGGCCAGAGCCGAGATCGACGTCGCGGTCATCGTCTCGGACACGTTCGGGCGCGCCTGGCGCGTGGGACTGACCGACGTCGCCATCGGCGTGTCGGGCCTCGCCGCCGTGGTCGACCTGCGGGGTCAGGCCGACGCCCACGGGCGGGAGCTCCAGGTCACCGAGGTCGCGCTAGCCGACGAGATCGCCGGCGCCGCCGAGCTCGTGAAGGGCAAGGCGGCCGCCGTCCCCGCCGTGATCGTGCGGGGCCTCGACGAGGCGTGGTTCCGCGAGAGCTCGGCCCGCGAGCTCGTCCGCCCAACGGGCGAGGATCTGTTCCGCTGATGGGCGGCGTCCCCGCGTTCATCGAGGCGCGGCGGTCGATCCGGGCGTTCCTCCCCGAGCCCGTTCCCCGCGTCGACCTCGACCGGCTCGTTGCGGCCGCGTGTCTCGCGCCGGCGCCCCACCATTCACGCCCGTGGCGCTGGGTCGTCGTCGACACCGCGGACCGCAAGACGGCGCTCGCCCGCGGCATGGGCGAGCGCTGGCGGATGGACCTGGAAGGCGACGACGTGCCGCCGGCGCGCGTGCAGGAACTGGTCGCCGCCTCCCACCACAAGCTGACCGGGGCACCCGCCCTCCTCCTCGGCTGCCTCACGTGGGAGGGGCTCGACCGTTACCCGGACGAGGAGCGGCAGCGTGCCGAGTGGGGCATGGCCCTCCTGTCGCTCGGAGCAGCCGTCGAGAACCTCATGCTGGCGGCGGCCACCGCCGATCTCGCCTCGTGCTGGGTCGCGGCGCCGATCTTCTGTCCTGCCGAGGCGCGCGATGCCTTGTCACTCGCCCGGGACTGGCTGCCGCACGCGCTCGTCCTCGTCGGCCGACCCGACCCGGCCTACACGCCCCCGACACGCCCGCCTCCCCCGCTCGACGATCTCCGCGCCTTCGCCTGACCCGCACGCGCTCCCGATCAGGTGTCGAAACCGTTCGGCGCGAGGTTTCGACCCAGCCTTATCGGCGCGTGCCGACGGGAATGGCGCGGAACCAGTCCAAGGTGCGGCGCAGTCCGTCCTCGAGGTCGGTCCACGGCTGCCACCCGAGGTGGTTCATGGCGCGTGCGGGGTCGAGTGCCGAGCGCTGGATCTCGCCGGGGCGCGCCATCGCGTAGCGGGCGGGCTCGTCGAAGTCGGTGAGCCAGCCCATCGTGTCGAAGAGGTCCTGGACGCTCGTTTCCACGCCGGTGCCGATGTTCAGGACGAGGCCGTCGCCCCGGTCGCCGGCGCGGACGAAGGCGTCGACGACGTCGTCCACGTACACGAAGTCACGCGTCTGTTCGCCGTCGCCGAAGATCGTGGGGCGCGACGGCTCGAGCAGCTGCCCGGCGAAGATCGCGACGACGCCCGCCTCGCCGTGCGGGTCCTGCCGGGGGCCGTACACGTTGGCGAGAGCGAGCACCGTGTACTCGAGCCCGTGCAGCATCCGGTAGGACTGGAGGTAGTCGCCCACCGCCTTCTTCGAGACTCCGTACGGGGACGCGGGTGCCTGGCGGTGGTCCTCGCTGACCGGCACGACGTCGGGGACGCCGTAGAGCGTGCCGCCGGAGCCGGCGAAGACGATCTTTCGCACGCCGGCCTCGACGGCGCCCTCGAACACGTTCAGCGAGCCGACGATGTTGATCTCGGCGTCGAACGCCGGACGCGCGACCGACTCGCGGACCGACGCCTGAGCCCCCAGGTGGAAGATCGTGTCCGGCTTGCGGCGGACGACGAGGTCGCTGACATCGGGCCGGCGGATGTCGAGGCGATGGAACGAGAAGCTGTGGTTGCGGTTCGCACGCGCGTCGCTCAGGTTCGCCAGCGTGCCGGTGGAGAGATCGTCGACGGCGTCGACCTCCCAACCCTCGGCCAGCAACCGGTCCACCAGCGTGGATCCGATGAACCCCGCCCCCCCGGTGACGAGTGCTCTCACTGGGTGGTAGAGACGTGCAGCGGCACCCGGGCGCCCGAGAGCCGCGATCCTGCCGCGACGACGACTGACGGGCCGACCACCGTGCCGCCTGCGGCGACGGCCCCGTGCTCGAGCGTCGCCTCCGCGCCGATCACCGCGTCGAGGACCGACGCCGCGTTCGCGACGCACCCGTCCTCGAGCATCACCGAACCGACGACTGCGGCCTGCTCCCCCACCGCGCACCCGGGGCCGAGCACCGACCCGCTCACCCGCGCACCCGACGCGACGCGGACCCCGGGGCCGAGCAGGACCGGCGCCTCGACGTGGGCGTCGGCCGCGATCGACACGGGGCCCTGCTTCCAGACGCCGGGCGCCGCTTCGACCGCACCGGGCGCCGGTGGCGTGCCGAGGGCGCCGGCAAGCACGTCGGCATGGGCCTCGAGGTACTTCTCCGGGGTTCCGATGTCGATCCAGTACGCGTCGCCCTTGAACGCGAACAGGTTGCCCGGGTGATCCAGCATGCGAGGAAACGTCTCGCGTTCCACCGATACCGTCAAGCGAGGCGGAATGCGCTCGAGCACGGACGGCTCGAGCACGTAGGTGCCGGCGTTGATCCAGTGGCTCGGCGCGCGCCCAGCCGGCGGCTTCTCGACGAACGCCATGACCTCGCCGTTCGCGCGCGTGGGTACCACGCCGAACGCCGACGGGTCGTCGACGCGGCAGAGGTGGATGGTCGCCTCGCCGCCGTGCGCGTCGTGGAACGCGACCATCCCGGTGAGGTCGAGCGTCGTGAGTACGTCGCCGTTGCACACGACGAAGCGCTCGTCGATTCCGGCGATCTCCGCCGCGTAGCGGATGCCGCCGGCGGTCCCGAGCGGTTCGTCCTCGACGGCGTACCGCAGCTTGAGGTCGCCGAAGCGGCCGTCGGGGAATCGCTCGACGAAGGCGTCGGGCAGGTAACCGAGCGCCAGCACGACCTCGTCGATGCCGTGGCGGTCGAGCCAAGTGAGTTGCCGCTCGAGGAACGCCTGGTTCGCGATGGGGAGGAGCGGCTTCGGCGTCGTGAAAGTGAGCGGGCGGAGGCGAGTGCCCTCGCCGCCCACGAGGACGATCGCTCTCACGACGAGGGTGGAGCGGACGGTGTCCCGCCGGTGAACGGTGTCTCGTCGGCCGGCGCCTGCACGGCCTGGGCGTTCGGCGGCGTCCCGAGGGACTCGAGCGTGGTGCCCGCGGGCGCGAACACGAGCGCGATTCGTTGCTGGTCCTTGGGGTGGTAGCCGGCCGGGTTGCCCGACTGCTTCTTCCCGTTGACGTACCAAGTGAGCGTGCCCTTGCCCTTCGTCCCGTCGGGCATCGTGCACTCATCGCCGTTCTTCTTTTGCACCTTCTGCCCGTCGGAGCCCGCCCAGAGGTCGATCGAGTCCGAGCTCGCCGACCAGCCGCCGTAGTCGAGGAAGCGGCCGAGCGTCGCGTTCTTGCCGCTCTCCGAGGAGTTGAAGGGGTGGATGTGGATGAGACCGTCACCGTGGGAGTGGATGCCGACCCGGATGTTTGAGCTGTTGGCCCTGGTCTCGAACTCCGGCGCCGGGCCGAGCCACTGGCCGCACACGTTCACGTCCAGGGAGGCGTGCCAGTGGTCGCCCGCCTCCCCCGTCGCGGGGTTGCCGGCGCGGGGTGCCGCCGACGCCTCCTCCCGGCGGCCGGCGACCGTCCACACGAGCAACGCGATGCCGACGACCGCGATCACCGCGATGCCCATGTTCCAGCCGAACGACCCCCCGCGGCGCTTAGGCTTCCGGTAGCGAGCCCGGGCCTGAGCGCGGGCGTAACGATTGCGGGACTTCGGCATGACTTGCCCGAGGTTACCCGGTCACTTGGGGCGGCTTCGGTCGGCGCCGGAGGGTGTGATCGGCCATCGCGAGCCCGGCCCGCAAGGCCAGGAACGCGGCTGCGAACGGCAGCGCGAGGCGACGCGCCCCGTGCCAGCGCTTCGACGCGAAGCGGTACAGGGAGCGGTGATGCTCGGCGATCATGCGGTACGGGTGCTTCGCGGTCGTGGCACCTTGCACGTGCGTGACCACTGCGCCCGGTTCGTACGCGACCCGCCATCCCAGCCGGCGGAGCTGCCAGCAGAGGTCAACGTCCTCGACGTACATGAAGTACCGCTCGTCCCAGCCACCGACGGTCGACAACGCGCCGCGCCGCAGCCATACGGCGGCGCCCGAGACCCAGTCGACGTCGCGCCCGCGGCTCGGGTCGGCGTCGAGCTGGCGGTACCGGCGGGTGAAGGGGTTCGTCGGCCACGCGAGGCCGAGGAGCCCGTGGCCGACGGCGTCACGGAGCCGCGGCACCGAGCGCGCCGACGGGTAGATGGTGCCGTCCGGGTTGCGGATCATCGGGCCGACGGCTCCGAGGTCGCCTTCAGCGTCGAGGCGGCCCAGCACGGCGCCGGCGGCGCCGGGGCGCACTTCGAGATCCGGATTGCAAACGGCGACGATCGGCGTGTCCGTGGCCGCGATCCCGAGGTTGGCGGCGCGGGCGTACCCGAGGTTCCCGCCCGGGTCGAGAACGGTGACCGCCGGGAGCGCCCTCGCGACCGCCGCCGCCGAACCGTCCGACGACCCGTTGTCGACCACGACGACGTGCGGCGCGTGCCCGGCGCTGGTGTCGTCGAGCAGCGATCGGACGCATTCGCACAGCGCCCCGCCCGCCTCGTAGTTGATGACGACGGCCGCCCACCGCGTGCCGACCTCGTTTCCGCGCACTAGTCGACGAACCGGTACTTCACGAGCGTCCACAAGGCGGTGACGCCGTCCTGCCACGTGATCTTCTTGCCCTCGTCCAGCTCGCGCCCGGCATACGAGACCGGCACCTCGTATATGCGGATCCCGCGCCGGAGGACCTTGGCCGTGAACTCGGGCTCGAAGTCGAACCGGTCGGCCGTGAGCCGCATCCCGTCGAGGACGCGACGATCGAAGAGCTTGTAGCAGGTCTCCATGTCGGACAGCGTGCTGTTGTAGAGGACGTTCGTCACGAGCGACAGGAACCGGTTGCCCACCCAGTGCAGGAACAGCATGTTCCGACGCTCGCCCGTGAAGCGCGAGCCGTACACGACACGTGCCCGGCCTTTCAGGATCGGTGCGAGCATCCGTGGCCAGTCCTCGGGGTCGTACTCGAGGTCCGCATCCTGCACGAGCACGAGATCGCCCTTCACGCTCTCGAGCCCGGTTCGAATCGAGGCGCCCTTACCGCGGTTCTGGCCGTGCTTCAGGACGCGGACGGTGCTGTCACGCAGCTGCGTCAGGACGTCGCCCGTCCCGTCGTAGCTGCCGTCGTCGACGATCACGATCTCGCGCTCGACGGGTAAGTCGACAGACCGCATGCGACGCACGATCTCCGCGACCGTGCTGCGCTCGTTGAAGACGGGGACGATGACCGACAGCGTGCTGAACCGCGCCGCCGTCTCGTCGCTAGGACCGTCCTCGCTCACGCTCCCTCCCGAACCATTCGTAGGTGCGGGCGAGACCTTCGCGGAGGTCGACCTCCGGACGCCAGCCGAGCACGTCGTTCGCGAGCGTGATGTCGGGACGACGGCGCACCGGATCGTCGAGCGGGAGCGGCTCGAACACGATCTCCGAGGCCGAGCCGGTGACGTCGAGCACTGCCTGCGCCAGCTCGAGCACCGAGAACTCGTCCGGGTTCCCGATGTTCATCGGACCGATCCAGTCGGAGTCGAGCAACGCGAGGATGCCCCGCACCTCGTCGTCGACGTAGCAGTACGACCGGGTCTGGGTGCCGTCGCCGTACACGGTGAGGGGCTTGCCGTCCATCGCCTGGACGAGGAAGTTGGAGACGACCCGCCCGTCGCCGTGGCGCAGGCACGGCCCGTATGTGTTGAAGATGCGCACGACCTTCACGTCGAGGTCGTGCGTGCGCTGGTACGCCATCGCCATCGCCTCGGCGAACCGCTTCGCTTCGTCGTACACGCCGCGCGGGCCGATCGGGTTCACGTGGCCCCAATAGTCCTCGCCCTGCGGGTGCACCTGCGGATCGCCGTAGACCTCGCTCGTCGACGCGAGCAGGTACCGAGCGGCGGCGGACTTGGCGAGGCCGAGGGTGTTGTGCGTACCGAGCGACCCGACCTTCAGGGTCTTGATCGGGTGCTCGAGGTAGTCGCGCGGGCTCGCCGGGCTGGCGAAGTGCAGCACCGCATCCACGCGGCCGTCCACGGCGACGAACTCGCTCACATCCTGCTCTTTCAGCTCGAACGCCGGCGATTCGAGCAGGTCCTCCACGTTCTCGATCCGACCCGTGAGGAGATTGTCGACGGCGAGGACGCCCCAGCCTTGGTCGACGAGCGCCCGGCAGAGGTGAGAACCGAGGAACCCGGCGCCACCGGTGACGACGGCGCGCGGCATCAGCGCCCGAGACCCTCGTACGTGAACCCACGCTTGCGCATGGCGGCTGGGTCGAGGAGGTTGCGGGCGTCCACGATCCGGCGCGACGCCATTGACTCGCCGACGCGGTCGAAGTCGAGCCAGCGGAACTCGTCCCACTCCGTGAGCACGACCACCACGTCGGCGCCGGCGCACGCGTCGTAGGCATCGGCAGCCACGTCGAGCCCCGCCAGCCAGTCCCGCGCCCGCTCCCCCGCGACCGGGTCATAGCCCCGAACCTCGGCGCCGTCGGCGACGAGGTCTGACGCCACCCCGAGGGCGGGCGAGTCCCGCAGGTCGTCCGTGTTGGCCTTGAAGGTGAGGCCCCATAGCGCGATACGCGCCCCGGCGACACCGGTGGGCAACGTGTCGCGGATCTTGGCGACGATCCGTCCGTGCTGAAGTGCGTTGACCTCGGCCACGGCGGCGAGGAGGCGGAAGTCGTATCCGGACGCGCCGGACGTGTGGAGCAATGCAGCGACGTCCTTCGGCAGGCAGGACCCGCCGAACCCGGGACCCGGATGCAGGAACTCGAACCCGATGCGCGGGTCGTAGCCCATGCCCAGCGCGACTTCGCGCACGTCGGCGCTCACCGCCTCGCACAGGTTGGCGACCTCGTTGATGAACGAGACCTTCGTAGCCAGGAACGCGTTCGATGCGTACTTGATCAGCTCGGCCGAGGCCGCGTCGGTCACAAGGATCGGTGCGCGCAGGCTCCGGTAGAGCTCCGACACCCGCACGGCCACGCCGGTGTCCTGGCACCCGATGACGACACGGTCCGGCTCGAGGAAGTCGCGCACCGCGGTTCCTTCGCGCAGGAACTCGGGGTTCGACGCCACGCCGATCGAACCGGCGGGCACACCCGCTTCGCCCAGCAACCGCTCCACGAATGCGGCGGTGCCCACCGGCACCGTCGACTTGTTGATGACAACGGAGCCCGGACGGAGCACGGGGGCGATCTCGCGGACGGCGCCGTCGAGCGCGGAGAGGTCCGCGGCCCCGTCGGGCCCGAGCGGGGTCTGAACGCACAGGAACACGAACTCGGCGTTGCGCACCGCGTTTGCCGCGCCGACGGCGAAGGAGAGCCGGCGGGCGGCGAGCCCCTCGGCGACGAGCGCCGGCAGCCCTTCCTCCAGCACGGGCACCTCGCCCTTGCTCAGGCGGGAGACCTTCTCCCGGTCCAGCTCCCCGCACACGACGTCGTGGCCGAGCCGGGCGAAGCACGCCGCCGTTGTCAGTCCGACGTAGCCGCCGCCGACGACGGCGATCGCACTCACCGACCCACCAACTGGGTCAACATTGCGTCGGGTCGGGCGGCGGTGCCGACGCCTTTCCCTTCGCCTTGCCCGGCGCCGGGGCGCTCGCCGGAGCCGCGGGCGCCGAGGACGCCGGCGCAGCGGCGGTGTCGGGCGCGGGCGCGTTGGCAGGGGCGGCCACCGCCCGGAAGTCATGGCCGAGCACGACGGCGACATCCGCCTCGACGACCGACTTGTCCTCGACGGGTTTGCCGACACCGCCGAGGTAGGCCTGGACCACGCGCGCCTTGTCGACCGAGCCGGGACGGTAGCGAACCTCGGTCGCGCTGACGCGACTCACGTTGCCGACGCCCACGTTCACGAAACCCTGTTGCTGGAGCTCGGTCCCGGTCTTCGACGCGATCCCGTTCTGCCCCGAGCCGTTCAGCACGCGCACGCGCACCTCGGATGGCTTCGGCCCGTTCCGCACGTCGGGCGCGGGGCCGAATTGGCGCAGACGGGCGAGGACGGCATCGGCATCGGGTTGCTTGGCCTGGAGGATGGCACCGAGGCGGGAGCTCTGCGGCCCGGGCACCGTCGGAAACGTCACCATCTCGAGGCTGTTCGGGTCGTTCGGGTCGACGCGGCGGAACGACGTGATGAGCTTCTTGATGTCGCCGGTGCCGAGGCCTTGGTCGGCCTTGAGCTTCGGGATCGTCTCGTCGGCGATGTCGAGCGCCGTCCGCGGGCTGTTCACTGACTTTCGAAACGCCTCCGTCGCCAGCCGCTTCATGAACTGCTGCTGCCGGTCGATCCGCCCGAGGTCGCCGCGCGGGTCCGTCTGCCAACGCCCGTCGATGTACTGCTCCATCCCGCGCGACCGCACGTAGTTGAGGGCGGTCGAGCCGTCCAGCGTGTAGCAGCCGGGATGGAAGTTGAACGGGATGAACTCGAACCCGCTGTGTGCGTCCCTCGACGGGGCGTCGATGTACACGGGCACCCCGCGCATCGCATCCACGATGCCCTTGAAGCTCTGGAAGTCGACCTCGAGGTAGTGGTGGATGGGGATGTTGAAGTTCTGCTGGAGGGTGTCGACGACGCGCTGAGGCCCGGAGTTGAACGCGGCGTTGATCTTCGACTGGCCGAGACCCGGGATGTTCACGACGAGGTCACGCGGGAACGACACGAGGTACCCCGACTTCTGCTCCGGGTCGACGTGGATCACCATGAGCGTGTCGGAACGCTGACCACTCTCCTGAGACGCGTCGCCGAACGCCGCCTTTTCTTCGGGCGTCTGCACCTCGGCCCGGGTGTCCGACCCGATGAGGAGGAAGTTCGCCGGCCGGCTGGCGTCGGTGTTCTCCGCCGTGTTCACCTTCACCCGCGGGATCTCGTCGATCTTGCGATCGATGAAGACGTTCACGCCGACCACCCCCGCGACGACGAGGGGAAATGCGACTGCCAGCGCCACGGCGAAGCGTCCGAGCAGGACGCGCGGAAACGACCGAGTCATCGAACAGGTCATCGTACCGGCGGAGGCAGAAGTTCCCGGGTCGCACCGAAAGACCGAGGCCGGCCGGCACCGCACCGCTACCCTCCGCCAAATGACCCCCGGTGGGGCACCGACAGCCGCGGCGCTGCTCGCCGCCCTCCCCGAAAGCGCGGACGCCGCCGTCGTGCGGGACCAGCGGTACTTCGTCGTCGCGATCGAGCCCGACGCGGTCGTGGTGGCCTCGGGCGCGGACGCTCTCGACGGCCTCGACCGGCTGCCGCCCGGCTGGTGGGCGGGGTTCCTCGCCTACGAGCTCGGTGGCGCGGTCGAACGGGTCCGGCCCGGCCGGAGCACCGCCGGCTCGCAGCACGAGGACCGCGTCCCCGACCTCGTGCTGGCCCGCTTCCCGACCCGGGTCGTGCTCGACCCGGCGTCGGGTCGGTACGAGCTGCACGGGCGCGGCCGGGCGCGCGACCTGCTCGCGCGCGCCGTCGAATCGAAAGGTAAGCGACCGTCCCCCCCGGTCGCGACGGCGCCGACACGATGGTGCACCACCCTCGATCAGGCCGAGTTCGAGCAGCGCGTGGCGAAGATCCGCGAGCACATCGGCGCCGGGGACTGCTACCAGGTCAACCTCACGCGCCGGTTGACGACCACGCGTGCCATCGACCCCGTGGGGTTGTTCGACGCGCTCGAGCGCGCCAACCCGTCGCCCCACGGTGCGTTCGTGCGCGTCGGCGCCGCGTCCGGGGCGCCGTCGACGGCCGTGGTGTCAGCGTCACCGGAGCGTTTCCTGTCGTGGCGGGGGCCCGACGTCGAGACCCGACCGATCAAGGGGACGGGCACCGATCCCACGACGCTGCGCGCGAGCCCGAAGGATCGGGCCGAGAACGTCATGATCGTCGACCTCTCGCGCAACGACCTCGGTCGCGTGTGCGAGCCCGGTTCGGTCGTCGTGCCCGCGCTGTGCACCGCCGAGGCACACCCGGGCCTCCATCATCTCGTCAGCACCGTACGTGGGCGTCGCCGTCCCGGTACCGGCGTCGGCGCGCTCATGCGTGCGACGTTTCCACCTGCGTCGGTGACGGGAGCCCCCAAGCCGCGCGTCATGCAGGTCATCGAGGATCTCGAGCCAGTACCGCGTGGTGTGTACTGCGGTGCTGTGGGCTGGATCGACACCGAGCGCGACACGGGGGACTTCAACGTTGCCATCCGAACGTTCACGGTCGCAAAGGGTCAGACGCATCTGGGCGTCGGGGCCGGAATCGTTGCCGACTCCCAACCGGCGTCCGAGTGGGCGGAAACCGAGCTCAAGGCGGCGCGGCTGCTCGGCGCGGCCGCCGCCACGTGCGCTGACACAGACCGAGCGCTGACTGGTGCGCAGCGATGACCGATGCCGTGCTCTGGCTCGACGGGGAGCTCGTTCCGGCCGGCGAGGCCCGAGTTTCTCCTTTCGACCACGGTCTGCTCGTCGGCGACGGCGTGTTCGAGACGCTCCGCGTGTACGACGGCATCCCGTTCGCGTGGACGCGACACCATCAGCGGCTGGTTCGCTCCGCGGCCGGGCTCGGGCTGACCGCGCCGGGATCACAGGAGCTGCGGGCGGCGGTCGACGCCGTCCTCGCCGCGAACGGCCTGAACGAGGGCCGCGTGCGCCTCACCGTCACCGGCGGTCCGTCGCCCCTCGGCTCCGAACGAGGCGAAGGACCGCCGACCGTGATCGTCGTCGCCGCGCCGGCGGCGCCCTGGCCACCGAGCGTCGACCTGGTGATCGTGCCGTGGAGCCGCAACGAGAACGGCGCGATCACGGGTTTGAAGACGACGTCGTACGCCGAGAACGTCCGCGCCCTCGCCTACGCGCGCGAGCGCGACGCCGGAGAAGCCGTCTTCCTGAATACCAGGGGCGAGCTGTGCGAGGCGACGGGCTCGAACGTCTTCGCGGTCCGCGACGGCGTCGTGCGCACGCCGGCGGCCGACGCCGGTTGTCTGCTCGGCGTGACGCGCGCGCTCGTCCTCGAGCTGTGCGACGAGTACGGCGTGCCGGCAGAGGAAGCGGTACTCGCTCCGGAGGCAATCCGCGACGCCGACGAGGCGTTCCTGACGTCCTCGACGCGCGAGGTGCAACCCATCGGGCGCGTCGACGGTCGCGCCCTGCCGGGCGCACCCGGCCCCACGAGCGAGAAGGTCGCCGGCCTGCTGGTCGAGCTCATCGCCCGCAACCCCGACCCGTAGTCGGCCGGTGTCAGAGAGGCCTGAGGTGGACGACGTCGCCGACGTGGACCTCGACGATCTCACCCCCGTCGTCGCGCACTACAAGCTGACCGGCGCCGCCGACGTCGACAGCGACGCCCACGAGCACATCGTCCGGACGCTCGACGCGCACCCGACGACCAAGAGTCTCGAGACGCGACCGGTACTCGGCGGCGACGGCGGCGAGGTCCGCGTACCTGGCGTCGAGCTCAGTTAGGAAGGCGTCGAGCAGCGCGCGCCGGTCAATCGCGCGACCGACTTCGAGGTTGCACGCAGTGGCCGTCTCGGCGATCTCGGGTGGGAAGTCGTGCCACTCGACATTCACACCGAGCCCGACGACCACCGCGTCGCCGTCGCGTTCGGCGAGGATCCCAGCGAGCTTCCGGTCCCCGACGACCAGGTCGTTGGGCCATTTCAGCTCGGGCACGAACCCCGCGACCCGCGTGACGGCCTCGGCCATCGCCACACCACACGCCATCGAGACGAGCGACGTCCGCTCGGGCGGCAGCGCCGGCCGCAACAGGACCGACACGAGGAGCGACGCTCCGGGCGGCGCCACCCATGCCCGCCCCCGCCGGCCCCGGCCCGCGGTCTGGAAGTCGGCGACCGCCGTCAAGCCCTCGGGCGCACCCCGACGCGCCTCGTCCAGTACGTAGCGGTTGGTCGAATCGAGGGAGTCGAACCAGCGAACCTCGTGTGTCCGCTCGATCGCCTCGCCATCGGGCATCGCCCGTAGGATACGGCCACCGTCGAGGTGCTCCAGGAGCCGTCCGTGCCCACCCCGCCGTTTCGCAAGGTGCTCGTCGCCAACCGTGGCGAGATCGCGATCCGCGTCATGCGCACGTGCCGCGAGCTCGGAGTCTCCACGGTCGCCGTCTACTCCGACCTCGATCGGGACGCCGCCCACGTTCGGTATGCCGACGAGGCGTACGCGCTCGGCGGCGAGACGGCGGCGGAGAGTTACCTGAACACCGATGCCATCATCGACGTGATCACGCGCAGCGGCGCCGAGGCCGTGCATCCTGGGTACGGCTTCTTCGCCGAGAACGCCGACTTCGCCCGTGCGATCAGCGAGCGCGGCACGACGTGGATCGGTCCCCCGCCGGATGCGATCGAGGTGATGGGCGACAAGATCTCGGCCCGCACCGCGGCCGCGTCCGCCGGCGTGGAGGCGGTGCCCGGCACCCTCCAGCCGATCACAAGCGCGGACGAGGTCGTGGCGTTCGGGGAGCAGCACGGCTGGCCGGTCGCGATCAAAGCCGCCTTCGGCGGCGGCGGCAAGGGCATGAAGGTGGTCGACGGCCCCGACGACGCACAATCGGGCCTCGATTCGGCCGCCCGGGAGAGCCAGGCGTACTTCGGCCGGCCCGAGACCTACCTCGAGCGGTACCTGACCCGGCCCCGGCACATCGAGATCCAGGTGTTCGGCGACGCGCACAGCAACACGGTTTGGCTGGGCGAGCGCGACTGCTCGACGCAGCGGCGGCACCAGAAGCTGATCGAGGAGACCCCTGCGCCGGGGCTGGCCGACGACGTGCGGACCGCGATGGGCGAAGCGGCCGTCAAGGTCGCGAAGGCGTGCGGCTACGTCAACGCCGGGACAGTCGAGTGCCTGTACGAGGACGGCGAGTTCTGGTTCCTCGAGATGAACACTCGGCTGCAGGTGGAGCACTGCGTGACGGAGATGGTCACCTCACTCGACCTCGTCGCCGAGCAGCTTCGCGTCGCCGCCGGCGAGCGCCTCTCCTTCACTCAGGAATCCATCGAGCGCCGCGGCCATTCGATCGAGTGCCGCATCAACGCCGAGGACCCGGCGAAGAAGTTCCTCCCGTCGCCGGGCACGATCACACGATTGCGCGTCCCGAGCGGCCCCGGCGTGCGCTGGGACGGCGGCTACGACGAGCGCGACACGATCTCGCAGTTCTACGACAACCTGGTCGGCAAGCTGGTGGTGTGGCATGCCGACCGGGACGCGGCGATCCAACGGATGCTGCGTGCACTGCACGAGCTGGAGGTGGGAGGCGTCCACACCACGGTGCCCGCCGACGTCGCGCTGCTCTCTCACCCCGACTTCGTCGCCGGCACGCATTCCACCCGCTGGGTCGAGGAGGAGGTCGACCCCCGGTTGCTCACGGGCGGCGCGCCGGAGCCGGCTCCTGTTCCCGCCGGCGACGAGGCGGAAGCGGCGCCGCTCGAGGAGCGCACCATCCCGGTCGAGGTAGACGGCAAGCGGTTCTCCGTGCGGGTGTGGCTGCCCGAGGCACCGATCGCCGGGGAGCCACCGGCGCGCGGGGCGGGGCGCGGCCGCGTCAGCAAACCGACGCTCTCGGCCGGCGGCGGCGGCGCCGGGAGCGGGACCATCAGTGCGCCGATGCAGGGCACGATCGTGAAGGTGCTCGTAGCCCAAGGCGACACGGTCGAGGCCGGTCAAGCACTGCTCGTGCTCGAGGCGATGAAGATGGAGAACCACATCAACGCCGAGCACGGCGGGACGGTCAAGGAGGTCCGCGTCGCGGCCGGTGACACGGTCGGCACCGGCGACGTGCTGATCGTCATCGAGTAGCCGTCGTGGGCACGCCACTGTTCCAAGTGGACGCGTTCGCGACTGGGCCGTTCAGCGGCAACCCGGCCGCCGTCTGCGTCCTCGAGCGACCGGCCGATCCGGCGTGGATGCAATCGGTCGCCGCCGAGATGAACCTCTCGGAGACCGCGTTCGTTCACCCGCTGCACGGCGACGACGCCGGACGATTCGGGTTGCGGTGGTTCACCCCGACCGTCGAGGTCGACCTCTGCGGCCACGCCACGCTGGCGAGCGCGCACGTGCTCTGGGACACACGCCGTCTGCCCGCGGAGACGGCGGCGCGGTTCGAGACACGCAGCGGCGTGCTCCACGCGTCCCAGACCGGCGACGAGGTGACACTTGACCTTCCCGCCGACCCCGTCACGCCCGCCGAGCCGGATCCCGGCTTGCTCGAGGCGGTCGGGATCGCCGACGCGGTCGCGTCACGTGGCCGCATCGGCTGGGTCCTGGAGGTCGCCGACGCCGACGCGGTGCGCTGCGCCCGGCCCGACTTCCCCCGGCTGGCCGCGTTCGACATCGCCGTGCTGACCGCGCCCGCCGACGACCCCGAGTTCGACTTCGTCTCCCGCAGCTTCGGCCCGAAGTTCGGCATCGACGAGGACCCCGTGACGGGCTCCTCCCATTGCGCCCTCGGTCCGTACTGGGGCGACCAGCTGGGCAAGACCGAGATGACGGGCTTTCAGGCGTCGGCCCGCGGCGGCGTCGTCCGGGTCCGCGTCGACGGCGACCGGGCCGTCCTCGGCGGTCGCGCCGTGACGATCACCCGGGGCGAGCTGCTCGCGTAAGCCCCAGGGCTTTGCGTCGCTGAGGCCCCTATGGGGTGGGTAGGCGACGCCAAAAGACGAGCGGGAAGCTACGACGCCGCTTCGGCCAGCGACTCGGACAGCGTGGGATGCACGAGCAACGAGTCGACGATGTCACCGACGGTGAGCCCGTTGGTGACCGCGACCGCGAGCACGCTGATCAGCTCGGCCGCGTTGCGCCCGACGATCGAACCGCCGAGCACGACGCCCGTCGCCGGGTCCGAGAGGATCTTCACGAACCCGCGCGGATCGCCCTTGATGTGCGCCTTGGCGTTCGACGACAGCGGCACCTTGGTGACACGGATCTTTCTCCCCACCGAGAACGCTTCCGCTTCGGCCAGGCCAACCTCGGCGATCTCGGGATCGGTGAAGACGGCCTGCGCCGCTTTGTCGTAGTCGAGGTGTCGATGTGGCCGGTTGTGCAGGCCCATGAGGTGCTCGGCGATCTTGCGCCCCTGCATCGCCCCCACTGACGAGAGCGGCAGCTTCCCCGACACGTCGCCGGCCGCGTAGATGTGCTCCATCTTCGAACGACAGTGATGGTCGATCGGGATGTAGCCGCCACCATCGACCTCGATCCCCGCTTCCTCGAGCCCGAGGTCCTCGCTGTTCGGGATGGACCCGACGGCGAGCACGGCATGCGAACCGTCGACGAACCGTCCGTCCTCGCAGGTGACGCGCACCGTGTCACCCGTTCGCTCGATGCCGCAGGCGCGGGCGCCCTTGAGGAGGGTGACTCCCTGGCGCATGAACTCGTCCTCGAGCGCCGCCGCCACCTCGGGGTCCTTGAGCGGCAGCACCTGCTGGCGGGAGACGAGCAGGGTCACCTGCGAGCCGAGGGCGTCGAACATGTGGGTGAACTCGACACCGGTGACGCCGGAGCCGATCACGATGATGTGGTCCGGCAGCTCGGGCGGCGGGTACGCCTGGCGGGTCGTGAGCACTCGCTCGCCGTCAACGGGCGCGAACTCGGGCACCCGGGGGCGCGATCCCGTTGCGATCACGATGAACTCGGCCTCGAGCTCCTCGATGCCACTGGGCGTCTCGACCACGATCTCGTGAGGGCCCTTCAACCGCCCGCGGCCCCGGAGCAGCCGGACGTTCTGCGACTCGAGCAGCTCGACGATCGACTTGTGGAGCTTCTCCTCGATCGACGACACCCGCTCCCGGAGCGCGTCGAGGTCGACACCGCCTTCGGCTCGCAGTCCCATCGTGTGAGCGCGAGCCAGCTCCGCCAGCTCGCCCCCGGTGGCGATCATCGACTTGGACGGGATGCAATCCCACAGGTGGGCGGCGCCGGCAATGACGTCACGCTCGACCAGCGTCACCTGCGCCCCCAGCGTCGCCGCCACGGTCGCGCACGTGTTGCCGGCGGGGCCGCCACCGAGGATGACCACTCGTACCGTCGGAAAGCGCGTCACGCCACCAGCGTACGGCACGCCTCTAGCCTCCAACCCATGTCCGAGTTGCGGCGGGACGAGCTCGCCGATCGATGGGTGCTCCTCGCGCCCGGCCGTGCCGCGCGTCCGCACACGTTCCCGCCGCCGACTGGCGCCGCCACGACGACGCCCGCGGACTGTCCGTTCTGTCCCGGCCACGAGCACATGACGCCGCCCGAGGTCTATCGCACCGGTGGCGGCGCGCCCCAGACGCCGGGATGGCGCGTGCGCGTGGTGCCGAACCTGTATCCCATCGTCGGCGGCGACGACCCGGGGCCGGGCGCCACTGGCGCCCACGAAGTCGCCGTCCTCTCCCCCGCCCACCACCTGTCGTTCGCGCAGCTCGACGAGGCGCAGGCCACCGAGCTGCTCACCGTCCTGCGCGATCGCGCCCGCCACCACCTGGCGGCTGGGCGCGCCTTCGTCCAGGTCGTGATCAACCACGGCGCCGCCGCCGGCGCGTCTATCGCGCATCCGCACGCCCAACTCGTCGCGCTCGACTTCGTTCCCCCGGCGGCCGAAGAAGCCGTACGCCGCGCCCGAGCCGCGGGCCGAGACCTCGTGGTCGAGGACCGGGAGCGGTCGGGCGACGCGCTCCGCGTGTTCGACGGAGCAGCGCCGTCATGGTGCCCGCACGCGGCCGGCACGCCGTACGAGTTCCGGATCGCGCTCCGCGTGCTCGGCGCAAACTTCGACGACGCCGACGACGCGCAGATCGCGGCCGTGGCGCAGACCGCGCGCGCCACGCTCGCCCGGCTGGCCGCGGTCGTCGGCGACGTGCCCTACAACCTCGTCGTGCACACGGCACCACCCGACACCGCACCCGACGCGTTCCACTGGTACGTCGAGGTGCAGACCCGGATCGCCGTCATCGCCGGCTTCGAGCAGGGCACCGGCATCCTCGTGAACACCACCCCGCCCGAGCTCGCCGCCGCGCAGCTTCGGGACGGATAGCAAGCCGGTCAGCGGCCGACGAACTTCGCCCTGCCGGGCCCCTGTTCGAGGAAGCTCCGCACGCCGGTAACGGCGTCCTCGGTACGGAAGACCTCTGCGAATGCGTCGGTCTCGAGGTCGAGGCCGTCCTCGAGCCGGACGTCGAGCGCGCCGTCGATCACCATCTTGGCCACACCCATGGCGACGACCGCTCCCGACGCGAACGACCCTGCCCACGCCAGCGCGGCTTCCTCGAGGTGGGCGGCGGGAGCGACACGATCGACGAGGCCGATCGCGACCGCCTCGTCCGCCCTCACCTGCCGGCCGCTCCAGATGAGCTCCTTGGCCCGCGCCGGCCCGATCAGCCGGGGCAGCCGTTGCGTGGCCCCCGCGCCGGGGATCACACCGAGCAGCGTCTCCGGTTGCCCGACGCGCGCGTCGTCGGCGGCGATGCGGAGATCACAGGCCAGCGCCAGCTCGAGGCCTCCGCCCAGCGCGACACCGTTGATCGCGGCGATGACCGGACGAGGGATCTCGCCGATCGCGTCGAACGCGGCCCGGAAGCGACCGCTGATGGATCGCGCCTCGTCGGGACCGCCGAACTCGCTGATGTCGGCGCCGGCGGCGAACGCCTTGGTGCCGCCGAGCACGACCACCGCCTTCACGCCCGGGTCCTCGCCCAACTCGCCGGCGGCGAAGCCGAGCTCTTCGAGCACCGCGCCCGACAGCGCGTTGAGCGGCGGGCGGTCGACGCGCAGGGTGGCGACGCCGTCGGGGCGGCGATCGATGCGGACGTTCTCGGACATGCGCTTCTCCCGTCGAGGATCTCTGCCTAGTCCTGGCGTGCGAACAGCACCTCGCCGCCGATGGGACGGAACCCGGCCGAGAGCAGGGCGCGCACGGATGCCACGTTGCCCGGCGCGACCTGGGCGAAGATCGCCCCGTCCTCGGGCACGAACGTACGCGCCGCCAGCGCCAGCCGGCGTCCGAGGCCGCGGTGGCGCGCGGCCGGTTCGACTTCGAACGCGCACTCCAGACGACCGGCCAGGCCGCGGCCGATCACGAGCACTCCGAGCTCCTCGGGGTCCGTGAACACCCTCAGGTCTCTCCGATAACGCGCGGCGCGTTGGACCCGGTCGTGACCGCCGAGGTCGTCGCGCGCGACGAGCTCGAGGTCGGCGCTGTCGGCCGCCGGCGCCGCCATCACGAGGTCGCGGCTCCCGGGCCTCGTGCCGAGCCGTTGTGCGAGCCAGAGCTGGAAGGACGGATGCGTCCACGCCGACAGCTCTCCGGATGGGAGCGCGTGGAGGACCTCGTCGGCAGGCACATCCGCGGCGACGACGAGGTGGGCGGTGAAGTCGACGATTGCGTCGGCCGGGCCGCCCGGCGATGGCAGGACCTCGACGAAGCCGTCGGGTGGAGGATGCTCGCCGTGCGCCGCCGCGAACAGCATCACCGCAAGGGGGTGCTCGGTCACCGGGAAGCAGGTTAGATCTGCAGCAGCTTGTCGGCAGCGGCGTAGGGGTCGAGCTCGCGTGCGGCCACCTGCTCCACGAGCCGGTCGAACTGCTCGCCGCGGCAGCGCTCCTCTGCTCCCGCTCTGAGCCGCTCGTGCACGATCGCGCGCAGCTCGTCTCGCAACCGCGCCCCGCGCCGTCGCTCCAAGCGGCCGTCGGCCTCGAGGTGCGCGCGGTGGGCGAGAATCGCGCGCCACAGGTCGCCGACACCGCGGCCGTCGGTGGCGACCGTCTGCACGATCGGCGGCCGCCAGTCGCGGTCCCCCGCGAGCTCGAGCATCACCTCGAGGTCGCGCACGGTCTCGCCCGCACCCTCCCGGTCGGCTTTGTTGACGACGAGCACGTCGGCGATCTCGAGGAGGCCCGCCTTGTTCGCCTGCACGCCGTCACCCCAACGCGGGTTCACGACGACGACGGTCGTGTCGGCGGCGTCCGCGACCTCGACCTCGACCTGTCCCACGCCGACCGTCTCGACGATGATCCATGGCTTGCCGGCGGCGTCGAGGATCCTCACCGCCTGCGGCGTCGCCAGCGAGAGCCCGCCGAGGTGGCCGCGAGTCGCCATCGACCGGATGAACACGCCCTCGTCGGTCGCGTGGTCCTGCATGCGCACGCGGTCGCCGAGGATGGCCCCGCCACTGAAGGGACTGCTCGGGTCGATCGCCAGCACGCCCACCTCGGTGCCCGACGCGCGGATGACCCCGATGAGCTTGTCGGTGAGCGTCGACTTTCCGGACCCGGGCGCCCCGGTCATGCCCACCGTGTACGCGCCGCCGGTGCTCAGGTACAGGCGGCCCACCGCGTCGGTGGCAGCGTCGCCCCCGGACTCGACCAGGGAGATCAGCTTGGCGATGGCGGCGCGATCGCCCTGTCGGGCCGCTTCGACGAGCGCGGGTGGATTGTTGGGGAGCGCTATTCGGAGATCACCTCGGTGATCCCCGGGACCCGGTCCATGATGATCCGTTCGACGCCGGCCTTGAGCGTCATCATCGACACCGGGCAGGTGCCGCACGCTCCGACGAGCGTGACGTGGACGGCGCCGTCGGCGTCGATGCCGTTGAAGATGATGTCGCCACCGTCGCTCTGCAACGCGGGACGGATGGCATCGATGGCCTCGAGGACTCCAGCT
>DATFXL010000042.1:0-2891 GCA_035316025.1 Acidimicrobiia bacterium
TGGGCTCGACTACCTGATTGGACCCATTCCCGGCGCACCGAAGCCCGGCCCCGACAGGGCTCAGCGCCAACGATCCCCCGAGCCACGATCGCAACCGGGGCCGCTGGCGAATGCCCTGGCGGCTTGGCGAGCGTTTGACGCCCGCCGACGAGTACAGGGGCAAGAGCCCGCATAGCAGGCGTCCGAGGAAAGACGACGAACGGAGGCACAGCGACGCGCGCCCCTTAGAGGTGTCGCCGCAGGTGGCGAACCCTTCGAGTCAGAACATGAAGTTCATCTGCCCGACCACGGCGCGCCCCAGCTTCTCGTCACCGGTGATGGTCACCTGATCGTCGTCGAGCGCCGCCGCCGGGTCCCACCGGCCGAGGCCGAGACAGGCCAGCGTCTGGGCGTCCATCGCCAACGTCACGGTGGCGCGCTCGGGAGCCGTCGACAGCGGCTTCGCCCGGCCGCCGTCGACGCCGATGGCGATGGTCATCGGGCGTGATCCGGTCACGTCGAACACGACCGTCGTGCCGTCCGGTGGCGCCACCTTCTTCCCCACCACGTACGGCAGCGCGCTGACGACCCGCGCGAACGACAGCTCGCCGGCCGGGCTGCTGAAGTCGCACGGCTGATCGACGGCCCGGCGGATGTCCTGCTCGTGCGCCCACGAGTCGAAGATGCGGAAGGGAAGCAGGTCGCGGACGGTGCCGGGACCGGCCGGAGTCCACGACTCGGCGTCGAAGTCGGACGGCGTCAAGCCGCGCAGCTGGCGGAGGCGGGCGCCGGTCACCTCGCGGAACTCGTCCAACACCTGGGCGCCCGACCAGCTGCGTCTCGAGTCGACCCAGACCTCGTTGTGCTGGCCTGCGTCGTTCTTCACGTGGTCGTAGTCGGGCGGGGTGTGGTCGGGGTCGGGCCGGCCGAGGATGGTCGACTCGATCGCGGAGATGTGCACGACGTTGTCCTGCACACTCCACCCGGGGAGGTCGGTCGGCGTCTTCCATTGCTCCTCGTTCAGGTTGGCGCACATGGAGTCGATGGACGTCCAGACTTCTTCCAGCCGGTCGACGAGCTCCTGGTCGTTCGTCGGTGCGTCGGTCATGTCGCGATTCTGCCTGCCCCGGCGACGACTGCGCGAGCCCACGGCGACATGAGGCCGAGCACCTCGTCGGCGTCGTCGCCGAGGGCGTCGACCAGCGTGGCCTCCTGGATGTCGGTGGCCCGCTCGACGGACTCACGGAGCTCACGACCGTCGTCGGTGAGCGCTCCGTCGCCGTCGACGAGGCCGCGTGCTTCGAGCGCGGAGAGCCCGCCGGCGATCTCGTGGGTCGAGTAGCCCATGCGGTCGGCGGTGGTGGAACCCGGGTTGGTAGTCGTGCGCCATCGCTCGGTGAGGAGCTGGATCTCGACGGCGTCGAGACCGGCCGCCGTCCACGCGTTGAGGTGCGAGCCACCGCGGCGCTCTCGGATCATGTCGCAGGCGCGCCAGAGGTCGCCCAGTGGTGTCGCGGGTCGCGGCAGCGCACGCAGCCCGGCGTAGACAGCGTGACCCGCCGAGGGAGCCGCCTCGACCGCCCGCCACAGGATCGCGACTGCCCTCCCCAACCCCTCCGGCTCGTCGCCGAGCGCACCGGCGAGATACCTGGTCGCGCCGTGGAGGCGGGTGGCGACGAGCTGGTCGGGGTCGTGGTCGCGCCACGCGTCGTCGACGGCGACCGCCACGCGCTCTGGGTGCTGGGGCGCGAACAGCGCCGCCGCCACCCCGCCCGGGACGCGCCCTAGGCAGGCGACGCGGGCGGCAACGGCCGGCAGACCGTCCTGGGGCATGAACCACACGGCGCCGAGGATGGCGTCGGCGCGGGACCGCAGGCGCCGGCTCACCTCGGCGATGCGCGGCGTCCATTCCCGCATCAGGATTCCTCGAGCTCGGTGGTGTCGCGCAGGTGGTGGCTGAGGTCACCGATCAGGTCAGGGATGATCTGGCGGTCGGCGAAGCGCCACACGTCGTCGACGCGATCGAAGCGATCGTGGTACCGGCCCGCGATCACCGGTTGGAGCGCGAAATCGGGGCGCGTCTGCAGGACCGTGAAGTACGAGCGGGCGGTCGCACCGGTCCGGTCGTCGGCGATCTCGATCGTCACGTTGCTGATGACGTGCTTCGTCCCCGGGATGCCGTCGTAGAGGATCACGCCGTCGTACGCCCGTCGGACCTGCTCGGCTCCGCGCAGGGGCGTGCCGCGTCCCGGAGAGCTCCACGTCCCGTGCGTGAAGAGCGCGGCCAGCGCGTCGAGCTCACCGTGGTCGATCAGCTCCGCGTACTCGTGGATCAGCGCGCGGACCGCCTCGACATCGTCGGTGAGCACGGGCTCATGCTGGCACGCGCGACGGTAAGGTCGCCCGATGGCACCGGCGGCCGTCGTGTTCGACCTCGACGGCGTGCTGGTCGACTCCGAGCAGGTGTGGGACTCCGCTCGGGAGCAGCTCGTACGCGAGCGGGGCGGCACCTGGCACGAGGGCGCGACCAGGGACATGATGGGCATGAGCTCAACCGAGTGGTCGCGTTACTTGCACGACCGGCTCGGCGTGCCGATGGACCCCATCGAGATCAACGCCGACGTCGTCCGCCGCGTGGCTTCTACGTACGAAGAGCAGCTTCCGCTTCTGCCTCACGCCGTCAAGACGGTGCGCGAGCTCGGCCGGCGGTGGCCGCTCGGGCTTGCCTCGTCGTCGAACCGTCCGATCATCGAGCTCGTCCTCGACCTGAGCGGGCTGGCCGACTGCTTCGCCGCCGTTGTGTCGTCCGAGGAGGTCGAGCACGGCAAGCCGGCCCCGGACGTGTACCTCGCCGTCGCGCAACGGGTCGGAGTCGAGCCGTCGGACTGTGTTGCGATCGAGGACTCGACCAA
>DATFXL010000043.1:0-13194 GCA_035316025.1 Acidimicrobiia bacterium
GCCGACGGCACGTTGTCGCGCAATCTGGCCAAGGACGTGCTCGGCGAGTGCCTCCGGGAGCCGAAGCGGCCCAAGGCGGTCGTCGAGGAGCGCGGGCTGGCGCAGGTGAGCGACGAAGGCGAGCTGGAATCGGTCCTCGACGGGATTCTCGCCGACCATCCCGACGTCGTCGCCGACTACCGGACCGGCGACGACAAGGCCCGCAAGAAGAAGCGCGGCTTCCTCATGGGTGAAGCGATGAAGGCGACCAAGGGCCAGGGCAACCCCCAGCTCCTCAACCGCCTCCTCGACGAGCGCCTGGCGTGATGATGCGTCGCCAGAGTGACTCTTTGGACCCCGGGGGACGCATGTCTAGTCCATCGGGACGTTGCGGACGAGCTTGCCGTCGATGCGGTCGAGGATCTCGTTCAGGCTCTCGCCGGTGATCGTGAGGCCGTGGTTACGCTGCCCGACGACGGCGTGGCCGGGATCGGGCGCCTGTCGGACGAGTTGGGCGACGGCGCTCGCGAGCTCCACCGTGCCGCACGGGTAGTTGATCTCCGTCGACTCGATGCCCTCCATCCACGCGTGCACGTGGAGAATGGCGCCGACCTCGGGATGCTCGCTGTAGATCATCCAGTGCTCGATGGCGTCGACCGACACCCGGTTCGGCTTTACGTCGGGCGGGACGCTCAGGATCATCGTGTCGCGCTCGGCATCGAATCCTTTGACGAGCAGGATGTGTTTGCCGACGTCGATGAGCGCCGACTTGTCGACCCCGCTGGCGCTCATCCAGTACTCGGGACCGAACTCGCCGTCGGCAGTGCGGCGGGAGCTGGCGTTCCCGTAACTGAGACCGCCGATGCCGTACAGCAGCTTGACGTGGCGCAGGTCGCGCTCCGAGAGGATCTCCTCGATCGGGAACGCCGCCGGCAGCAGGTCGAGGGCGTCGAGGTGCTCGCCCGCCCGGCGGATCTGGCGCGTGTGCTCGTCGCCCTCCCAGAGCTCCTTGGGCAAGTCGGTTCGGAACTCGTTGGCGATGACGAGCCGGGACGACGCCAGCGGCTCCATGCGCTCGAACACCCGAGCGAAGAACTCTTCGTCGTCACCGGTGTGCCGGACGACGTACCGGCCCTGCTCGAGGGTCACGAAGTGCGCCGCCGGGCTGCCGTCGTCGCTGACCATCACGGCGAGGTTGGCCAGCGCCCGGACGAGCAACGGATAGCCCTCGCGCAGGATGTCCTCCGGCGGTGAGCCCACATCGGCCAGGGCGACGACGAAGGTCGGGGCCGACTTGCGCCGGTAGGGCCGGGGCCGGTCGGGGTCGATGCGGTTGAGCACAACCTGCACCTCGGGGCCAGCCTCCGGGTGCTCGTGGTACCCCCGCTCGATCATCGACCGCTGCAGACCCTCGGCGAACCAGCGCACCCGGGGGGTGCGGCTGCCGCCGTAGAGCGCGAACGAGCGTGGGTCCACGGTGGCCTGGGCGAGGCCGATTCCGGCGGTCTCGGCGGTGCGGCTCATGCAGAAACGCCCCCTTGGGGTGGAGAAGCAGCCAGCGTAGGACGGGCGGCGTGAGCGATGCAGTCCGGCAAATCGTCCGCCCGAGCGCCGGCGCGTCTGATGCAATCGACCCGTGGGTAGCCCGGAAGGTTACGACGCCGCGACCTACGGCAACCGCATCGCCGACGTCTACGACGACCTTCCGACCCATCCGTTGGACGCCGACGCGGCCGCCGCGTGCCTGGCCGCGCTCGCGCGTGACGGCCCGGCGCTCGAGCTCGCAATCGGGACGGGCCGGGTCGCCTTCCCTCTCGCGCGACACGGCGTCGTCGTCAGCGGCATCGACGCCAGCCCGGCCATGGTGGCGAGACTGCGCGCCAAGCCGGATGGCGACCATATCCCGGTCACCATCGGCGATTTCGCCGACGTCGACGTCGACGGTCGATTCGCGCTGGTGTTCGTTGTCTACAGCACGTTCTTCGCGCTGCTCGACCCGGAGAAACAGCAACGCTGCTTCGACCGCGTCGCCGCCCACCTGGCGCCGGAGGGCCGGTTCGTGATCGAGGCGTTCGTGCCCGATCTCACACGGTTCGAGCGGGGCCAACGAGTCGAGGTGCGGCACGTCGACGCCGACTCCGCACTGTTGTCGGTGAGCCTTCACCATCCCGCCACCCAACGCGTCGACTCGATGTTGATCCGCCTCGCCGGCGGCGGCGTACGCACGTGGCCGGTACCCATCCGCTACTCATACCCGAGTGAGCTCGACCTCATGGCCGGGCATTCCGGGCTACGGCTGGAGCACCGTTGGGGAGGCTGGGGCCGTGAGCCCTTCACCGACGACAGCGTGAAGCACGTGTCGGTCTACGCGGCCGCCGGACCGACGTAGGTGCGGATCCTGCGGCGATACTGGCGACGTGATCCACGCTCCGCCTCCTTCGCGGGAAGAAAAGCTGGAGCACGGCAAGGCGGCGCGTGCGCGCCTGCCGTTGCACGAGCTCGGTCGGTGGCGCCGCGATCGAGATGCGCTCGACGTCGTGCTCGCGCAGAACGCCATGCGGGTACCGGACTTGGTTCCGCTGCGGCACGGACGAATGGCGGTGTCGCCGTGGACGTACTACCGGGGCGCCGCCGCGGTCATGGCCGCCGACCTCGCCACGTCGCCGAACTCGGGATTGGACGTGCAACTCTGCGGTGATGCGCACGTCTTGAACTTCGGGCTGTGGGCGACACCCGAGCGCAACCTGTCCTTCGACCTTCGTGATTTCGACGAGACCCTCCCGGGGCCCTTCGAGTGGGACGTCATGCGTCTGGCGGCCAGCCTCGTGGTCGTAGCCCGGGAGAACGGTCTTTCGGCCGGCGTCGCCGACGATGCCGTTACTTCGACCCTGCAGTCGTACCGGTCGCGGATGCACCAGTACGCGAGGTCCGCCCAACTGCAGATCTGGTACGACAGCATCTACGTCGACCAACTGCTCGGTTATTTCGGCGAGGACCGGCGGGATCGCGTCTCGAAGCACATCGAGAAGAAGCGGAGGCGTAGAACCAGCGCAGGTGCGTTCGAGAAGCTCACCGAGACGGTCGATGGCCGGCGCCGCATCATCGAGGAGCCGCCCCGACTCACGCACTTCGACGATCCGCGCCGGCTCGAGGTCGTGCGGAAGGTGTACGAGAAGTACACCGACACACTCCAGGACGACCGGCGCCACTGCCTGGCGAGGTTCACGTATGTCGACACCGCCCGTCAGGTCGTCGGGGTGGGAAGCGTCGGGATGCTGGTCCACCTGGTCCTCCTCGACGGCGGAGGAGGGGACGATCCGTTGTTCCTGCAAGTCAAGCAAGCGGGCCGGTCGGTGTACGAGACCCATTTCCGGGTCAGCGAGTACCTGAACCACGGTGCCCGCGTCGTGAACGGCAAGCGCCTGATCCAGAGCGCGACCGACATCTTCGTCGGGTGGACCTCGTTCGACGGGAAGGACTTCTACGTGCGGCAGTTCCGCGACATGAAAGTCGTCCCCGACGCGACCCGGATCGCGCCCGTCCTCGGCGAGTTCGCGACCGCCTGCGGGGCTGTGCTCGCGCGCGCCCACGCTCGGACCGGCGACCCCGTTGCCATCGCCTCTTACATCGGGAAGGGCAAGCGGTTCGACGACTCGATCAGCCGGTTCGCGCGCGGGTACGCCGACCAGAACGAGCGGGACCATGCCCAACTCGTCGCCGCGATCGCCGACGGCACCGTGTCGGCGGAGGAGGGCTGACGACCGCGATGCGTCGCTTCCTCGTCGCCGCCGGGGTCGTCGTCCTCGTCGCCGTCACGGGATGTACAGCCGACTCCTCACACGACGAGCGCCGGCGCGCGTGCCCGACGACCGTCCTGACGCCGCCACGCCACCGCCGGCAGCGCCGGCAACCGGACATCTTCGGCCGTCCGACGATTCCGGCGCCCGGCGCGAAGGCCGAGGACTGCTAGCGGCGCCCGCGCCGCGTCGGGCGTCGCGTTGTCGCGCCGGCAGGTGCCCGGAGGGGGTCACCCGCACGCGGAAAGCGGGAGACCCGGTCCCTGCCAACCTCGTGGTCTCCCGCTTTCCTGCTTGCTCTCCCGTCGAGGCCGTCCAAGTGCGCGGAGGTGGCCCTCGCGGGAACGGAAGCAAGACCCCGCGGGTTCCTGCCCCCTGTGCCGCCGGGCCGCAGAGGCGGTGTACCTCAACTGCCACCCGACAGACCCGGAGACGCTAGCCGAATGGCTACCCCACGCGGCATCGGCCCCGCGTCGGCGCGCGACTCCGGCTCGCGTGGCGTCCGCAAGGGTGCGTTTGCCTGTACGTTGTGATTGGGCGGGACGGCCCGCAACGGACTCTTTCGCCCAACAGCACTCGGAACCCCGAGTGCGCCTACCCTGCCCAGCCCGCTCGGGGTTCCTGTGCTCCCGCGCGTCGCTTCGAGCCAGCTCTCGCGGCCGGTCACGCGCGTGTCGTTCGGGAGCGAAAGTGACTGATCTCGTGCCGTTCTGGTGTGGCTCGCGCGACCGCTGCATCGAGACGTTCCCGACTTCGTTCGTGTGGTGCAGCTGTGTTCGGCGCTGCCGTTCACGTGAGGCTCCAGCGTGATTACGAAACCTGTGGCACGAGAAAGGCGGCGTCGTGAAGTTGGGAAGCCGTCAGCCAAACAGCAACTGAAGCGCGACGAAGATGGCCCACACCGACACCAGGAAGATGCCGGTGGCGATCCACCACTGCCAATCTCCTCGGTAGCCCCGACCCGGCGGTTTCACAACAGCCACCCTTCTGCTGCTCGAACGAGAGGACCCCGGACACCGGAAGGGCGGAGGAGCCGAGTGTCCGAGGCCTCGTCGCCTTGGGTCGATAGGACTACGGGAACGTCTCGTGACCGTCAAGGAAGGATGAGGGAGTCATGAAGGCGGGACCGAAGGCCGAGTGTCAGGCCACGAGGATTGGCACGACGTTCCGCAGGGTCGACGAGGGCTAGATCAGTTGTAAACGTTGACCGCTGCGATCAGTGAGACGCCATCTGGTCCATGAACTGCTTCAGGTCGAAGTAGTCACGCCAACCCATTTGTGCGGGTCAGACCCTCCTGGCGGCTGCCGAGAGGGCGGCTGGTCACCAATTGGTCACGAAAACTGTCCGTAACCCGGGACTCTTTCGACGAGGGTGGTCCGTCCTGGGAGCGTGTATGGGTTCACGACGACCTCTGATTCCTTCCGACCTTTCGGGTCCAGGAAGACGGCGAGCACCGCACGAGGCGGCACGACGGCTTCGTAGACCGCCGCGTTTGGCCGACCCCAGAGCGCCTCGCGTTCCGCGAACCACCGTGCCTTCTCCGGTCAAGTGTCCACGACATGCGGCGCAAGTTACCGCCAGAGGTGCCGCGCCAAACCACGAGCGGCAGCTCGGGCGGCGACTGGCCGGTATCACTGACGAAGCCAGGCGCCTTGAACATCTTCAGCCGGCGGCGCACACCGAGCGTTTGGACGGGTTCCTCGGCTGTGGTCCAAGCCTCGGTGAGGAGGAATTGGAAGTCGGCATGGGCCATTGCAGACGGGTTGTTAAACCACCCCCAGAGCAGCAACGGCGCGTCCTCTCTCCCCGCTTCCACTATGCGCCGGAAGTAGTCGTAGTTCGCCCAATCGATGCCGAGGTGTCGTCCGGCACCGTCATCAATCCGGATGCCCTGAATGTCTCTTCGCGCTGCTGCTCCTCGGCCAGCTCGGCACGTCCCGGTCCCCACCGCACTGCCCCGCGACGCCAACCGACCGCTCGCGACCCACAAGACGCGGTGAGCGCCACGGGTCGCCCCGCACGACACCTGACGGCCCGCCACCGAACGCAACAACCACACGACCCGGGTCGCGAACTGGGTACCCGTAGACGGTTGCACGAGAGGCCGTTCTCAAGTGCGGGTCGATCAGGTTGGGCACCAGCAAGACGCTGATGCTCCCGCCGCGTCATGCGCTTATTGGCTACGTGTGCGAGGGGCCCGTTGCCGCGTCGAGGAAGTGAAGAATCGCCGCCGTGTCGAAGTGGAACATCGCGCCCGCTGGAGCTTGTCGTCACGGGTGCGCGCCGCGAGCATCGCGCTGGCCCGGCGTGCGATCGGCAGTTCGTTGGGGTGGACCTCCGTAGACAGTTCTCAAACGTCACGCCGGTCGCGAAGTCCCTGTAAGACGGTTTCTCCAGCGGGTCGGCAGGGCCGACCGGTTGCGGACCGACCCGATGTTTGAGGATCTGCCGGGTCCGAACGACCGACGGGTCCGAACGAAGCGCAGGGTTTGCTGACGTGAAGTCGTACCGAGCTTCAGCCCGTCAGTCGTACCTTACGAGCTGGACTTCCACGCCGCCGGCTTGTTGGAGATACGACGTGTACATCCCGGCGAAGTCCTGTCGATGCGGTGCCTGCGCGCTCTTCATTCCCGCTGTCACTAAGTCCGCGTGCGCCTCGTCGACATCGTCTGCGCGAAATCCCAGATGACGCACGTGAACGTCGTCGTCATCAGACCTGCTCAGCTCGAACTTCAAACCGGAGCCTGGGTCAACGACAACGGCGAAGAACTCGGAACGCATCTGCACGACCATGTCGAAGTCGTGGTGCAGCCGATCGACCTGTTCGTCGAGGTTCGGAACTGTTAGGGCGATGTGGTCGAACGCAGGGGTTGCGGTCACAGAGGCCTCCTCTCTGATGCCAATCACGCCTCGGTTCTAGGTGACCGGTGCTGGAACAGCTCGACGAGGTTGCCGGACGGGTCGAGGAGCAGGACCTGCTTGCGCCCGGTCCTTCGACGGCGTCATTGCGGAACCCCGCCTCCGGATCGATCGTCGTGGTGTGGTTCGCACGGTTCCCTCCCGGTTCGTGGCGTCCTGGACTCCCGTTCCGACCGACCACGGTCTGATCGGTCTGAGCCCACCATCCACGGCAGTTGTGAAGACCGTGTGGACGCGGGATGGAGACATTGCGCAGCGATCGTTCGCGCTACTGGACGCGAACCTCCGCATCGTCTTCACGACCTCTCCACATGTGTGATCGATCTTCGCGGGTATGCAAAACAACCAAGCAACGTCGGCGAACACCTCCTCGGAGTCGAGCGCGCAACACAACAGGAGGGTCCTCTCGCGCCAGACGATGCGAGGAGGTCGGAGATGACGAGCACGATCACGACACCCCCGCGAACAGCGGTCGCTCGTACCGAGCACGCCACGAAGGTCTATGGCGAAGGCGAGGCCGCCGTTCGGGCCATCGACGACATCACCACCGGGTTCCCCGCGGGGCGTTTCACCGCCATCATGGGACCGTCGGGCTCGGGCAAGTCGACGCTGATGCACTGCGTCGCCGGGCTCGACGGTCTCACTTCCGGTCGAGTGTTCATCGGCGACGTCGAGCTCGGCATGCTGTCCGACAAGGAGCTGACGCTCCTGCGGCGGGACCGCATCGGGTTCGTGTTCCAGTCGTACAACCTCATCCCCACGCTCAGCGCGCTCGAGAACATCACGCTCCCGATCTCGCTGGCCGCTCGGGATCCGGAGCGCGACTGGCTCGACGTCGTGATCGACACCGTCGGGCTCCGCGACCGGCTCTCCCATCAACCCTCGGAGCTCTCGGGCGGTCAGCAGCAACGCGTTGCGGTGGCGCGTGCGCTCGCGAGCCGGCCGGAGGTCGTCTTCGCCGACGAGCCCACTGGAAACCTCGACTCGCGAGCGGGCACCGAGATCCTCGCGTTCATGGCCAAAGCCGTGCGCGATCTCGGACAGACGATAGTCATGGTCACACACGATCCGGTTGCGGCTGGCTATGCCGACTCGGTCCTGTTCCTCGGCGACGGGCGGATCGTCGACCGTATGGACGAGCCGACGCCGGAGTCGGTGCTCGACCGCCTCAAGGCGCTGGGAGGTTGAGCGGATGCTCAAGGTGAGCCTGAAGACGTTGTGGGCCTCCAAGCGACGCCTCCTCGGAACCTGCGTCGCCGTGGTGCTCGGAGTCGCGTTCCTCTCCGGCACGCTCGTGCTCGGCGACACGCTGCGCGCCAATTTCAACAGCCTCTTCGCCCAGGCCAACCAGGGGACCGACGCGGTGGTCCGCACCGCCAGCCGGGTCGATACCGGCGCCGGCCAGCCCGCCGCGCAGCGCGGCCTCATCGACCAGTCAGTGGTCGACCAGGTCCGGGCCGTCAACGGCGTGGCCGACGCCGAGCCCTCCATCCAGGGCTACGGCGTCCTCACCGACAAGGACGGCAAGGGCATCGGGGGAAACGGACCACCGACGTTCGCCGGCAATTGGATCACCGATCCGGACCTCAACCCGTACCACCTGGTCGAAGGACGGGCGCCCCGCGGCGCCGCCGAGGTCGTGATCAACAAGGGCGCGGCCACGAGGGGCAGCCTTCATGTCGGCGACACGACCGAGGTGCGGACGCCCCAGCCCGTCACCGTGAAGATCGTCGGGATCTCCAAGTTCGGGTCGGCCGACGGGTTCGGCGACGGAACGTTCACTGCGTTCACGCTCCCCAGCGCGCAAGAGCAGGTCACGAAGCAGCTGGCCAAGGTGGCGACAATCGCGGTCAAGGCCGAGCCGGGCGTCTCCCAGACCGAGCTGGTGCACCGGATCAGCCGCTCGCTGCCTCGCGGCGTCGAAGCGATCACGGGTACGCAGCTCGTCAAGGAGAACACGACCGACACCAACGAAACGTTCCTCGACCTCCTGACCACGTTGCTCCTCATCTTCGCCGGCGTCGCGCTGTTGGTGGCGACGTTCAGCATCTACAACACCTTCTCGATCCTCGTCGCCCAGCGCACTCGTGAGTCGGCGCTGCTGCGCGCCGTGGGTGCACTTCGGCGCCAGGTCCTCGTTGCCGTCGTCGTCGAGGCCCTGCTCGTCGGGGGGCTGGCGTCGGTCGCCGGCCTGTTCGGCGGGGTGGCGATCGCCGGACTGCTGAAGGGAATGTTCGACGCCTTCGGTCTCGCGCTCCCGGCCGGCGGCATCGTCTTCACGGGCTCGACTGTCGTCATCGGGCTGGGGGTGGGTGTCGTCGTGACGCTCATCGCCAGCCTGGCGCCGGCCGTCAAGGCCTCGCGAGTGCCGCCTCTGGCGGCGCTGCGCGACGTAGCCGTCGAGCGCGCCGATGCGTCGGTCGCCAGGGTGGTCACGGGGGCCGCGCTGACCATTGTCGGGATCGGCGTCGTCCTCGTCTCCGTCCTCAGCGGTGGCGACAATGTCCTTGCCCGGGCCGGGTTCGGCGCGCTGCTCACCTTCGGTGGACTCGTCGTGTTCGGACCGGTGGTCGCCGGGACTGCTAGCCGCGTCATCGGCGCGCCCCTCCCCAGGCTGCGTGGCGTCACCGGCAGGCTCGCGCAGGAGAACGCGATGCGGCACCCGCGCCGGACCTCGGGGACCGCCGCCGCGCTCATGGTGGGCGTGGGTGTGGTCACGCTCTTCACGGTTTTCGCGGCGTCGCTCAAGGCGTCGATCGACGACAGAGTGTCGAGCTCCTTCCGCGGCGACCTGGCGGTGAGCGCCGGCACGTTCGGCGGCGGGTTCAGCCCGCAGCTCGCGACCGACGTCGGCGAGTTGCCCGAGGTGCAGCGCGCCGCCGGTCTCGGGCGGGGCGCCGCGAAGGTGGACGGCCACAGCGAGACACTCACGATCGGCAACGACGACGCTCTCGGGCGGTTGATGGATCTCGGCGTGACACAAGGCTCGCTCGCGCGCCTCGGGAACCGAGAGCTCGGCGTCTCGAAGAAGACGGCCGACGACAACAACTGGCGTGTCGGTACGAAGGTGTCCGTTGCGTTCTCGGACGACACGAACGAGGCCTTCACCATCGGCGCCATCTACGCGTCGACGGGCATCGTGGGCGACTACGTGATGCCCAGGGCGGCATGGGAACCGCACGCGACGCAGGACATCGATTCGACGGCCCTCGTCCGGCTCAAGCCCGGCGTCTCAACCGCGACCGGGAAGCACGCTGTCCAGCGCGTCGCAGCATCGTTCGGTCGCCCGGACGTGTTGGACCGAAGCGAATACGTCGATCAGCTGTCCGGGGACGTGAACATCATGCTCGGCATGATCTACGTCATGCTGGCGCTGGCGATCCTCATCGCGCTGATGGGCATCGCCAACACGCTCTCGATGTCGATCCACGAGCGAACCCGCGAGCTCGGCTTGTTGCGCGCGGTCGGCCAGACCCGCCGGCAGCTGCGGTCGATGATCCGCTGGGAGTCGGTGGTAGTCGCGGTGTTCGGGACCCTCGGCGGCGTCAGCGTCGGCGTGTTTCTGGGCTGGGCGCTGGTCGAGGCGGCCTCGAAGACGGCCGGCGGGACGTTCTTCAGCGCCTCTGTGTTCTCGGCGCCGATCGCCCAACTCGCCGTATTGGTCGTCGTTGGAGCCGTCGCCGGCATGCTCGCCGGGCTTCGTCCCGCCGCACGTGCCGCGAAGCTGCCAGTGCTACAGGCCGTGGCGACGGAGTAGCCGTCGTGCCCGGGCACCGCGGCCGGCACCGGGCGCCGGCCGCGGCCTCGGGCCGGCAGCGCCTTGTCGTCGCCGTGATCGCGAACTTCGCCGTGCTCGTCACCTGGGCGGCGGAATGAGCGCGGCGCGACCGACCCCGCATATGGGGGAGGCGATCCTCGGTGGAGACACCAACGACTGCGTCCACGCGCCACCAGCGCGTGGACCGGCTGTTCGCCGCCGCGGAGCGCGTCAAGAATCCGGAGCCGGCTAGGTTCCTCGAGAGGCTCGATCGTCGTGCTGGCTGCCACACGCGTAGCTCGACCCGAAGCTGGTCCCCCGGCCGGCAGAAATACCCGGGCGCCGCGCCATGCGGGCCGGCGCCCGGGCCGGGCACGCCGGCCGCCTCGCCGCGGGCGTCGATCAGTTGTGCTTCGCGCGAGTCGGCCTGTGACCAGCCCTCACGGCCGCCCCAGCTCAGGGCTGGTCCAACGCGGGCGAGGGGGTGAAGCCGGCCGCAGCCTCAGGTGGGAGCGTGAAGGTGACCGAGGCGCCGCCGGTGGTGGGATCGTTGGTGGCGTCGATCGTGCCTCCGTGGGCCCGAACCAGGTCGCGGGCGATGGACAGCCCCAAACCGCTTCCGTGGGAGTCACCCGCCCGTTTGAAGCGCTCGAACGCCTGGCCCAATTGGTCAACCCGGAACCCAGGGCCGGCGTCAATCACCCGGCACCGCACCATCGGGCCGTGGCCCGAGCCGGGGCCAACGAGCGAAGACACCTTCACGAGTACCTCCCCGCCCGCCGGTGTGTGGCGAATGGCGTTGGCCAACAGGTTGTCGAGGACCTGGCGGACCCGGGCCGGGTCCACCCACACCTTGGGTAGCCCCGGGGGGATCGCGGCACGAAGGGCCACGTCTCGTTGACAGGCCTGCGCCTCGTGCCGCGCTATCGCCTCGTCCACCAGGACGCCGAACGCCACCGCCTCCTGCTGGAGGACCAGGCGGCCGGTTTCGGCGAGCGCCAGCGTGTGCAGGTCGTCGACCAGATGACCCAGCCTGCGGGTCTCCTCCAGGAGCGACGCCACATGGTGGTCGTCCCGGGGATGGACCCTGTCCAGCTGAGCCTCGATTTCACTTTGCAGTACGGCCAGCGGGTTCCGCAGCTCGTGGGTGATGTCGGCCAGGAAGCGCCGCCTCTGCTCCTCGTTGGCAGCCAGCCGAGCCGCCATCTCGTTGAAGGTCTCGGTGAGCAGGCGCAGCTCGCGGGGTCCTCGCACCGCTATGTCCACTCCGTAGTCCCCGGCGGCGACCCGCCCGGCCGCGCCGAGCAGGTCGCCCATCGGACGACTGACGCGGCGGTAGGCCAACGCGGTCGCGGCGCCAACGGCGACGGTCGCCGCACCGATCACGAACCGGCCAGCCGGACGGTTCCCCCAGTAGCCCGTGGCCACGCCCATGATGGCGACGGCCACGAGCATCCAGGCCACCACGAGGGCCACCGCGACCAGTAACAACTGCCGCCGGAAGCGTCGCCGGGCATCGGGCGAGCCCGTCAGCACAGGCGGCCCGGGCTCGCCCTCGGGCCGCCGGGACGGCCGGTCGGCTGGGCGATCAGTCATCGGCGAAGCGGTAGCCGACGCCGTGAACCGTCAACACGTAGCGGGGCCGGTGGGGATCGGGCTCCAGCTTTCGACGAATGTTCTTGATGTGCGCGTCCACCGTCCGTTCGTAGGACTCGACCACCACACCCTGGATCGCATCGAGCAGCTGGGCCCTCGTGAATACCCGGCCCGGCTGACGCGCCAACTCCACCAGCAGGTCGAACTCGGTCGCGGTCAAATCGACCATCTGAGCGCCCACCGTCACCTCGCGGCGGATCGTGTCCACCGCGACGTCCCCTACCACGAACCGTTCCCGCCCCGTTTCCAGGCCTTCGACGCGCCGCAGGACCGCCCGCACCCGGGCCACCAGCTCCCGAGGGCTGAACGGCTTGACCAGGTAGTCGTCCGCCCCCAGCTCCAACCCCACCACCCGATCGGTCTCTGCTCCCCTTGCGGTCAGCATGATGATCGGCACCGGTGAGGCGCGGCGCAGGTCGCGGGCCACGTCCAAGCCGTCCAAACCCGGCAGGCCCAGGTCGAGCACGACCAGATCGGGCGGCCGCGCGCGGGCCAATGCGACGGCGCCCTGGCCATCCGCGGCGGTGATAACTGAGAAGCCGGCGCTGCGCAGGTAATCCCCCACGACCTCGACGATCTTGGGTTCGTCGTCGACCACCAACACCCGATTCGCCACCTCCCCATCTTGGCCTCCTTTCATGACTCAACTCTCCTGCCGGCCGGCCCCGCTTCGATCGATCTGCGCCCACGATCCCAGGCGGTTGTGAACACCCAGTGAATGCGGAAGGGAGACCTTGCGAGGCGATCTGCGCTCCACCAAGGACGCGAATTCCCAGCATCCCCATGACCGCTTCACGACCTCTTCACTTCTTCGGCCGAGCTTGGCCAGCATGAAAACCAACTAGCAACGGAGAAGCCATGACCAGACTCAACGAGATGGTGAACGTCCGCTACATGGTCGATGACGTCGAGGACGCCATCGCCTTCTATACGAAGTTCCTTGGCTTCGAGGTGCTGACCAGCTCCGCGCCGGCGTTCGCTAGCGTCACCCGGGGCAGTTTGCGGCTGTTGCTCAGCGGGCCGACCAGTTCCGCGGGACGACCCATGCCGGATGGCGTCAAGCCCGGACCCGGTGGTTGGAATCG
>DATFXL010000044.1:0-22769 GCA_035316025.1 Acidimicrobiia bacterium
GCGCGGACCGCTTGGCTCACGGCCGGGTTCCCGATCGGTGTCGGTGCCACCACGGTCGACTCGCAGTGCGGGTCGTCGCAACAGGCGACGAACCTGGGCGCGGCGCTGGTGCGGAGCGGCGTCGTCGACGTCGTCCTCGCCTGCGGCGTCGAGTCCATGAGCCGGGTGCCCCTCGGCACCACGGTCCGGCAGGGTCCCGGGCGCCCGATCCCCAAGTCGTACTTTCCCCAGTACGAGGTGACGTCGCAGTTCGAGGGGGCCGAACGCATCGCGGACCAGTGGGGCATCACGCGCGCGGAGTGCGACCGATTCGGCTTCGCCTCGCAGGAGCGCGCGCAACGCGCATGGCGCGAAGGCCGATACGAACGCGAGGTGATGCCGATCGACGCCCCCGACCTCGACGACGAAGGTAAGCCGGCGGGCACGACGCATCGGGTCGATCGCGACGAAGGCCTGCGCGAGACCTCGCTCGAGGCCCTCGCGGCGCTGAAGCCCGTCGCACGCGAGGACGGCCTCCACACCGCTGGCTCGTCGTCGCAGATCACTGACGGCGCCGCCGCCGTTCTGCTCATGACGGCGACCAGGGCGAACGAGCTCGGTCTCCGGCCCCGGGCGCGCTTCGTCGACGAGTGTCTGGTCGGCGTGGACCCCGTGCTGATGCTCACGGGGCCGATCGACTCCACCCGACGGCTCTTCGACCGCACCGGCCTGACGATGTCCGACATCGACACGGTCGAGATCAACGAGGCGTTCGCCTCGGTCGTGCTGGCATGGGAGCGCGAGCTCAAGCCCGACATGGGGCGCGTGAACCCGAACGGCGGCGCGATCGCGATCGGGCATCCGGTGGGCGCCACGGGCGCCCGTCTGGTCACCACCGCCCTTCACGAGCTCGAGCGCCGGGACGGGGCGCTCGCGCTCGTGACGATGTGCTGCGGCGGCGGTCTCGGTACTGGGACGGTCTTGGAAAGGATGGAGCAATGACGACGTTCGGCCTCCAGCTCCCGAACTTCACCTTCCCGGGGGTTCCCGACGACGAGATGTTCGAGCACGTCGCCCGGCTCGCCGTCGCCGGCGAGGACGCGGGCTTCGAATCGCTCTGGGTCATGGATCACTTCTGGCAGCTGCCGCCGCTCGGCGGCCCGTCGCAGCCCATGCTGGAGGGGTACACGCTGCTCGGCGGGCTGGCTGCGCGCACGAACCGAGCGAAGGTCGGCACGCTCGTGACCGGCGTGACGTACCGGAACCCGGCGCTCCTCGCCAAGATGGCCACGACGCTCGACATCGTCTCGGGCGGCCGGGCGATCCTCGGGATCGGCGCAGCTTGGTACGAGGAGGAGCACGACGGGCTCGGCTTCGAGTTCCCGAGCGCGGGCGAGCGCCTCGACCGCCTCGAGGAAGCCCTGCAGATCTGCCGGGCGATGTTCACCGAAGAGGCCCCGAGCTTCACCGGCAAGCACTACCGGATCGAGAAGGCGCTGAACATGCCGCGCCCGATCCAGCAGGGCGGTCCGAGGATCATGGTCGGGGGCAGCGGCGAGAAGCGCACCCTGCGCCTCGTCGCGCAGTACGCCGACATGTGCAACGTCAACGGCAGTCCCGACACGGTGCGTCACCTGCTCGGCGTGCTCGACCGCCACTGCGCCGACGTCGGTCGTGACCCCGGCGAGATCGCGAGGACCCGCCTCGCATCGTTGTTCCTGACCGCGTCGCCCGAGGAGACGGAGCGCACCTCCGGGTTCCTCCGCGATGCGGCCGGCGCCGAGTTCGGGGAGCGCTTCAACGTCGGCGAGCCTGCGGCGATCGTCGACCAGGTCAGCGCGCTCGTCGACGCCGGTCTCGACGAGTTGATCTTCAACATGCCCTTCGCGGACGCGGAGACGGTGCGGCGCGCCGGCGAGCTGCTGGTCTCCCGCTTCGGGTAGCCCTCGTCGTGCCTCCCCGGCGGCATCCCGAGCAGATGGCGTGGGTGCTGTCGGCCGACCCGGGGCGGATCGGGCAGTAGCTTCTGCACGTGGCCAACCTTGCCGAGCGCCTCGGTCACGCACCCGACGCGAAGCTGCTCGTCGTCAACTGTGACGACCTGGGCTCGACGCGCTCGGCCAACGTCGCCGTCTACGACGCGTTGCGCAACGGCGTCGCCACCAGCGCGTCGCTCATGGTGCCGTGCCCGTGGGCACGCGATGCGGCCGCGCAGTACCGGGGCGAAGACGTTGGCGTGCATCTCACCCTGAACTCGGAGTGGGAAACGTATCGCTGGGGTCCGATCACCCATTCGTCGAGCCTGCTCGACGGCGACGGCGGCTTCCCGCGCACCGTCGAGGACACGTGGGAACACGCCGACATCGACGAGGTCCGCCGCGAGTGCCGGGCTCAGGTCGAGCGCGCCATCATGTGGGGCTTCGACGTGAGCCATCTCGACAGCCACATGGGCACGCTGCAGCAGCGGGCGGATTTCTTCGATGTGTACCTGGAGCTGGCTGTCGACTTCCGGCTCCCGCTGCGCATGGCCGGCGCCAGCGCCGAACGCGTCGTCGGCTTCCCGTTCCGGCGACTCGCGGAAGAGGAAGGGATCGTGTTCCCCGACCATTTCGTGCTCTGCCCCGTTGGCGCGCGACGTCGGATCGAGCGCGTGCTCTTCGACCTCCGGCCGGGGGTGACCGAGATCTATCTGCATCCGGGCATCGACACGGACGAGCTGCGCGCCGCCTACGGCGACTGGGCGGGGAGGGTCGAGGACCACGCCTACCTCTGTGAAGATCCCTCCCTGCGTGACTTGATCGATCGGGCCGGAGTGCAGCTCGTCGGCTACCGCAAGCTCCGCGAGCTCCAGCACGCCGCGTGACGCCCGCGCCCGACCAGCTCGCGCGTCTGGTGGCGCACGCGTTGCCGGACGAAAGCCTGACCGTCGATGAGCTCGAGACATGCTGCTACGGACCTGACACGGAGGTCCTCGGCGACGAGCACGCCGCGGCCGTGCTGACGGTGAAGGGCAGAGACGCGCTCGCGGCCGCGTGGCTCGTGCTCCTGGCCGTGCATCCCGACCACCGGCGCCAGGGCCGGGCGTGGGAGCTCGTCATCGAGAGCGCGCGTCGGGCGCGAGTGGCGGGGGCGGCCGACCTGCACCTCGGCACGGCGATCCCGCGATACGTCTGGCCCGGTGTCGACTTCCGCTTCACGGCCGCGCTCGCGCTCTTCGAGGCCACGGGCTTCGAGCCATACGGCGCCGCCTTCAACATGGCCATCTCGACCGGGTTCTGGGCCGATTTGCCTCCCGGGGTCGTCGTGGAACGTGAAGACGGTGACGACGCGGCGGCATTCGCTGCCAAGCGCTTCCCGGTCTGGTGCGACGAGGTCGAACGCGGCGTCGCCGCCGGCACGTGCTTTGCGGCGCGCGAGGGCGGCGACACCATCGGCTTCGCGTGCCACTCGGTGAACCGGGCGGGCTGGATCGGGCCGATGGCGACCCACCCGGACCGTCAGCGACGTGGCGTCGGCCGCTCCTTACTCGGCGCCGTGTGCGCCGCTCTCGCGGAGACGGGGCGCGCCGAGGCCGACGTCGCGTGGGTCGGACCGATCGGCTTCTACGCCAAGGCGGGCGCCACCGTCAGCCGCGTGTTCCGAAACGCCAAGCTCACGCTCTGACGCCGAGGTCTTGGCGTCGCTGGACCGCAAATGTAGGGGCGCAGCGACGCCAAATCCGCCTGGGGGGACGCGTCAGTACTCGGTGACGGCGCGGATCTGGTCCTGCAGCTCCTTGTACTCGGGCGAATTGGTCAGCGGCATGAGCTGCATCAGCTTGCCCATGTTGCCCGTCACCTTCATGCGCCCCTGCATGAACGCCGCGTTGGCGTCGAGCTCGCCCTTCTGGACCTTCACAGAGTCGTCGTAGGTCAGGGTCATGGTGAAGTCGGCGTCGGAGATCTCGCCGAGCTTGTTCTCCTGGAGCTTGCCGTTCTCGAGGACCCAGTAGTACTTGATGTCACCTTCGGGGCCGCCGGTGACGACGTACTGCATCCGGGCCGACGCCCCCGGGCGCTCGGGCTGACCCTCGGCCAGCTTCGTTCCCTCGTCGAGCCACTCCTGCGTGAGGTACTTGGGCATCGGGCGGTCTCCCTTCCGGTCCTGGTGCGCGGATCATAGAGCCGCGTCGTCGTCGGTGCCCTCGGGAGCGCCCGGCGCGGGCGCACCGACCGTCTCGCTCTCGCGTCTCTTGTGGTTCGTCGGCCCGACCCGGCCTCCGAACACGTCGACCGAGGTTCCGTCGGGGGGGATCCCGAAGGCGGAGTCGACCGTCGCCGTGTACCAGCGCCGAATCGGCTTGGGTCTCGCCTCGTCCCCCCGGCCCGCGACGGACAGCCATGCACGCCGTAGCCCGGAACGAAAAACCCGGAATGTCCACGCCAGACCACGCGCCACATAAGTCCACAGGACCCGGAGCGCGGTGGCGACCCGGCTCGCCGCCCAATGGGCGACCCGCCCCGCGATCGACCAGAGCCACTGCATCACGGCGCGGTACCGAACGAGTCCCCGCTCACCGCTACGCGCCACCCACGCCCATGCCACCGCGAGAGCCTCGCCCGAGTGCACGGCCGTCCACGAGACCCCGTGGCCGATCGCCGTCCACGACCGATGCAGCACGCCGCGGTAGACGACCAGCGCCCGCTCGCCACGACGTACCGCCCACGCCCACCCGACCGTCAGCCCCTCGCCCAGATGCACAACAGCCCACGTGAGGGCGCGCGCGATCCACATCCACATCACGGTGAGGCCGGACCCGACATCGGCGAGCACCGCGCCCGCGGCGCGCGTCACCCACGAGGAGGACCGCGTCACCTGACGCGCCGATCGCGCCGTCACTGACCCGAGCGCGGCGCCGACCCTCGACCAGAGCCACGCCATCGTTGCGCCGTAGAGTGCCAACATCCAGGCGCCAGCGCGACGAACGCGTCGCGTCAAGCGCCCGACGGACCGCCGCACAAGGCGCTTCGGCACCGGTCGAACCGTCTCCGTCCACCGGTCGAAGTCCGTGACGACGAACGCGAACAAGACAAGCGACGAGACGCCGAACGCGACGAACAAAGCGGCTTGACGGATTCCGAATTGCGCGACGCCGCCGTTGGAGAGAAATCGGGCGACCACCACCGACGCGATGACAACTGCCGTTGCCGTGAGCTTGATGATCAGCCGTGTTCGGCGTTTCACGAGTTCGAACCAGTCGTCTTCGCTCGGTCGCGCCGCGTCAGGCTATCCGTACGGGCCACGCGCGTCACCCGCGGCCGGGGACGAAATTGCTGGGGACTGCCGCCTCGGCTCGAGCGGCGGCGAGTCACTGCCGTCGCTTGAGGGTCAGCTGCTCGCCTTCAGCCGTCGGCTCGGTATCCAGTACCGCGTCCGCGAGCGGCGCCGCCACCTCGGGCGCGACGAAGTACCGCGTCTGCTTCATCTCACCGACCTCGTCGCCGGCGTGGGGCTCCTCGACGAAGTCGAAGGCGAACGCAGCTTTGCCGTCGGTCTGGCCGCGGAAGACCCGCAAGCCGAAGTTGTCGGGGATCCCGATCCGCGATCGGGTGTCGGCCAGCGTGGCAGCCGCGCTCTCGGTGACCTGGAGCATGGGACCTCCTCGGGGCAGGACGTGGTGCCCGTGCGGTTCAGAATCCGCGGTGTACCCCGATGGAAGCGAACTCATGCACGCACCGAACTATCGGGACAGGTGCTCCGTTTCCAGCCCGGCCCGAATTCCGGCGAACAGATCCGTCTCGGGCTCGGCGGGCTGGCCCGGCGGCACCCCACCGGCGACGAATGAGCGCGCCAGCACGTACTCCTCCCAGGGGAACGTGTCCCGGACGACCTCGTCCGGAAGCTTCATCCAGAACCCCTCCGGATCGACCTGGGTTCGGTGCGCGAGCAGCGCGGCGCGGCGCCGGTCGAGGTATCCGCCGACGTCGACGTGCGTCGTGAAGCGGTCGTCGTGGTCGGGGAAGCCGGCCTCGAACCAGCGTTCGAATGGGCTCTCGTGCCCGTGCCGGAGGTACGCGTCGTGCAACGCCAGGACCCGGCGCTTCGACCAACCCATGTAGTAGAGCTTCGACGCCTGCCACGGCTCTCCGGTTCCGGGAAAGCGCTCGGGATCGGCGGCGGCGTCGAAGGCCGGGCCCGAGATCTCGTGCACACGGATGTGGTCGGGGTGGGGATAGAACTCCCGATCGTCGGCGTAGGTGACGATGACCTGCGGCCGTTCCTCGCGAATGATCGCGACGAGGCGTCCGACCGCCTCGTCGAGCGGCGCGTTGGCGAAGTTGTCGAGGCGAGCGTTCGTGTCGGTGTTGGGCATCCCCGAGTCGTGGTACCCGAGGAGGTGCAGCGACGCGTAGCCGATGGCCTCGACGCTGGCGCGCAGTTCCGACATGCGCACGTCGGGCAGGTTCTCCCGTACTTCGGGGGTGTCGGCGCCCGGGTTCAGGATGTCGCCCGCCTCGCCGCCCGTGCAGCACACGAGGACGCTGCGGATGCCCTCGTCGGTGTACTTGGCGACGGTCCCCGCGCCCTTGGACGCCTCGTCGTCGGGATGCGCGTGCACCGACAGGAGGCACAGCGGGTTGCCGGCATGGTCGCGCGGGGTGGCCATGCGCAAATTCTATGGTCGCCGTCGCAAGCTCCGGCCTTGCGCTGGTCGGCCGACGGCCGGTCACGCCCCCGCGACGGTCTGCTCGGCCCGTTCGAGCAACCAGACCTCGACCCGCCCGATGTCGCGCACGCGCCGGCTGCGGAGGCGTTGCCACTCGAACGCAGGGTCGTCGCCCATCGCGTCCCGGAAGTCGCTCGAGGCCAGGACGCTGCCGGGTCGCGCCAGTTCCACGAGCCGGCTTGCCAGGTTGACGACCGGCCCGTAGTAGTCACCTTCCTGGGCGAGCACGGACCCTGCCGAGAGACCGGCGCGGGCGTCGGGCAACTGGTCGCCCTCGGAGCGCTCCGTCAGGCGCAGGGCGATCCGAGCGGCGTCGGCCGCGACCGGCGCCACGAACAGGACCTCGTCGCCGATCGTCTTGACGACCCGCCCGGCGTGCTGCGCCACGGTGTCGTAGGCGAGCTCCTCGAACGAGCTGACGAGCGTGCCGAGCGCTTCCGGTTCCAACTCCTGGCTCAACGCGGTGTACCCGACGAGGTCGACGAAGCCGACGGCGAAGTTCGCGGTGCCGATCGTGTTCGGATCTGCGGTTGCGAGCTTGCGACGCGCTGTGGCGCGGAGCTGCAGCCGGAGCGCGTAGTCGAGGACACGCGACAACCCGCTCCAATCGAGCCGATCCGGCAGCCGGGTCGCGATCTCCTCGTCCGACCGGCCGGCGGTGAGCTCGGCGTGGATCGCATCCACGGTCGCGTCAGTCTGCACCTCGGCGATCCGGGCGAGTGCGCCGCCGATCACCCGCACGTTCTGCACCAACGCGGCGTAGTCCTCGCCACGGGGCACGGTCGTGTTCTCGATGAGCCGTCGCAGCAAGATGAGCGCCTCGACGTCCTCGTCGCGGAACAGGCGCTCGTGCTCCGGTGGGTCGGGAAAGCCGAGCGCCCGCCAGAGGCGCTCGGCAATGCGCTCGTCGAAACTCGCCCGGCGGCACGCCTCGGCGAAGGTGTACCGAGCCGACCCGGGCAAGAGCGTCCGGTCGAACGTGAGCAGCGACAAGCGCCCTTCACGCTCGGCGCGTTCGATCTCGTCCGGCGTCGCACCTCGCCGGCGTAGGAACGAACGCAACCGACGGTTCATCGCGGCCCCCCACGGCGACCGTCTTCACCTACGTTGAGCGCAACACGTCCTTCCAGGCGACGTCACGCGAGACATCCGGGTCCTTGGGCAGGCCGAGAACCCGCTCACCGAGGATGTTCCGCATGATGTCGGACGTTCCGCCCTCGATCGTGTTGGCCTGGGCGCGCAGGAAGCCGCGCGCCAACGTGGCGCGGTCGTCCCCCTCGGCGAGCCAGGTAGGCCGGCCGCGATGGGCGCCCCGCGGCGGCGCCTCACCCTCCCAAGCGACGCCGCCCACGCCTTCGAGGTCGAGCGCCAGCTTCTGGAGGCGTTGGTTGAACTCCGCCGACATGAGCTTGGTGATCGAGCCCTCTGGGCCCACCTCGCCCCCGCTCCTGCGCTTCGCCGCCGCCCGTTCGTTGTTCAGCCGGATCAGGCGGCTCTCGATGTACGCCTGCGAGAGCCGCTGCCGCGCGATCGGGTCGGTCGTGCCGCGGTGGCGGACCAGCAGACGCGAGAACGGGCTCCCGCCCACCGTGTCACCGCTGACCGAGCCGGCGCCCGACAGCGACACCCGCTCGTTCATGAGCGTCGTGATCGCCACCCGCCACCCGTCGCCTTCTTGCCCCACCCGCATCGAGTCGGGGATGCGCACGTTGTCGAAGAAGACCTCGTTGAACTCGGCGTCGCCGGTGATCTGCACCAACGGTCGCACTTCGACGCCGGGTGCCTGCATGTCGACGACGAAATACGACAGGCCCCGGTGTTTCGGCACGTCGGGGTTCGTGCGCGCCAGCAGCATTCCCCACTTCGCGAGGTGGGCCAGGCTCGTCCAGACCTTCTGACCGTTCACTACCCACTCGTCGCCATCGCGCACGGCGCGGGTGGACAACCCGGCGACATCCGAGCCGGCGCCGGGCTCGCTGAACAACTGGCACCAGATCTCCTGGTTGGTCGCCAGCGGTCTCAGCAGGCGCTGCTTCTGCTCGTCGCTGCCGCACGCGATGAGCGTGGGGCCGCCCATGCCGATGCCGATGATGTTGAACGGGCGAGGCACGCGGTACTGGCCGAGCACCTCGTTGACGACTTTCGCTTGGCCCGGCGCTAGTGACAGGCCGGCGCCGTACTCCTTGGGCCACGTCGGCGTCGCATACCCGGCTTCACCCAGCCGGACGCACCACTCGGCGTAGTTGAGGTCGCGGCGCAACGCCGCGACCTTCTCCTCGTCGCCGGCGTCGACGGCGTCCATCCAACCCGGCGGCAGGTTCTCGCGCAGCCAGGCGAGCGTCTGCCCGCGGAGGTCCTCGGACGTGGTCGTGGCCGCATCGACTGCCATGCCGGCATCGTACCGGCGTCTTGACCGACCGGTCAGGTTCCGTTGATGCCGACGGACCGGCTTCTACGCTGGATCCGTGATCCGGGCGTGGTTGTACCGGAACGACGGCGGCGCCGAGGACGTCGCAACCGATCAACTCGCGGAGGCGATCGAGCCGGAGAAAGCGCTCGTGTGGGTCGACTGCGCCGAGCCGAGCAACGCCGAGATCGATGCGCTGACCAGCCAGCTTCGGATCAGTCACCTCGCGGCCGAGGACCTGCACAAGGGGGTCAGCGAACGAAGCTCGTGCACTACCGCGCGCACTCCACGTCGCCGTCCACGACTGCTACCTCGTCGACGACAAGCTGGTCACGCGGGAGATCGACCTCGTCTTCGGGGACGGGTGGCTGTTGTCGGTTCGCCAGGTCAGTGACGACGTCGGACATCCGGCGCCCTTCGACCTCGACACCGTGGCCCGGAGGTTCGAGGTAGAGCGCACGACGGAGTCGGTGCAGGACGAGGGATTCCTGATCTGGGCGTTCCTCGACGTCATCGTCGACCGGTACTACGACGTCGCCGCGCGATTCTGCTGGGATCGACGCTCATTGCGGGGGTCTACGGCATGAACTTCACCCACATGCCCGAGCTCGACTGGACGTTCGGCTACCCGGCTGCGATCGCGTCGATGCTGCTGCTGACGATCGTGCTGTACACCTGGTTCAAGCGGCGCGGCTGGCTGTGACCGACCCTGCCTGCACGGCCGCCGCCGGGCCGCGACCGAGACGTCGGGACACCTCCCACCCGCCCGCCAGCACGACGACCCCGAGCGAGCCGATCAGCAGCGTCTCACCGATGAGGTCGTTCGGCAGGTGCAGGTCGTAGAACTCGCGCACGTACTCGACCGGGAACAGCAACACGAACGCGACGATCATCAGCACTACCAGCAGGACTCGGAGCGGCGTCAACGGCTGGGCCAGGATCACCAACACCGTCAAGCTCACCATGAGCATGACGATCGTCGCCGCGGTGCGTTGCTGCGTGAGCGGCAGGTCGTCGAAGCGGGCGACCGCGAAGGCGACGAAAGTGGTGACGGCCGCGACCGACCCGGCCGGGATCGTGAACCGCAACACGCGTTCCACGAATCCCGGCACATACCGCCGGGTGTTCGGCGCCAGGGCCAGGAAGAACGACGGGATGCCGATGGTCAGCGTGTCGATGATCGTCAAGTGGCGGGGCAGGAACGGGTACGGCCAGAAGGCGAGGCTGACAGCGATCGCGAGCAGCGTCGCCCACACGGTCTTGGTGACGAACAAGTTCGCGACGCGTTCGATGTTCGCGGTCACACGCCGGCCCTCGGCCACGACGCCGGGCATGGTGGAGAACTTGCCGTCGAGGAGCACGAGTTGCGCGACGGCGCGGGTAGCGGGCGCGCCGGATCCCATGGCGACGCCGATGTCGGCCAGCTTCAACGCGAGCGCGTCGTTGACGCCGTCACCGGTCATCGCCACGGTGTGGCCGCGCCCCTGCAACGCCCGCACCATGTCCTGCTTCTGGTGGGGGGTGACGCGGCCGAACACGGAGCGCTCCTCGAGCGTCTCGCCGAGCGCGTCGAGATCCTCGGGGAGCTCGCGGGCGTCGACGGGCCGGTCGGCGTGCGGCATCCCGACCCGAGCGGCGACGGCGCCCACGGTGTGCGGGCTGTCCCCGGAGATGACCCTGAGCGCGACACCCTGCTGGGCGAAGTACTCCAGCGTCTCGGCGGCGTCGGGCCGGACCTGCTCCTCGAGGAGCACGAGCGCGACGGCATCCAGGGTTCGCGGGAGGGCCTCCCCGTCGAGCGGCGCATCGGTCCGGGCGAGCAGCAGGACCCGCTGGCCGGTGGAAGCGATGCGCTCCGCTCTCGCCGACACCTCACCGTCGCGACCGGCCCACACGATCTCGGGCGCGCCGAGCACCCAGGTGCCGTGGTCCCCGAACGTGGCCGCGCTCCACTTGCGGGCCGACGAGAACGGCACGAATCCGGTGCGCTTCCAGCCGTCGGCGGCGGGGAATGCGGCCGCGATCGCGTTCAGCGTCGCATTGCGGTTCTCGTCGGCGCCGAGCGCGCCGAGCGCGTCCTCGACCGGGGCGCCGTCATCGAGGCGCTCGACGCGGTCGAACACGATGCTCCCGTCGGTGAGTGTGCCGGTCTTGTCGAAGCAGACGACGTCGACGCGGGCGAGCCCTTCGACGGCCGGCAGCTCCTGGACGAGCACTTGCCGACGGGCGAGCGTCACGGCGGCGACGCCGAAGGCGACGCTCGTGAGCAGCACGAGCCCCTGAGGCACCATCCCGACGACACCGGCGACCGCGCCGCTCACCGCCTCCGTCCACCCGCTCACGGCGTAGTACTGACTGACGAGGAGCAACGCCCCCGTCGGGAAGATCGCCCAGGTGACGTAGCGCAGGATCCGGTTGATCCCGTCCATGAGCTCGGAGCGGGCGAGCCCGAAGCGCCGGGCCTCGGTGGCGAGCTTGCGGGCATAGGCGTCGTCGCCCACCGCCGTCGCCTGGAAGCGGCCCGATCCCGCCACGACGAAGCTGCCGGAGAGCACCTGGTCGCCGACCTTCTTGTCGACGGGGTCGGACTCGCCCGTCAGCAGCGACTCGTCGACCTGGAGCGCCGTCGTCTCGCGTACGATCCCGTCGGCCGCGATCTGGTCACCCGATCGGACCTCCACGAGGTCGTCGAGCACGACGTCGTCGACCTCGATCTCGGCCATCGATCCGTCGCGCACCACCCGCACTCGCGGCGCGCTGAGCACCGCCAGCCTGTCGAGCGTCCGCTTGGCGCGCAGCTCCTGCACGATCCCGATGAGGGCGTTGCTCACGAGGACGATGCCGAACAGGGCGTCCTGAGGATGTCCCACCGCGAGAATCACGACGAGCAGCACGCCGAGGATCGCGTTGAAGCGGGTGAAGATGTTGGCCCGCAGGATCTCGCCGAACGTGCGGCTGGTGCGCTCGGTGCTCGCGTTGGTCTCACCTCGTTCGACGCGATCGCGCACTTCGGCGGCGGTGAGACCGGACGGCGGCGTCTCGTGCGCCAATTCGGGCGCAGCGGGCTGGCCCGAACGCAGCGGGGCGGTCACGACGGGGGCTACCCGGCGTCGGGCGAGCGGACGAGCTCGATCTCGCCGGTGCTGTCGTCCTCGACGATGCGGAAGCCGGCGAGCTCGGCCAGGCGGTCGCGACCATCGTCGGGTCCGATCGCGATCAGCTCGTCGCCCGCCTCGAGACGCACGTGCCCCCGCGGCCGGTAGAGGTAGCGACCGGCGCGCCGGATGGCGAGCAGGTAGCTGCCGGTCTGGAGCTCGAGCTTCGCCTCGCGCAGCGTCCGTCCGTCCAGCTCGGAGCCGGCGGCAACGGGGACCCGGGCGATGACCTCGTCGCTGTCGCCGAGCGCGAGCCCGAGCACCGGGTGCGTCTCCTCACCCTGCTCGACGAGCCAGACCATCTGCTGGGCGGAGTCACCGAGCTCTTCCGCCGCCGCGCCGAGGTGAAGCAGGCCACGCAAGGGTGACGGGTCGATCTGCTCGGCGGCAGCCCGCAGCACCCAGACCTCCAAGCGCTCGCGCATCTCGTCGATCCGGTCCTCGAGGTGGCTGACCTCGGCGGCAAGGCTCTGGTCGTACAACAGCAGGGCCGAGTACGCGAGCCCGACCGCGACCTCGGAGAGGTTCTTCATCTCGACGAGCACGTCCACCGCGCGGTCGAGATCGGTGATCGTCGGGTCCTCGTCGACACCCGGCCGTCGCCACTCTGGCGCGCCGGCGAGAATTCGGAGCTCGGCGATCCCCTCGGGTGCGCCCCGCAGGATCAGGACATCGTCGGGCAGCATGACCTCGTCGCCGTCGGGGTCGATGATCCACTCCTTGCCGCGTCGGATGGCGACGACACGCATACCCACCTTGGTCGGCAGCTCGACGTCGGCGAGTGAGCGACCGGCGAGGTCGGAGCTTTCGCGTACTCGTACGCGGTGCGAGACCTCCTCGGCGGCGGCGAGATCGGCGACGAGGTCGGCGGGGATGCCGAGCCGGTGGATGACGATGCGGGCGATGTTCACGGCCGCGTCACCGATGCGCTCGATCGACGAGATCACGTGTAGCACGCTCGACATCTGCTCGGCGTCGTGCGGCGACCGGGCGGCGAGAATGCACACCTCGCGCATCTCGTGCACGAGCGCCTCGAGGCGCTCCTCGAGCTCCATGACCTCTTCGGCCATGGCGAGGTCGTCGAAGAACAGTGCCGCGTAGCCGAGGTCGACCATCAGCTCGGAGGCGTCCTTCGCCTCCGAGAGCATGGCTTTGAGATTTCTCGGGGGTTTCTCGTCCATCCAGGCTCGGCCTCAGGTCAGGCCGAGAATCACGATAGCCAGAATCAAGGAGACCGCTCCCAAGAAGTCGAGGCTCGACGTCACGATGGGGATGCCGTGGTTGTCGGGGTCGAGGCCGAGCCGGTACGTGGCGACGGCGCCGTAGTACCCGACGGCGACGGCCGCCGTCGTCGCGAAGACGCCGGCGAGCATGGAGACCCCGATCATCTGCAACGAGCCCGGGCTCGCGAGGTCGAACACTGCCGAGACGACGTCGGCTGACACGCCGAGCAAGAAGAACACCGGCACCGCGTACACGGACACGAGCACGATGTCTTCGGCCGCGGCCCGCCACGGCGCGCGTGAGAGCTCCACCGTGCCCAGGTGCAACTTCGTCGCGATCCGGGAGCTGAGGATGCCGCCGAGCGCTCCCGCGTCCTCGAGGAACGGGGGCACGAGCACGAGCAGCGCCGGGTATAAGAGGAACGACTCGATCCGCTTCTGAACCGTGATCCCGGCGATCACGTCGACGGTACCCGCGATCGCGAGGATCGGGACTGATTCACGCACGATGCTCCGCAGGATCGGCAGACGTGCACGCAGACCGACTACGAGCGCAATCAGACCGGCGACGATACAGATCACCGCGACCACTGGCGTGAACCACGCGATGCCGACGAGGTACGTGGCGAGGAACAGGCCCGGCAGCGTGACCATGTCGCCGGCGGCCGTGACGATCGGTGTGTGCACGTTGTCGAGGTCGAGGTCGAATCGCACGCTCACCGCCGTCACGACGACGACGACGAGCAGCACGACGATCGACGACAGAACCCCGCCGACCACCGAGATGACGACGAAGTCTCCGATGGAGATGGAGTTCGCGACCCCGAAGGCGACGGAGACGGCCTTGGCGAGCACCGCGAGCACGAGCGAGATCGAGAGTGAGAGCGCGAGCGACGCGGCGACGTTCTGGCCGACGAGCGTGTCGAGGCGGCGCGACACCCGGAACGTGCCGGTGTGGATCGCCGTGCTGAACCGGCTGCCGAGCGCACCGAAGATGTTGCCGCGCATGCCGATGGCGGCCGGAATGAGGACGAGCAGACCAGGCAGGGCCTCGAGCGTGTTGGAGATGGCGCCCAGGGTCAGACCTGCGACGAGGTCCCCACCCGACGAGAGGAGGAGCGCGACGAACCCCGCCCCGACCCCGCTCGGGTCGGAGCGAACAACGGCGACGAAGCGCCGGAGGAGGCGCGGGCGTCGGAGCATCTGCTACTCGGGGGCTCGCTCATCGCAATCCGTGTCGTCGGCATGGGCCGGTTCAGGCTAACGGGTCACGGCGTGCAGCGCGCTTGGAGAAGACTGTCACCCGGTGACGATCCTCGACCTGCTGACGGTGGCGGTGCTGGCGGTGGTCGGCGTGCGCCTCTTCGAAGCGGCGCGCACGTCGGTCGGCGCGCGCCGAAAGACGCTCGGCGTCGTTCAGGGCCTGCGCACGCGGCACTTCCTCCGGGCCATTCCGGTCGTCGCCCTGATCGTCGCGACGGCCTTCGTGTTGATCCAGTTGCCCGTCCTGTCGTGGGGGTGGTGGACGTCGATCGGCGGCGAGGGCAACCCGGTCGTCGGCGTCACCGACCGCGACTACGGGATCGTGTCGGTCATCATCCCCCTGTTCTTCATCGGGTTGCTGATCGTCGGCATGCCGTTGCTCGTCGCCCGGGAGGAGTGGCTGTTCCGCCGGGGCGCCGAGACGCGGGGCACCGCCACGAACCTCTGGCGCTCGCTCGTGTTCGGCCTGGCCCACGCCGTCGTCGGCATCCCCATCGGCGCCGCGCTGGCGCTGTCGATCGGCGGGGTGTATCTCACCTGGTGCTACCTCCAGGGCTGGAAGGAGACGCGCTCCCAGACCGGCGCCCTCCTCGAGTCGACGCGCGCCCACCTCGCGTACAACCTGACGATCGTCACTCTGGTGCTCGTCTCGCTGCTGGCGCTCTACGCGACGGGGAACACCTGAGACCCTGCTAGTGGAAGTCGCGCGACCGGACGAGGTCGCCCGCAGTGAGCGGGAGCTCCTGGATGCGGGCGGCGACGACGTTGATGACGCCCTGGTAGCGCTCGAGCATCCCCCGCACGATCAGCGCCGGTGACATGCGGGCGATCTTCCGATAGCGGCGCCACACCTGGGCGGTGCAGATCACGTTCAACAGCCCCGTCTCGTCCTCGAGGTTGACGAACACCACGCCCTTGGCCGTGTCGGGCTGCTGGCGATGGGTGACGATCCCGGCCACCTCGACCACGCCGCGATGCGGCAGGTCGCGGAGCGCCTCGATCGTGACGACGCCGCGGGAGGTCAGGCGCTCGCGCACGAACTCGGTCGGGTGCCGGCCCGCGGTCATCCCCGTCGCCCACAGGTCGGCGGCCGTCTCCTCCACCTCGGTCATGCCCGGCAGCGACGGCGCGTCGACGCCTGTGACGAGCCCGGGCAGCTTGTCGGCTCGTGCGTCGCGCAGCGCGCCGGCGGCCCAAAGGGCGCGGCGGCGGGTTTCGCCCAGCGTTCCGAACGCGCCCGCGGTGGCGAGCGCTTCGATGGCGTCGGTGGGCGCGCCGGTACGCCGGGTGAAGTCGGGTAGCGAGGTGAACGGCGCCCGTTCGCGTTCGGCGTCGATGCGGTCCAGCAGCGCGTCGGCGAGGCCGCGCACGTAGCGCAGACCCGTGCGCACGGCGCGCGTCGAGGGGTCGGAGTGCCAGCCCGGGCGGGGATGACCGACCGGTCCCGCCTCCTTGGTGCGGGGCTCGAGTGTGCAGTCCTTGCGCGATGCGTTCACGTCGGGCCCGAGCACCTCGACGCCGTGGTGCATGGCATCGCGCACGATCGAGTGCGGCGAGTAGAAGCCCATCGGCTGGGCGTTGAGCAGCGCGCACGCGAACTCGGCCGGGTAGTGCAGCTTGATCCACGAGCTCGAGTACACGAGGTAGGCGAAGCTCACCGAGTGGCTCTCCGGGAACCCGAAGTCGGCGAACGCCTCGAACTTGGTCGCGATCTCCTCGGCGGTCGCGCCGATGATGCCGCGCTCGGCCATGCCAGCGAGCAACCGCTCGCGCATGACGGCCATGCGGGCATGGGAGCGCTTCGAGCCCATGGCCTGGCGCAGCTGGTCGGACTCGCCCGGCGTGAAACCGGCGATGTCGATCGCCATCTGCATCAGCTGCTCTTGGAACAGCGGCACGCCGAGGGTCTTCTCCAGGCAGTCCTCGAGCATCGGGTGCAGGTAGGTGACGGGCTCCTGGTCGTTGCGCCGCCGCAGGTACGGGTGCACCGAACCGCCCTGGATCGGGCCCGGGCGGATGAGCGCCACTTCGATGACGAGGTCGTAGAACGTGCGCGGGCGCAGGCGCGGCAGCGTGGCCATCTGGGCCCGGCTCTCGACCTGGAACACGCCCACGGTGTCGGCCGCGCACAGCAGGTCGTACACGGCCGGTTCTTGGGGGATCGTGGCGAGGTCGACCTCGACGCCCTCGTGCTCGCGCACGAGATCGACGGCCAGGTGCAACATCGTGAGCATCCCGAGGCCCAGAAGGTCGAACTTCACCAGCCCGGCGGCGGCGCAGTCCTCCTTGTCCCACTGGAGCACCGACCGGTCCTCCATGCGGGCCCATTCGACCGGACAGAACTCCACCAGCGGCCGGTCGGCCATGACCATCCCCCCGGAGTGGATACCGAGGTGGCGGGGGAAGTCGAGCACCTGGGCGGCGAGGTCGAGGACGAGCGCCGGTACCGGCGGCCCTTCCGTCTTCACGTTCTCGAAGGCGCCGACGTCCCTCCCCCACCGGTCGATCCACTTCGTGAGCCCGTCGGCGTGGCCCGGTGACAAGCCGGCGGCTTTGGCCATCTCACGCAACGCGCTCTTGGGCCGGTACGTGATCACGTTGGCGACCTGGGCGGCGCGGTCGCGCCCGTACTTGTCGTAGACGTACTGGATCGCTTCCTCGCGCCGTTGATGCTCGATGTCGAGGTCGATGTCGGGCGGCCCGTCGCGCTCGGGCGAGAGGAAGCGCTCGAACAGCAACCCCAGCTGGACGGCGTCGGCCTTGGTGACGCCGAGCGCGTAACAGACCGCGCTGTTGGCGGCACTGCCCCGACCCTGGCAGTAGATGTCGTTGCGGTGGCAGAACTCGACGATGTCGACGAGCAGCAGGAAGTACCCGGGGAAGCCGAGCTCCTCGATCACCTCGAGCTCGTAGGCGATCTGGCGCACCGCCTGCTCGTGCTGCGGATGCGACGGCGGGTACCGGACCGCCGCGCCGCGCGCGGTGAGCTCGCGTAGCCAGGTCATCTCGGTGTGACCCGGAGGCACGTCGTGGTCGGGCAGCTCGGGCGCGGCGAGAGTGAGGTCGAACGCGCACGTCGTCGCGACGTCCAGCGTGCGCTCGACGGCACCGGGCCAGCGCGCGAACCGTCGCCGCTGCTCGTCTGCGCTGCGCAGGTGCGCGAACGGAGCGGCGGGGAGCCAGCCGTCGATCTCGTCGAGCGAACGGCGGGCGCGCACGGCGGCGAGCGCGGTCGCGAGCGGCCGCCGCCCCGGCGTGGCGTAGTGCACGTTGTTGGTGGCGATCACGTCGACCGACGCCGCCGCCGCCACCTCGGCGAGCGCGTCGTTGCGATGCCGGTCGAGGGGGTCGCCGTGGTCCCACAGCTCGACGAGCACGCGGTCACGTCCGAAGGCGGCGGCGAGCCGGTCGAGGGCGCGCCGCGCCGCGGCGGGGCCGTCGTCGAGGAGCGCGCGCGTGACCGCGCCCTTGCGGCACCCGGAGAGCACGAACCACGCGTCGTTCGTCGCGCTCGGCCGGGGACCGGCGAGGTGGACGGGGGCACGGGCGGCGCCGGCGAGGGCGTCGAGCTCCAGGCGGGGGGCGCCTTTCTCTCCCGCCAGCTGGGCCGCGCTCACCGCGCTCGCGAGGCGGGCGTAGCCGACTGGGCCCTCGGCCAGCACGACGAGGTGCTCACCGGGGGGATCGGCGTACCCGTTCGGCGGTGTGCGGGGCGCATCGAGCGTGAGCTCGGCGCCGAACACGGTGGGGAGGCCGGTGGCGCGGGCGGCGAGGGCAAAGCGCACCACGCCGTACAGGCCATCGTGGTCGGTGACCGCCAGGGCGGCGAGGCCCAGGCGGGCGGCTTCGTCGGCCAGCTCCTCGGGGTGGCTGGCCCCGTCGAGGAACGAGAAGTTCGTGTGACAGTGCAGCTCCGCATAGCCACACCCGTCGCCACCGACCATGGGCGCCTACTCCGCATGACCCGGGACGCGGGCGCCCCGGGCCGATCACGGTATCGAACACATGTTCGGTCTGTCCAGGCGGGCTCGGCGCTCCCTCGGGTCAGGTCCCGGGATTCGAGTACACGCGATCCGGCGCCACCAACACGGCCACTCGCCGTTCGGCGGCCATCACGCGGTCGTACTCGTCCCAGTCGTCGTGCGTGCCACCGGCGGCGCGGAACACGTCCCGCAGCAGCTCGGGGACACGGCCGGCGTCGACGCCGGCGAGCGGGTCGTCGGGCCCCGCGAGGTCGACGGGTCCCTCGACGGCAACCCACTCCCAACCGGCCCGGAACACGACCGTCGCCCGCGGCCGACGCCGCAGGTTGGCGTGCTTGCGCGTGTCGCCTCGCACGACCAGCCCCACGACGGCGTCCCCCCGTACCGGGTGCTCCAGGACCCCTGCGTTGGCGATCGAAGCCTGCGGTGACCCGTCCGCCCGTTGGGTCACGACGACGGCGAGGCCCTGATCACGGCGGGAGAGCTCGCGGACGTACTCGATCGTCGCCACGAGCGCGAGCTTCGCGCATCGCGGCCGGTGCGAGACTTGCCGCGTCATGGACGAGCTGACGGCCGTCGCCAACGACGACTTCTGCTACCTGACGACGCGCGGGCGAGTCTCAGGGCGCCCGCACGAGATCGAGATCTGGTTCGCGCTCGACACCCGTACGCTCTACCTGCTGTCCGGCGGCGGGGACCGATCCGACTGGGTCCGGAACCTTCGCGCCGACCCTCGGGTCACGGTGCGCGTGCGGGACGCGACGCACGAGGCGATCGCTCGGATCGTCGGGCCGGGCAACGAGTCGGAGCGAGGACGCCGGCTCGTCTTCGACAAGTACCAGCCCCGCTACGACGGGAGCCTCGATCGCTGGCGACGGGAGTCGCTCTTGGTCGCGCTCGAAGTATGTGGTGCAGACTGAGCGGCATGACCATCGAGCTCGTCCCGTTGTGCACCGCGACGATCGCGTTGAAGGACCCGATCGTCCTGCCGAACACCCCGAGCGGCATGCGGACGATCATCGAGGTGGAGACGGCGAAGCTGGAGGGCGAGCGGCTCTCGGGCACCATGAAGGGCGCTGCCGGCGCCGACTGGGCGACGATCGGGCCCGACATGACGTGCACGCTCGACGTGCGCATGACGTTCGAGACCCACGACGGCGCGCTCGTGTTCGTCACCTACTCGGGGCGCATCGACCTGTCGAAGGGACCGGGCGTGTCACCGGTCTACGCCGCTCCGTTGTTCGAGACGGGTGACGATCGGTACGCGTGGCTGAACCGGGTCCAGGCCGTCTCCAAGGGAACGCTCGACGGCACCACGCTCACGTACGAGATCGCCGAGGTGCGCTAGCCGGGACAGCGGAGCTGCGGCGCCTTAGCATCCCGGATGTGCGGTTCTCTCTCGTCACCGTTTTCGTCGAGGATCCGACGGCGCTGCGGGACTGGTACACGCGCACGCTGGGCCTGACGGTGTCGTCGGAGACGCCGCGGTTCGTGCAGCTGGCCGACGACGCCGGACGGCCGTGCGTGGCGTTCCACGTCGGCCGGCCGATCGGCCGCGCCGAGCACGTGCAGCTCCACTTCGAGGTGGACGACGTCGACTCCGAATACGAGCGCCTCCGGGGCATGGGCGTGACATTCGACGAGCCACCGGACGACAAGCCCTGGGGTTGGCGGGTCGCCGCGCTGCGCGACCCGGCCGGGCACACGGTCGAGCTCGTGCGCCCGGTCTGAGCGCGTGGCTGCTCAGTCGTAGATCGCCTCGAGCTTGGCGCGCCCGGCCGTGACCGCGACAAGACAGGCGACGCGCCCGCCGTCGGGCCCGGCCACGAGCACCTGCCAGTACGCCCGGCGCGCCCGCGTCCGCCGGTCCCACCAGCGGGCATCGTGGGCCCACGGTCCCGCCCACGCCGCGACCTCGCCCTCGCTCCCGGGCAGCGCCGCGCACCGCACCCGGGCCGGCGGCGCCGACAGTTCCCCCCGGCTCGACACGGTGACGGCGTCGCCGGCAGCGTCGAGCAGCTGGGCCGCCGGCGCCTGATCGAACACCCGCGCCGGCGCCGGCGCCGGGATGGCCCCGGGCCACGGCGGGGTCTCGCGGACGTTGGCCCCCGGCGCCACAACCGCACCGAGCGGTCGGGCGGGATCGCGCGGGTCGCCCCACGGCACCCACCGCACCCGCTCGCGGGGCGTGCGGCCACCCTGGGCTACGGCCGTGACCACGGCGGGATGGCCGAGCATCCCCTGCACCCGGGCGAGCACGCGCCCGGCGCGGTCGGCCGCCGCCGCGTCGCCACCCCAGAACCCGAGTTGACGACCGGTGGCGGGCAGCACCTCGTCCGGCACCAGCCGCAGCAGCACGAGCCCACTCGTCGCGAGCTCGTCGGCCGAGCCGTCGTCACCGTCGATGGAGTCGTCGCCCGTGAGCCAGCCCTCGAGCTGCCACCGGACGCGCGCCGCCAGCGCCGCCGGGGTCAACGCGCCCTCGTGACGCCAGCAGCGCGTCAACCGCTCGCCCCGCTCCGTCTCGGCCTCGATCGTCAGGCGCGAGCACGCGAGCCCGAGCCGGCCGAGGCGCGCCATGAGCCGCTCGGCCAGGCCCTTGGCCGCGAAGGCGGCGGTCTCGACGTGCACGGCGGGCGGGTCGAGCTCCGCGGTCTCGACGAGCTCCGGCGGCGGCGGCGACGGGGGCGGAGCGGGTTCGTCGTCGCCACGGGCCAGCAGGTGAGCGCGCACACCGGCCGATCCGAAGCGGCCGAGCACGGCCCCCTCGGGCAGGGCGGCGAACGCACCCAAGGTGCGCAGGCCGAGCCGGACGAGCAGGTCGCCGAGCGCGTCGTCGGGATGCTCGGGATCGTCGAGCACCGCGACCGGCCACGGCGCGAGGAACGCGGGTGACTCCCCCGCCGGCACCACGTACGCCGCGCCGGGCTCGGCGGCACGGGCCGCGAGCATGGCCGCGAACCCGCCGTCGGCGACGCCGACTCGGGCGTCGGTGATGCCGATGGCGCGCACGGCATCGAGACAACGGACGGCCATCGCGGTGTCGCCGCCGAAGTACCGCGCCGGCCCGCGCGTCGGGAAGGTCACGCGACCGGGCTCCTCGAGGACGAAGCGGGGCGTGAACGTCTCGATCGCGCGCGCGACCCGCTCGAACGCGCGCGCTTCGACCTGTGGGTCGGCTTCGACAACGGCCACGCCGGGGCAACGCGCCTCCGCCTCCCGTCGGCGCAGGCCGGGCGTCACACCTTCGACGGCCGCCTCGGTCGACGCCGCGACCACGACGAGCCCGCGCTCGGCGCGCTCCACGACCGCCACCGGCGGGTCGCGCAACGCGGGATCTCGTGCGCGCAACGCAACGACCGGCCAGTCGGGGCACCAGAGGCACGTCGTGCGCACCGGCACCGCGTCCTCACCCCGCTCGGGCCAGTGCCGCGAACTGCTCGCGTGGCGCGACGCCGCGACCGTCGACGAGTACACGCCCGTCACCTCGGGTCAGCACACCCTCGCCCCCTTCCAGGCCGCGCCACTCCGAGCCCGCGACGTGCAGGCGCAGGGCGGCATCGGCCGGCCACGGCCCCATGGCCACCAGCACCGAGCCCCGCTCACGCGCCCGGGCCAGCAGCCGCCGCGCGTCGCCGATCCGCACGTACGCCGGCACCTCGGCGAGCACGACGCTGATCCCCTCGAGGAGCGCCGCGACCACCGCGGCCCAGCGCGCGGGGGGCACCCGCCGGACCACGGCGAACCGGTCGAGCTCGACCCCGGCCTCTCCCGCCGCCAGCCCGCCCAGGCTGGCGTCGAGCCCGACAGCGGCGGCCCATTCGCCCGCCGCCGTGGCCGCCGCCGCCAGTTGGAACCCGATCCCGGTGGCACCGGCGCCGGGACCGCCGTCGACCGCCACCACCGTCCCCCGCTGCACGCCGCCCCCGGGGAGGCGTGCGCCCAGCGGATCGGGGACGGCGAGGACCCGCTCGCCGGCCAGCACCACCGGCCGGGCGCGCCGGGCTGCGTCGTCGAGGAGCTCGCGGGAGCGATCGTCCCGCCGGGGAAGTG